>JAUYGN010000076.1 GCA_030690545.1 Solirubrobacteraceae bacterium
CGCCGCGCCCGCCCGCCCACAGCGCGAGCTGGCCGCCGGCCGAGTGCCCGAGCAGCGTCACGCGGTCGAGGTCGACCGGGCCGGCGCGCAGCTCGTCGAGATGGTCGATCGCCGCGGCGACGTCGTCGAACGTCTGCGGCCAGCCGCCCCCGTCACGTCCCAGGCGGCGGTACTCGACGTTCCAGGCCGCCCAACCGCGCCGAGCGAGATCGAGGCACAGCGGGCGCATGATCAGGCGCGTGTAGGGCGGCCGCCAGTAGCCGCCGTGCAGGACCACGACGACAGGATGGGGGCCGGGACCGGCCGGCAGATGCAGGTCGGCGACCTGCCGCGGGTGCGCGCCGTACCGATGGCGCGGCGGGCGGTGCAGCGCCGCGTGCGCGATCCGCAGCGCGAGCGAGGTCATCCGAGCAGCCCCGGCCCGCGCGGCACCGCGATCGCTCCGTCGCGCACGGCGAACGGCCGCCGGCCCGCGAGGTCCTCGCCGACGAACAGGTCGAGCGTCGCCAGGCCGCACGCCGCCTCGATCCGCAGCGCGGCGGCGGCGTGCAGCGCGGCGGCGATTCCGAGCGGGCCGTCGAACGTCGAGGCGACGTAGGGCTCGGCGCCGGACGCGCGCACGAGCGACGCGCACGCCAGCAGTCCCGAGATGCCGCCGCAGCGCGCGAGCTTCAGGCAGACCGCGTCGGCGGCGCCCGACGCCAGCGCACCCGGCTCGGCGGCGGTCTCGTCCATCGCGATACGCACCGCGACGCGCTCACGCACGGCACGCAGCGCATCGAGGCCGTGGACCGGCTCCTCGACGAGCTCGAGGCCGGCCGGCGCGAGCGTGCCGATCGTGCGCACGGCCTCGTCGACGCTCCAGGCGCCGTTGGCGTCGAGGCGCAGCAGCGGCGCCGGGCCGAGCGCCGCGCGGACGGCGGCGACGCGGCCCGCGTCGTCGCCGGTACCCACCTTCAGCTTGACGCAGCGAAAGCCCGCCTCGACCGCCGCGCCGGCGCTTGCCGCCGCACCGGCGCGGTCGCCGGCGCCGATCGTCGCGTTGACGGGCACCGCGTCGAGCACGTCGTCGCTCAGCAGCCGCGCGACCGGCCGCCCGGCGCGGCGCGCGGCGCGTTCCCACAGCGCCATGTCGACGGCGGCGAGCGCCTGGGGGAGGTCGTCGGCGGCGCGGCAGGCGTCGAGCAGCTCGCCGCCGGTGAGCCCGTCGCCGTCCTCGAGGATCGGGCGGTAGGCCTCGAGCGCGATGCGCGCGCGCTCGTCGGGCACGTCGTCGTAGGCCTCAAGCGGCGCCGCCTCGCCGCGCCCGGACACGCCGTCGACCCCCGCGATCTGGAGCTCGAAGATCGTGCGTTGCGCGATCGCTCCGTAGGACGTCTGCAAGGGCGCGCGAAGGCGCAGGGAGCGCTGCTCGATCGTGACGCGCACGGTCCGCTACCGCCTACCGCCGAGCGGCGCGCGGGCAAGCGCTCTAGCTCGCGACGACACCGGCGCTCAGCAGCAGGCAGAACGCCAGCTGCAGCATCCCGGTCCGTGCCAGTGCGTGGTTCAGCGTCGGCCCGTCGGCGTGCGTGCGCACCGTGCGCGCGAGGCGGACGGCGAAGGGCAGCGTCAGCCATGGCGCCAGCAGCCAGAACGAGAGCTCGCCGCCGAGCAGCCACGGCAGCGGCGCGACGAGGTAGGAGACGTACAGCATCAGCCCGTAGATCGTGCGCGCGCGCTCTCGCCCCAGGCGCACGGCGAGCGTGCGCTTGCCGGCACGCTTGTCGGAGTCCATGTCGCGCACGTTGTTGACGACGAGGATCGCCGCCGCGAGCAGGCCGACCGGCACGGCCAGCAGGAACGCGTCGCGCGGCCAGGCCTCGAGCTGGGCGAACGCCGAGCCCGTGACGGCGACGAGCCCGAAGAAGAGGAACACGAACACCTCGCCCAGCCCCTCGTAGCCATACGGCTTCGGTCCGCCCGTGTACAGCACGCCGGCGGCGATCGACAGCACCCCGAGGATCAGCAGCTCGATCCCCGCGACGAACACGAGGTAGACCCCGCACAGCGCCGCCAGGCCGAACGTCACGTAGGTCGCGATCAGCACCTGGCGCGGCGGCACGAGCCCGCCGGCGGTCACCCGCACCGGGCCGACGCGGTCCTCGGCGTCGGCCCCGCGGCGGGCATCGGAGTAGTCGTTGGCGAGGTTCGTGCCGATCTGGATCAGGATCGAGCCCAGCAGCGCCGCGGCGAACGCGTCGGGCCGGAAGATGCCCTGCTGGACGGCGATCGCCGTGCCGACGAGGACCGGCGCGACCGCAGCCGGCAGCGTGCGGACGCGAGCCGCCATCAGCCAGATGTGCAGCGGACTGCTGGGGGCGGCGGCATCCATGCCCAGAGAACCTACGGCCTCTTGGGAAACCGCGAGAAGTCCGGTCGGCGCTTCTCGCGGTAGGCGTCGCGGCCCTCCTGCGCCTCGGCGTTCTCGTAGAACAGGAGGTTGGCGTCGTGCGCGAGCTGCTGGATGCCGCTGAAGCCGTCCTCCGACGCGTTGAAGCTCGCCTTGCAGAGCCGCAGGGCGAACGGCGACATCGCAAGCATCTCCTGACACCAGGCGACCGTCTCGTCCTCCAGCGTGGCGAGCGGCACGACGGCGTTGACGAGCCCCATCGCGAGTGCCTCGCCGGCATCGTACTGGCGGCAGAGAAACCACATCTCCTTGGCCTTCTTGGGTCCCACGAGCGAGGCCAGCAGTCCGGCCCCGAAGCCACCGTCGAAGGAGCCGACGCGCGGCCCGACCTGGCCGAAGCGCGCGTTGTCGGCGGCGATCGACAGGTCGCAGACGAGGTGCAGCACGTGCCCGCCGCCGATCGCGTAGCCGGCGATCATCGCGACGACGGGCTTGGGCAGCCGGCGGATCTGGACGTGCAGGTCGGTGACGTGGAAGCGCCCGACCGCGGGGCGGGCGGGGTCCGCCCCGTGGGCGGGGTCCGCCCGGTGGGTGGGGTCGGGCTCCATCAGGTAGCCCGTGTCGCCGCGCACGTTCTGGTCGCCGCCCGAGCAGAAGGCCAGCTCGCCCGCCCCGGTCAGCACGATCACGCCGACCGACGTGTCCTCGCGGGCGCGCTCGAGCGCCGCCGAGATCTCGATGATCGTCTGCGGCCGGAAGGCGTTGCGCACCTCGGGCCGGTCGATCGTGATCTTCGCGATCCCGTCGCCGCTGAGCTCGTAGCGGATGTCGGTGTACGCGCCGGGACCCGGCGTCCACTCGGTCGGCATGCGGTGCAGGCTACTTTCCCCTGGTGCTCGGACGGCAGACGGAGAGCTAGTGCTCGTCGAATCCTGGCTGCGGCGCGCCGCGCGCACGCACCCCGACCGGATCGCGCTGCGCGCCGACGACGGCGTCCTGACCTATGCCGGGCTGCACGACGCGGCGACGCTCGCCGCCCAGCGCCTGAGCGCGCTCGGCGTCCGGCCGGGGGACCAGGTCGGGATCGCGCTGCCCGCGCGGCGCGCGTTCGCCGAGACGCTGCACGGCTGCCTGCTGCTCGGCGCGATCGCCGTGCCGGTCGACCTGCGCCAGAGGGCCGCCGAGCGCAGTGCTCGCACCGGCGGCTGCGCGACGGTCGTCGGCGAGCCGCTCGACGGGCTCGCCGACGCGAGCGCCCCGCTGACCGGCACCCATGACCTCGCCGCCGCCGCGATCGTCGTCCACACCTCGGGCACGACGAGCGGACCGCGGCCGGTCGCGCTGACCTACGGCAACTGGCTGTGGAGCGCGCTCGGCTCGGCGGTGGCGCTCGGGGTCCGCGACGACGACGCCTGGCTGTGCGCGCTGCCGCTGTCGCATGTCGGTGGCCTGTCGATCCTCGTGCGCAGCACGATCTACGCGACGACGGTCGTCCTGCACGAGCGCTTCGACGCCGACGCCGCGGCCGACGAGATCGCCACCCGCGCGACGCTCGTCTCGGTCGTGCCGACGACGCTCGCGCGGCTGCTGGACGCCGGCCTGCGCCATCCGCCGCGGCTGCGCGCCGCCCTCGTCGGCGGCGCGCCGGTCGCGCAGGCGCTGCTGCAACGTGCCGCCGGCGCCGGTCTACGGACCGTCAGCACGTACGGCCTGACGGAGGCCTGCTCGCAGGTCACGACCGGCGGGCCGGCGCTGTTCTGCACCCGCGTGCGGGTCGGCGCCCGACGCGAGATCCTCGTGCAGGGCCCGACGGTCGCGCCCGGATCCCTGTCGGCCGACGGCTGGCTGCACACCGGCGACGAGGGTGCGCTCGACGCCGATCGCACCCTGACCGTCACCGGACGGGCCGGCGACACGATCATCAGCGGCGGCGAGAACGTCGCCCCGGTCGAGGTCGAGGCGGTGCTCGAGAGCCATCCGGCGGTCGCCGAGGCGGCCGTCTACGGGCTGCCGGACCCTGCCTGGGGCGAGCGCGTCGTGGCCGCGATCGTGCTCCGCGGGGGGGGTTCGGCAACGGAGGAGGAGCTACGCGGTTATTGTCGTGTCCGACTCGCCGGCTACAAGGTGCCCAGAGTCATCAGATTTATCCACGAGCTACCGAGAACGGTCTCAGGGAAGCTTATGCGCCGATCTTTGGAGGAATGAATGTCACGCCCGGGCCGTCGTCGCTCGTTGACCCTTGTCGCTGCCGCGCTGGCGGTGCTCGTCGTCCCTGCTGCGGCGCACGCCGCGACCTACACCGTCAAGGCGGGCGACGGCCCCTGCGGCGGCGCCGATCTCGCCTGCGGCGGCCTCGTCGAGGCGGCCGCGATCGCCCAGCCGGGCGATGTCTTCAACCTTGCGACCGGCGTCTATCCGGCGCCGACGTTCACGGTCGGCGGCGTCACGATCAACGGCGACCTCGGAGCCGCGATCAACGGCACGATCGAGTTCGCCGGCGCGAGCGGCGGCCCGTCGGTGCTCTCGAAGGTCGCGGTCAGTCAGGGCACGAGCGCCGCGCCCGGCATCTACGTCAGCGGCCAGTCGGGCCTCATCCTCCAGGACTCGGTCGTCGTCAGCCGCGACGGCTTCGGCGTCCTCATCTCGGCCGGCGGCAACAAGATCGAGCGCTCTCTCGTCGCGACCGGCGGCCAGAGCACCGGCGCGATCCAGGTCGAGTCCGGCCCCGGCACGGGCGGCAGCAAGTCGCCCGCGAAGGCGCTGACCGTCGACTCGTCGATCGTCTACGGCGGCGGCGCCGGCGTCCGAGCGATCACGCGCAACAACGAGGTCGAGGCGCTCGCCGGCAACGGCGCAGGCGACATCACGCTCGCGCTGCGCCACATCACGGCTGCCGGCTCGTCGAACGGCGTCGACATCGACTCCAGCAACGCGGTCAGCCTGCTCGGCAACAACATCGGCAGCATCCATGCGACGATCAGCGACTCGATCGCGTTCAGCAACCGCGTCGTGAACTTCAGCGGGACGCTCGGCCTGCCGCTGCTCGGTGCGAACACCGCGACGCTCACGCGGACGCGCACGCTCGAGTCCGGTGACCGCAACGCGCTCTTCCTCGACCCGGCGGGCGCGAACTTCCGCCTGCGACCCGACGCCGCGGCGGCGATCAACCAGGGCGGCGTCACCCCCGGTGAGTCGCCGACCGACATCGACGGCGAGGATCGCTCGACGGCGCCGACCGATCTCGGCGCCGACGAGTACAACCCGGCGGCTCCGACCGCGGCGATCGCCGTCGCCACCGCGACACCACGCAACGCACAGCCCGTCACGTTCGACGGCCGCGCATCGAGCCACCGCGACGCCGCCGGTGGCGGCGGCATCGTCCAGTACCGCTGGCGCTTCAGCGACGGCAGGTCCGCGGTCACGACCGAGCCGTTCGTGCAGCACACGTTCGCCGAGGCCGGCGACGCTGCGGCCGCCCTCATCGTCGTCAGCGCGCAGGGCGCGGTGAGTCCCGAGGCCGTCGTCGTCTTCAAGCTGGCCGACGGCATTCCGCCGCGGGTCGGCATCGTCACGCCGCGGGCCAACCAGACGCTGCGCCTGTTCACGACGAGGACGCGGACCGTGACTCGCAACGGACAGCGCACGAGGGTCAGGACGCGGACGCGCAACCGGGTCCGGATCGCCGGCCTGTCCCAGGACGCGTCGGGCGTCCAGCGGGTCGTGCTGACGATCCAGAAGATCACCGCCAGGACGACCGGCACACAGCGCTGCCACTACTACAACCCGACGCGCGGCTTCCGTCTGGTCAGCTGCTCGCGCCCGGCGCTGATCAATGCGCGGCTGACGCGAGACAGCGCCAACGGCGAATGGACGTACAACGTCCCGCTCGCGCGTCCGCTGTCGACCGGCAGCTACCGCGTGCGGGCGTTCGGCGTCGACCGGGCCGGGACCTTCGGCAACTCCGCCGACGCCCGGTCGCGGGTGATTCGCTTCACGATCCGGCGCTAGCGCGCGCTGCCGATCGGCGTGCAAACGCAGCTCGTCCTCGCGGCCGTCGTGGTCGCCGCGCTCGCGGCGTCCACGGCGGTGGGGACGAGGACGGCCTAGTGGATCAAGATCCGGCGGAGTACCGCGCGACGAGCCGCGAGCACTGGGCGGCCGCGGCCGGCGCCTGGGGCGCGCACCGCGACGTCATCCAGTCCGCCGGCGAGCCCGTCTCGCAGTGGATGGTCGACGCGATCGATCCGCAGCCCGGCCATCGCGTCCTCGAGCTCGCCGCCGGCCCCGGCGACACGGGCTTTCTGGCCGCCGAGCTGATCGAGCCCGGTGGCCGGCTGATCAGCTCCGACGCCGTGCAGGAGATGGTCGACCAGGCGCGCGCCCGCGCCACCGAGCTGGGCGTCGCGAACGTCGACTTCCGCACGATCGACGCCGAGTGGATCGATCTCGCGACGGCCGACCTCGACGGCGTGCTCGCCCGCTGGGGCTACATGCTGCTCGCCGATCCGGCGGCCGCGCTGCGCGAGACGCGCCGCGTCCTGCGGCCCGGCGGCCGCGTCGCGCTCGCCGCCTGGGCCGAGCCCGCCGAGAACCCGTGGGCGGCAGCACCGGCGGCCGAGCTCGTCGCGCTCGGCGCGATCGAGCCGCCCGACCTCGACCAGGCGAACATGTTCGCCTTCCGCGACCCTGAGCGGATCGTCGACCTGCTCGAGCAGACGGGCTTTGCGGAGATCGTCGTCGAGCAGATCGCGATCAGCTTCCGCTACCCGAGCCTCGACGACTGGTGGGACACGCAGCTGGACCTGTCGACGACGCTCGCGCGTCAGGTCGGCGCGATCAGCCCGGCGCAGCGCGACGACCTGCGCGACGCGCTCGACGCACGGCTTGCGCCGTACGTCGCGCAGGACGGCTCGGTCGCGCTGCCGGGCCTGACGCACGTCGCCGCAGCCGGCGCGTAGCGGCCCACTAGGATCCCGCGCCATGTACTACGACGACGACGCAGACCTCACCCTCCTCGACGGCAAGACCGTCGCGATCATCGGCTATGGCTCGCAGGGCCACGCCCACGCGCTCAACCTGAAGGACTCGGGCGTCGACGTCGTCGTCGGCCTGCGCGCGGGGTCGGCCTCCGCGAGCAAGGCGGCCGAGCACGGCCTCGAGGTGCTCGGCGTCGCCGATGCCGCCAGTCGCGGCGACCTCGTGATGATGCTCGTCCCCGACGAGCTCCACCGCGCCGTCTACGAAGGCGAGGTCCGCGACGGGATCGCCGAGGGCAACCTGCTGCTCTTCGGCCACGGCTTCTCGATCCACTACGACGAGGTCCAGGCGCCCGCCGGCGTCGACGTCGCGCTCGTCGCGCCGAAGGGTCCGGGCCACCTCGTGCGCCGCCAGTACCTCGAGGGCTCCGGCGTCCCCGGCCTCGTCGCCGTCGAGCAGGATGCGACCGGCAACGCCCAGGCGCTCGCGCTCGCCTACGCGAAGGGGATCGGCTGCACGCGCGGCGGCGTCTTCGAGACGACCTTCCGCGAGGAGACGGAGACCGACCTGTTCGGCGAGCAGGCGGTCCTCTGCGGTGGCGCGTCCGAGCTCGTCCAGGCGGGCTTCGAGACGCTCGTCGAGGCCGGCTACGACCCGCAGATGGCGTACTTCGAGTGCCTGCACGAGCTCAAGCTGATCGTCGACCTGATGTACGAGAAGGGCCTGGCGGGGATGCGCTACTCGATCTCCAACACGGCGGAGTACGGCGACTACACGCGCGGCAAGCGCGTCATCACCGACGAGACACGGGCCAACATGAAGCAGATCCTGACCGAGATCCAGTCCGGCGACTTCGCCCGCGAGTGGATCGCCGAGAACCGTGCCGGCCAGGAGAACTTCAAGCGCATGCGCTCAGAGCAGGCGGCCTCGCAGGTCGAGTCGACCGGCAAGGAGCTGCGCTCGATGATGGACTGGATCGACACCGGGTTCAGCGAGTAGCCCGGCGTCCTGCGCACCGGTCGGCGCGGATGGCGTCTGCGCGAGCGGGCAGCGGTGCACTAGACTGGGACGGGCCGTCGCGACTGGCGTTCGGGTGGAGTCACCACCGGGGAGCGGCGGAGAGCACCTCGCCGCCGCACGCCTGGGCATGACCCGCACCCGCGACAATGGGACGTCTGCCCGATGACGACGAGCACGCAGTTGAAGATCCCCGCAACGATCAAGCCGGCCGACGGCCGCTTCGGCTGCGGGCCCTCGAAGGTCCGACCCGAGCAGCTCGCCGGCCTCGCCGGTGAGCACGCCGCACTGCTTGGCACCTCGCACCGCCAGCAGCCGGTGCGCGCGCTCGTCGGGCGCGTTCGCAGCGGCCTCGCCGAGCTCTTCGCAGCGCCCGACGGCTACGAGGTCGCGCTCGGCAACGGCGGCACGACGGCGTTCTGGGATGCCGCCGCGCTGTCGCTCGTGCGCGACCGCGCGCTGCACCTGACCTACGGCGAGTTCAGCCGCAAGTTCGCCACGGTCACGAGCAACGCTCCCTTCCTCGCCGAGCCGATCGTCGTCGAGGCGACGCCCGGCGACGCCCCGCAACCGGTCGCCGATCCGACGGCCGACGCGATCGGCTGGGCGCACAACGAGACCTCGACCGGCGTCATGGTGCCCGTCGCGCGACCCGCGGGCAGCGGCGACGCGCTCGTCCTGATCGACGCGACCTCGGGCGCCGGCGGCCTGCCGCTGGACGCCGGGCAGGCCGACGCCTACTACTTCGCCCCGCAGAAGAGCTTCGGCTCCGACGGCGGCCTGTGGCTCGCGCTGCTCAGCCCGGCGGCGATCGAGCGGATCGGGCAGATCGCGGCAAGCTCACGCTGGATCCCCGAGTTCCTCAGCCTCGACACGGCGCTGGCCAACTCGCGCCTGGACCAGACGCTGAACACGCCGGCGCTGGCGACGCTCGTGCTGCTCGCCGAGCAGCTCGAGTGGATGCTCGACAACGGCGGCCTGGACTGGTGCGTCGCGCGCACGACGGAATCCTCCGGCGCGCTCTACGGCTGGGCGGAGGCGTCGTCCTACGCGACGCCGTTCGTCGGCGACCCCGGCAAGCGCTCGCTCGTCGTCGGCACGATCGACCTCGTCGAGACGGTCGACGCGGCGAGCGTCGCCGCGACGCTGCGCGCCAACGGCATCGTCGACGTCGAGCCCTACCGCAAGCTCGGCCGCAACCAGCTGCGCGTGGCGATGTTCCCGGCGATCGATCCGGACGACGTGCGGGCGCTGACGGCCTGCGTCGACTGGGTCGTCGAGCGGACGGAGGCGATCTGATGGCCGATCGCGTGCTCGTCGCCGAGGCCGTCGGCGACTCCGGACTGGACCTGCTGAGGATCGCGGGCTTCGACGTCGAGGTCGGCATCGGCTGGTCGCGCGAGCAGCTCGAGGAGCGCATCGCGGCCTTCGAGGGCATCCTCGTGCGCTCGGCGACGCAGGTCGACGCCGATCTCATCGCCCGTGCGCCGAACCTGCACGTGATCGCGCGCGCCGGCGTCGGCATCGACAACATCGACGTCACCGCCGCCACGAAGCGCGGCATCATCGTCGCCAACGCGCCGCGCTCGAACATCGTCACCGCGGCCGAGCACACGCTCGCGCTGCTGCTCGCGCTGGCGCGCAACATCCCGCAGGCGCACGGCGCGCTGACCGCCGGGCGCTGGGAGCGCAAGAACTTCACCGGCACCGAGCTGATGGACAAGACGCTCGGCGTGCTCGGCTTCGGTCGCATCGGCCAGCTCGTCGCGGTCCGCGCGAAGGCCTTCGGGATGCGCGTCATCGCTTACGACCCCTACGTCGCCAGCGAGCGCTACCAGAACCTCGGCGTCGAGAAGTGCGACAGCTCCGACGCGCTCTACGCGCAGGCGGACTTCATCAGCGTGCATCTGCCCAACACCGCCGAGACCGAGGGCTGGCTCGACGCGCAGGCGTTCGCGAAGATGCGCGACGGCGTGCGGATCCTCAACGTCGCGCGCGGATCGCTGATCGTCGACGACGATCTCAAGGCGGCGCTCGACAGCGGCAAGGTCGCCGGCGCGGCGCTCGACGTCTTTCGCAGCGAGCCGATCACCGACCACCCGCTGTTCGGCTATCCGAGCGTGATCGTCACGCCGCACCTCGGCGCCTCGACGGCCGAGGCCAACGACCGCGCCGGATATCAGGCGGCCGAGCAGATCGTCGCCGCGCTGCAGGGCGGCAGCGTGACGACGGCGATCAACGCGCCCTCGATCAAGCCCGAGGACATGGAGTTCCTCGGCCCGTTCCTGCCGCTCTGCCGTCACCTCGGCCGGCTCGGCACGGCGCTGGCGCTGTGCGGCTCGGTCGACGGCATCGAGGTCGAGTGCCACGGCAAGGTCGCCGAGCGCGACACGCGGCCGCTCGCAGTCGCCGCGCTGCTGGGGGCGCTGCAGGGCCACACCGAGGAGCACGTCAACGACGTCAACGCGCACGCGATCGCCGAGGAGCGCGGCATCCGCGTCACGGAGACCTCGAGCACGACCGCGCGCGACTTCACCGACCTGATCCGCGTCACCGTCGTCTGCGGCGACGGGCGCACGACGGTCGCCGGCACGACGATCGGCAACCGCAACCGCCCGCACCTGCTGCAGGCCTGGGGCCAGCGCTTCAACCTCCAGCTCGAGCCGCACCTGACGCTGTTTCGCTACGTCGACCGGCCCGGCGTGATCGGGCTCGTCGGGACGCTGTTCGGCGAGCGCGGCGTGAACATCGACTCGGCCGCCGTCGGTCACTCGCCCGACGACGGCGAGCAGCGCGACGCGGTGATGATCCTGACGACCGACGCCGACGTCCCGCAGTCGCTGATCGACGAGATCATCGAGTCGTCGGAGTACTTCATCGACGGTCGCACGGTCGCGCTCGACTGAAGCCCGACCGAGCTCGCGGCGCGGCCTCGGGCCACCGCGCCGCCTCCGCCGGGCAACCTGGCGCATTTGGCGTGCATGCGGCACATAGATTCAGGCCGCACGGCGCGGCGGGCTCGGCTGCTCGCGCTCGTCAACACTCACAAGGGAGAAGAGACCACATGGTGACCCCCGCGAAGATGTTCTTGGCGATCATCGCCTGCCTGCTGATGCTCGGCGTGATCCTGGCGATGGCGATCATCCCGGAGAACACGCACCAGTACTACTTCTAGGCCGGTGGTCGCGCGGCTGGGTGGACGACGCCGGCCACCCACCCGGCGGTCCGCCTGATCGCCGCCGCGATGCGCGAGCATGGGGAGGTGAGCGATCGGGCCGACAGCGGAGGACCCTGGTGGCGCGACGCCGTCGTGTACCAGGTCTATCCGCGCTCCTTCCAGGACTCCGACGGCGACGGCGAGGGGGACCTGCGCGGCATCGCCGCGCGGCTGGAGCACGTCCGCCAGCTCGGCGCGGACGCGATCTGGCTGTCGCCGGTCTATCCGTCGCCGATGGCCGACGGCGGCTATGACGTCGCCGACTACGAGCAAGTCGATCCGCGCTTCGGCACGCTCGCCGACGCCGACGCGCTGATCGCCGCCGCGCACGAGCGCGGCCTGAGGCTGCTGATGGACGTCGTGCCCTGCCACACGTCGATCGAGCACCCGTGGTTCGCCGAGCATCCCGAGCGCTACGTCTGGTCGCCGCGCGACGACGGTCCTCCGAACAACTGGATCGCCTCCTTCGGGGGCCCCGCGTGGTCGCGCGATCCGCGCACCGGCCGCTGGTACCTGCACTCCTTCTATCCCGAGCAGCCCGATCTCGACTGGCGCCGCCAGGACGTGCGCGACGCGGTCGCCGGTGCCCTGCGCTTCTGGCTGGCGCGCGGCGTCGACGGCTTCCGGCTCGATGCGGTCGACCACCTGCTGAAGGACTCACAGCTGCGCGACGACCCGCCCGCGAGCGCGCCGCCGGTGCTGCCCGAGCACGCCGATGCCGAACGGCTCGAGCAGATCCACAGCCGCAACGCCCCCGACATCGGCGGCGCGCTCGCGGCGCTGCGCGAGGCCGCCGGCGACACGCTGCTCGCCGGCGAGGTCTACCTGCCGTGGCGGCAGCTGGCGCCCTACCTCGCGCACGTCGACTGCGCGTTCGCCTTCGAGCTGCTGCACGCGCCCTGGGAGGCGGCCGCGATCCGCGCCGCGATCGCTGCCGCGCTGCAGGACGACAGCAGCGGCGAGCAGGTCGCCTGGGTGCTGTCCAACCACGACTTCCCGCGCCTGCCCGACCGCGTCGGGGCGCGCAACGCGCGCGCCGCGGCGATGCTCTCGCTGACGCTGCCCGGCGCGGTCTTCGTCTACCAGGGCGACGAGCTCGGGATGGCCGACGGACCCGGTGGCGACCCGCCGCACGACCGGGCCGGCCGCGACCGCCACCGACACCCGATGCGCTGGGACGACGATCTCCCGCATGGCGACTTCACGGTGAGCGAGGCGCAGCCGTGGCTGCCCGCGATCGCGGTCGCCGGCGGCGGTGTCGCCCAGCAGCGCACCGACCCGGACTCGATCCTGCATCTGTACCGCGACCTGATCGCGCTGCGCCGCACGCTCGGCGCGGGCCTGACGTTCCTCGGCGAGGACGAGGGCGTCGCGGACGGCGTGCTCGCCTACCGGCGCGGCGACGAGCACCTCGTCGCGCTGAACCTCGGCGACGAGCCCCGGCCGGCTCCTTCGGCGGGCCGCGTTCTACGTCGGACGCACGCCGCTCGCACCCCCGCAGGGCTGGCTGCGCCCGTGCAGCTCTTGCCCGGCGAGGGATTCCTCGCCATGATCTGACATCGTGAGATTCGTGACGAGGTACGCGGGGTAGGGCGCGGCCATGCGCAGGGGGATCGTGATCGCGCTGGCAATGGTCGTGTTCGCGGGCGGCCTCGTCGCCTGCGGCGCTGACGACGGCTCCGACGACGGCCCGGTGACGCTGCGCTGGTTCATCTTCAACGAGCCCAGCGGCGGACCGCAGAAGATCGCCGAGCGCTGCTCGCAGCAGTCCGGCGGCCAGTACGAGATCGAGTTCGAGTACCTCCCGGCGGAGGCCGATCAGCAGCGCGAGCAGCTCGTCCGGCGGCTCGGCGCCGAGGACCCGTCGCTCGACCTGCTCGGCCTCGACGTCGTCTGGACCGGCGAGTTCGCCAACGCCGGCTGGATCGCCCCGGTGCCGGCCAGCACCGCGCGGACGGTCAGCGCCAACGTCTTCTCGTCGGTCCTGCAGACGGCGCGCTTCGAGGGCCGTCTCTTCACGGTCCCGATCTGGTCCAACACGCAGCTGCTGTGGTATCGCAAGGACCTCGTGCCGACCGCCCCGGAGACCTGGGACGAGATGATCGACATGGCGGAGCGAATCGGCCCTGCCAGGGGTCGCATCCAGATCCAGGGCAACCGCTACGAAGGCCTCGTCGTGTGGGTCAACCAGCTGATCGAGTCGGCCGGCACGCAGGTGCTCGCAGGACCGACGGAGGTGCGCCTCGAGGAGGCGGCGACGAAGCGTGCGCTTGAGATCGTCGGCCGGCTGTCGCGCTCGCCGGTGGCGGCGCCGAACCTCACGACCTCCAACGAGGACAGCGCGCGGCTGGGGTTCGAGGCCGGCAACTCGGCGTTCCAGATCAACTACCCGTTCGTCCATCCGTCGGCGCGCAGCAACGCGCCGGAGATCTTCGAGCAGATGGCCGCCGCCCAGTTCCCGGCCGTCACCGCCGGCACGCCGGGCAGGCCCCCGATCGGCGGCATCAACATCGGCGTCTCGGCGTACTCCAGGCACCAGGCCGAGGCCTTCGCGGCGACCGAGTGCCTCGTCAAGGCCGAGAACCAGCTCGAGGTCGCGACGCTCGGCGGCCTGCCGCCGGTGCGTGAGGACCTCTACGACCAGCCCGCGATGAACGAGGAGGTCTATCCGGGCTACGCCGACGAGATCCGCGAGGCGATCCGCAACGGCGCCGCGCGCCCGTCGGAGTCGCCGGCCTACCAGGATCTGTCGCTGGCGATCCAGCGCGCGGTCCACCCGACGACGAAGATCGACCCGCGCAACCTCGACCCGGCCTACGAGGAGCTGCGCGACAACGTCGAGAAGGCGATCAAGCGCGAGGGGCTGCTGTGACCGGGCGCCACCGCTCGATCGTCGAGCCGGAACGCGGGTCCTCGCGATGACCGCCGTCCCGGCTGGCCGCAAGGCATCGCGCAAGCGCGGCGGGCCGGCGAAGACGAGCGACCGCACGAAGGCCGAGCGCAAGCTCGCCTACATGCTGTGCGCGCCGGCGGTCATCGTGATGCTGCTCGTCACGGTCTATCCGATCCTCTACGCGATCGCGCTGTCGGTCCAGCGGGTCGACCTGCGCTTCCCCGAGGAGAGCGGCTTCGTCGGCCTCGACAACTACGTCGCCGTGCTGAGCTCGCCGCTGTGGTGGCAGGACGTCTTCAACACGACGCTGATCACCGTCGTCTCGGTCTCGATCGAGCTCGTGCTCGGCCTGGCGCTCGCGCTGATCATGCACCGCGCGCTGTTCGGCCGCGGCCTGATCCGCACCTCGGTGCTGATCCCGTACGGGATCGTCACCGTCGTCGCGGCCTTCGCCTGGTTCTTCGCCTTCGACCCGAGCAGCGGCTTCGTCAACAGCCTGCCCTTCATCGGCGAGGACAAGTCCTGGTTCGGCGATCGCGGCAGCGCGTTCAGCGTGATCATCATGACCGAGGTCTGGAAGACGACGCCCTTCATGGCGCTGCTGCTGCTCGCCGGCCTGGCGACGATCGACGAGGGCCTCTACGAAGCCGCCAAGGTCGACGGCGCGAACGCCTGGCAGCGCTTCGTGAAGATCACGCTGCCGCTGCTCAAGCCGGCGCTGCTCGTCGCCCTGCTGTTCCGCACGCTGGACGCCTTCCGCGTGTTCGACTCGATCTTCATCATGACGCGCGGCTCGCAGGACACCGAGTCGGTCTCGATCCTCGCCTACAACCAGCTCATCTCGCGCCTGAACCTCGGCCTCGGCTCGGCCGTGTCGGTGCTGATCTTCATCATCGTGCTGCTGATCGCGTTCGCCTTCGTGCGCGGCCTGGGGACCGCGGTCCCGGCATCGCAGGGGGAGAAGAAGTAGCGATGCGCAACCGCAGCCCGCGCGCCTACCTCGCCTCGACGGCCGCGCTGCTGATCGTGCTCTTCTACGCGCTGATCCCGGTCCTCTGGCTGCTGTCGCTGTCGTTCAAGACGCCCGCCACGGTCAGCGACCGGAAGTTCATCCCGCAGGACGTCACGTTCGAGAACTACACGTCGCTGTTCGCGGGCGGCCTGGACTCGGCGCTGCTGCGGCCGCTGATCAACTCGATCTCGATCGCGCTGATCGCGACCGTGATCGCGGTCACGCTGGCGGCGTTCACCGCCTACGCGATCGCGCGGCTGGACTTCCCCGGCAAGACGGTGATCCTCGCCGGCGCGCTGGCGATCGCGATGTTCCCGCCGATCTCCGTCGTCGGGCCGCTGTTCGACATGTGGCGCACGCTCGGCCTGTACGACACCTACGTCGGCCTGATCATCCCGTACCTGACGTTCGCGCTGCCGCTGGCGATCTATACGCTCGTCGCGTTCTTCCGGGAGATCCCCTGGGAGCTCGAGCAGGCGGCCCAGGTCGACGGCGCGACGCCGTGGCAGGCGTTTCGCAAGATCATCCTGCCGCTCGCCGCGCCGGGCGTCTTCACCGCGGCGATCCTCGTCTTCATCTTCGCCTGGAACGACTTCGTGTTCGCGATCACGCTGACGTCGTCGGACTCGGCGCGCACCGTGCCGGCGGCGCTCGCCTTCTTCACCGGCGACTCGCAGTTCACGGCCCCGACCGGCAACATCGCCGCCGCGGCCATCCTCGTGACGATCCCGATCATCGTCTTCGTGCTCATCTTCCAGCGCCGCATCGTCGCCGGGCTCACGGCGGGCGCCGTCAAGGGATAGGGGGTTCATCTCGCATGGCCGAAATCAAGCTGCAGGACGTCACCAAGCGCTACGCGGACGGCACCGAGGCCGTCAAGCGGATGTCGCTGGAGATCAAGGACGGCGAGTTCATGATCCTCGTCGGCCCGTCGGGCTGCGGCAAGTCGACGGCGCTGCGGATGATCGCCGGCCTGGAGGACATCTCCGAGGGCGAGATGACGATCGGCGACCGCGTCGTCAACGACCTCTCGCCGCGCGACCGCGACATCGCGATGGTCTTCCAGAACTACGCGCTGTACCCGCACATGACGGTGCGCGCGAACATGGGCTTCGCGCTGAAGCTCGCGAAGGTCCCGCAGGAGGAGATCGATCGCAAGGTCGAGGAGGCGGCGCGGATCCTCGACCTCGCCGAGCACCTCGACCGCAAGCCCGCGAACCTGTCCGGCGGCCAGCGCCAGCGCGTCGCGATGGGTCGCGCGATCGTGCGCGACCCGCAGGCCTTCCTGATGGACGAGCCGCTGTCGAACCTCGACGCCAAGCTGCGCGTGCAGACGCGCACCGAGGTCGCGCGGCTGCAGCGGCGGCTGGAGACGACGATGGTCTACGTCACCCACGACCAGACGGAGGCGATGACGCTCGGCGACCGCGTCGCGGTGATGCGCTCAGGCGTCCTGCAGCAGGTCGACCCGCCGCGCGTGCTCTACAACGACCCGGTGAACATCTTCGTCGCGGGCTTCATCGGCTCGCCGGCGATGAACTTCTTCTCCGGCTCGATCGCGGGCGGCAAGCTCAAGCTGCCGTTCACCGAGATCGACGCGCCCGACGGCGTTGCGCATTCCGGCGACATCATCGTCGGCATCCGGCCCGAGGACTTCGAGGACGCCCGCTTCGCACCCGAGAACCACGCCGCCGGCAAGGAGTTCGAAGCGCCGATCGAGGTCGTCGAGTCGATGGGCTCGGAGATCTACGTCTACTTCTCCTTCGAGGGCGGCGAGGTCAGCTCCGACGAGCTCGCCGAGCTGGCGCGCGACTCCGGCGTCGCCGAGACGCCCGGCGCCGGCGGGGGCCAGGCGGTGGCGCGGCTGAGCCCCGAGTCCGACGTCAGCGAGGGCACGAGCGCCAAGCTCTGGTTCGACGCCGCCAAGCTGCACCTCTTCGACCCGCACGACGGCTCGAGCCTGCGGCGCAGCAAGGCCGATCAGCAGGCGGCCGTCGATGCCACGCAGCAGGCGATCGCGGCCGAGCACCACGGCGATGGCGCGCCGCCCGAGGACGACGGGGACGCGGCCGCGCCCGAGCGGGACGGCGACGTCAAGCCCACGTAGCGTCATGCGGATCGCGGTCGGCAGGGGGTGTGGCGGATCAGCCTCGGCCCGCAAGGCTGATCCGCCACACCCCCACCGCTGGAGTACCGTTCTGGTGCATGCGGATCGCGGTCCTCGGCACCGGCACCGTCGGTAGGACGCTCGGCAGCGCGCTGCTGCGAGGCGGCCACGAGGTGCGGCTCGGCTCGCGTGCCGCCGACAACGAGGCGGCGGTCGCCTGGGTGGCGGAGCACGGCGACCAGGCGAGCGCAGGCACGTTCGCCGACGCGGCCGGCTTCGGCGAGCTCGTCATCAACGCCACCGCCGGCGCGGCCTCGCTGGACGCGCTCGCGCTCGCGGGCGAGCAGCAGCTCGCCGGCAAGGTGCTGATCGACGTCGCCAACCCGCTCGACTTCTCGCGAGGGATGCCGCCGACGCTGACCGTCTGCAACGACGACTCGCTCGGCGAGCAGGTCCAGCGCGCATTCCCCGAGGCACGGGTTGTCAAGGCGCTGAACACCGTCACGGCGGCGGTGATGGTGCAGCCGTCGCTCGTGCCCGGTCAGCACACCGTCTTCGTCGCCGGCGACGACGCCGAGGCCAAGGCGACGGCGAGCGAGCTGCTCGGCGAGCTCGGCTGGCCCGCGTCGTCGATCCTCGACCTCGGTGACATCACGGCCGCCCGCGGGACCGAGATGTACATGGCGCTCTGGATCCGGCTCTGGGGCGCGCTCGGCAGCGCGGTGCTGAACATCGAGGTGCGCCCCGGCATGGCACCCGCCGGGTGACGCGCCTGGCGCTCGTCGCCGTTGCGTTCCTCGCCATCGCGGAGCGATCAGCGCGAGCGGCAGCAGTCCGCAGATCACGCGTGCCGCTGCGACGTAACCCTGCCGGGGCTCGCCGAGCGGCCAGCCTGATCGCCGCTCCTGGGTGGCTGCGGCTTGGGTAGCGGGCGAGCGCCTTCATCGCCGACACCGCGGGCTTCGGCGGCCTCTCGGTACGGGCCTATGCGGGGGCCGGGTGCGCTGTCCGCCGGCTGCCGCCGCGTCCACGTCGCGCAGGGGGCGGACACGGATCCGGGCGCGCATCCCGCGCGCCGGGAAGTGGACCACGTTGGACGCACGTACGCGCATCGTGACTTGCGCAGAGTCCTGGGGCCAAGGATCGGCTGCGACCGATGTCGCCCACCCGTAGAGTGGTGTCATGGAAGAGGAGTCGGTGAGGCAGATCCTGGCTGACCTTGATCCTTGGTGGGCCACCGAGCAGCGGGTGTCTTTGCTGTCGCGTCTGTCACGGTTATAGGAAGACAACGACGTAGTTCGTGATGGCTTCGCATCGACGTTGCAGGACTGCTGTCCTTCAAGGGTTGCGTGCTGGGCCAACGCTAGGGATCGTCGGCAACCCGTCTTTCAGGCGGACTATGGGGCTGGCGAGAACGGCTCGATCTTCTGGCCGTTCATCGGCGATGAGTACGGGGAAGGCGGTCTCTGCGTCGTCTCGCTCAACTTGAACAACGCCGCAGGGACGTGCTGGGGCGGTCTGCCCATCGAGTACCGCATCGCACGACGGGTCCTTGCTCGCTGGGCTGAAGGCAAGAAGGCCGTCTATCACCGCAGCCTGTTCCACTGGCGGCTGATGGTGTCAGCGCGATGTGTCCTCTCGAGTCTGGATCAGGAAGAGCCAGAGTCGTCTCCGACGCTTGCGCAGACATCGGCTGCTCTACACCGCATAGCTCGGGTCCAAGCCGTCAAGTGCGCGCCACGGAATCGGCGCAGTTATCCCACGAGCACGATGCGCCGGGAGTGCCCAAGTCGTTTCGCGCGGCAAGAGCTAGACATCCTCTTACCATCGGCGCTCCTCGCCATGGGCAAGGACGCGGCGCGTGCGGTTCAAGAGCTTGGCCACGTGCAATGGACCGAGACTTCAGCCGTCTATAAGCGAGGCGTCATGCGAAGCGGTTCCGGTAGGCCGCTCGACGTCTTCCTCCTCCCGCATCCCAGTGCTCGTGGAAGCCTCTGGCGACAAGGTCAGGACCGGCACGTAGCGAGTCTTTGCGCAACAACCGCTGCGACGCTGATACCAGGTGGTTGCGTTGATTCGGGTGATCCGGGTCAGATCGTCGCGTAGCCCGCAATCGGGTCACTGTCTGCGCGTGGCACCCATGGCAGCCAGGCCGTGGCCGGGTGCTCGGCCTGAACGCCATGTCACGGCAGGAACCCGCTCCGGCCGAGACGCTTCGCGACGGTTCCAGGCACACTCTCTCGGGCACTACCGCCTTGGACGAAACGCAGTGCTCCCATATCGGGCCCGCATGAGCGCTTTCTCGCTCTCCGGGCCAGGGGTGGGGTGGATCAGCCTTGGCCGGCGAGGCTGATCCGCCACACCCCCGGCCGTCTGCAGGGCTCGACATGGCGTCGCTGCTCGACGATCCGAGCGCGCTACCGCTCGCGCCGCACGCGCTCGATCGCTTCGTCGCTCCACTCCTGCGTGCGCATGATCCGGTAGCGCTTGCCCGACAGCCGCAGGTAGGCGTCGGTCTCGGTCTCGCGGCGGCCGACGAGGTCGGCTTCGTGCAGGATGGCGACGACCGGGACGTACTCCTCCTCGAACCAGCGCAGCGCGGCCTGCGGGCGGTCGAGGTAGCGCTCGTCCTGCTGGACGAGGCGAAATCCCCACGCCTCGACGCCCTCGGCGAGCGTGCCGTACTCGATCGGGTCGGTCAGCGCGATCCGCGCTCGCGCATCGGGCGGCAGCGGGACGCGTTCGTGGAAGAGGCGCTCGTGGCTCTTGCACGGCAGGTCGGCCAGGGTGAGCGAGCGGTCGGCCCCGAGGCGGGTCGTGACCTCGACGACGTGGGCGTCGATCGTGTCGCGGCCCTGCGATCGCGCGACCGCGACGCGGTGGTGGCCGTCGCGCACGAAGTGCAGCTCCCCGACGCGGTAGACGTCGATCGGCGGCAGCGAGGCGCCGCGCCGGGCGGCCTCCGCGATCCGCTCGAAGCGCACCCGCGCGCGCGACGACGTGGGGCGAAACTGGCGATCGAACTCCTTGCGTCGGTCGACCGTGCCGGCGATCGAATCGAGCGCGATCGACCGCACGCCGAGGTCGCGCTCGCCGGCGTGGCCGAGCGCGTCGATGACCTCGTCGAAGGACAGCATGACCTCGACGTCGCCGGGCTCCAGGCGCAGCAGCGCGCTGAGCCGCGCGAGCATCCGCCGCCGTCGCGCGCGCAGGAAGTCGTCCTGCGCGTCCTGGGCGGGGAATCCCGTGTCACGGGCCATGCGCTCATTGTGCCCCGTTTCGCCCCGCGGGCGTCAAGGCCGCCCGCCCGCGCCGCGTCGCCGTTCGGGGCCGCGGTCAGCGCGCGCGCACGATCGCGCCCGTACGCGCGTCATACGCGTCCGGAGCCGCGGCAGACCGCTCGCGGCGGTCGGGCGACGCGTGCGACGCCGGCTACGAAGCGGCCGGCACGGGCGCCACCCGCGTCCACGCGCGCGGCACGCCGCTGACCGCGGTCAGGATCGCGTTGAAGTTCGCCGTCACCGTGTCGCTGTGCTCGTCGACGCCCAGCGAGGCCTCGCCGTCGACGGTCACCCACATGTAGGAGATCGCCCGCGCGGCCGTCCCCTCGCTGAGCGTCTGCTGCGAGTAGTCGCGCACCTCGATCTCGATCCCGAGCCACGTCACGAGCGCGTCGACGAAGGCCGAGACCGTCCCGTTGCCTTCGCCGGCGATTCGCTGCTCGCCGTCGCCGACCTGCAGCGTCGCCTCCAGCCGCCATGTCGTGCCGCTGTCGTCCGACGTGACCCGGTGGTGGCGCACCGTGGCTCGTCGCCGCGCGCGCGTGTCGGCCCGGACCGTCCGCAGCAGGTCCTCCGGCGCGAGGTCCTCGTCGGAGTAGTAGCTCTCGACGGCCTTCTTGAAGGCGTCCTTGTGCGGATCGGCCTGCGCCGTCGTCGTGACCGGCTGCGCGTCGAGCCGCTCCCACGCCTGCGGAACCCGGCTGACGGCGGAGAGGATCGCGTCGAAGCTCGCCTTCGCGGTGTCGGTGTCCTCGCCGACGCCCCAGGTCGTGTCGTCGCCGATGCTGAGCTTGACGTAGGAGATCGCCTTGGCGTCCGTGCCGTCGCTCAGAGTCTGCTGGGCGAAGTCGCGCACCTTGATCCTGACCGCCAGCAGGCCTTCGAGCGCGTTCACGAAGGCCGAGATCGTGCCGTTGCCCGAGCCCTGGATCGCGACCGGCGTCCGGTGCTGATAGGCGAGCTTCGCCGTCAGCGCCGACAGGTGGTCGGCATCGTCGGAGACGATCTTGTGGCTCACGAGCCGCACCATGCGCAGGTCCATGTACTCGCGCCGGAACAGCTTGATGAGCTGCTCGGCGGAGATCTCCTCGTTGGACTCGTCGACCTCGCGCTGCACCGCGCGGGTGAACTCGATCTGCAGCAGCCGGGGGAGCTCGAGATCGTGCTCGGCGCGCATGATGTAGGCGACCCCGCCCTTGCCCGACTGCGAGTTGACGCGGACGGCATCGTCGTAGTTGCGCCCGATGTCGACCGGATCGAACGGCAGGTAGGGGACGTCCCAGACGCCGTCGCCGTCGGTCGCCGACCGCAGCGCCTCCATGCCCTTCTTGATCGCGTCCTGGTGGGAGCCCGAGAAGGCCGTGTAGACGAGGTCGCCGACGTACGGATGGCGCTCGCCGACGGGCATCCGGTTGCAGTGCTCGACCTCCTTGCGCACGTGGTTGATGCGCGAGAAGTCCAGCCCGGGGTCGACGCCCTGCACCATCAGGTTCAACGCCAGCGTGACGAGGTCGACGTTGCCCGTCCGCTCGCCGTTGCCGAACAGCGTGCCCTCGACGCGGTCGGCGCCGGCCATCAGCGCGAGCTCCGTCGCCGCGACCGCGGTGCCGCGGTCGTTGTGCGGGTGCAGGCTGACGATGACCGAGTCGCGGCGCGAGACGCTGCGGCAGAACCACTCGATGACGTCGGCGTACAGGTTCGGCGTCGACAGCTCGACCGTCGCGGGCAGGTTGAGGATCAGCTTGCGCTCGGGCGTCGGCTCGAAGACGTCCATCACCGCCTCGCAGACCTCGAGCGCGTACTCGGGCTCGGTCGCGGTGAAGCTCTCCGGGCTGTACTCGAAGCGGATGTCCTGGTCGGGCCGCTGCTCGGCCAGCTCGCGGCAGCGCTTGGCGCCGTCGACGGCGATCTTCTTGATCCCCTCGCGATCCATCCGGAAGACGACGCGTCGCTGCGTCGCGGAGGTCGAGTTGTAGAGGTGGACGATCGCGCGCGGCAGGCCGTCGAGGCTCTCGAACGTCCTGTCGATGAGCTCCTTGCGGGCCTGCGTCAGGACCATGATCGTGACGTCGTCGGGCACGAGCTCGTCGGTCACGAGCATGCGCATGAAGTCGAACTCGGCCTTCGCCGCGGACGGGAAGCCGACCTCGATCTCCTTCAGGCCGACGTCGTGGACGAGCAGCTCGAACATCCTGCGCTTGCGCTTGACGTCCATCGGCGGGTCGAGCGCCTGGTTGCCGTCGCGCAGGTCGACGCTCGTCCAGATCGGAGCCGTCGTGATCCGCTTGTCGGGCCAGGTCCGGTCGGCCAGCTCGACGTTCGGATAGGGCCGGTACTTGTGAAACGGCATCGTCATGGTTGGTCGGTCCTTGCTGGTCTGGATGTTCGCTGCGGGCCGTCGGTCATCGGGCGCATGTTCCTGGTCGCGGTCATCAGAGCACGACGTTGACGAGCTTGCCCGGGACGACGATCGTCTTGCGCGGCTCTCGCCCGTCGATGTACGCGGCCATCTTCGGCGCGCTGAGGGCGAGCGCCACGAGCTCCTCGCGCGATGCCGTCGTCGGTGCCGGCACGCGGTCGCGGACCTTGCCGTCGACCTGGCAGACGAGCTCGAACGTGTCGCTGGCGAGGAATGCCGGGTCGGCGACCGGCCAGGACTGCTCCCAGACGCGCTCGCCGGTCAGCCGGTGGTAGGCGTCGGCGCAGGTGTGCGGCGCGAAGCCGAACAGCAGCGACGTCGCCGTGCTGAGCGCGAAGCGCACCGACCCTGGCGCGGCGTCGCCGCGCTTGGCCGGCGTGCACTCGTTGAGCAGCTCCATCACGGCGGCGATCGCGGTGTTGAAGGCGAAGCGCTGGTCGATCGACGCCGTCGCCCGGTCGATCGCCCAGTGCGCCTTGCGCAGCAGCCGGTCGTCGTCGGCGCCCGGCTCATCCGGGACGGGGTCGTCGGGGAGCTCGTCGGCGGCGTCGGCGCAGGTGCGCCACAGCCGGCCGAGGAAGCGGTGCATGCCCTCGACGCCGGCATCGGACCAGTCGGCGTCCTGCTCGGGCGGGCCGATGAAGAGGATGTAGCAGCGCGCGGTGTCGACGCCGTAGCGCTCGACGATCGTCGAGGGCGGCACGACGTTGCCCTTGGACTTCGACATCTTCGCGCCGTCGAGCGTGATCATGCCCTGCGTGAACAGCGCCGCGAACGGCTCCTGGACGTCGGCCGGCAGGTGGCCGAGATCGGCGAGCGCCTTCGTGAAGAAGCGCGCGTACAGCAGATGCAGGATCGCGTGCTCGACGCCGCCGATGTACTGCACGACCGGCATCCACTGCGCCACGGCCGCGGGGTCCCACGCCGCCGCGTCGTTGTTGGCGTCGCAGTAGCGCAGGAAGTACCACGACGAGTCGACGAAGGTGTCCATCGTGTCGGTCTCGCGCCTGGCCGGACCGGCACACTGCGGGCAGGCGACGGCGACCCAGTCCTCGGCCGCGGCCAGCGGCGACCTGCCCTTCGGCTGGTAGTCGTCGACATCGGGCAGCAGCACCGGGAGGTCGCTCTCGGGGACCGGCACGGCGCCGCAGTCGGGACAGTGGACGATCGGGATCGGCGTGCCCCAGTAGCGCTGGCGCGAGATCAGCCAGTCGCGCAGGCGGTAGTTGACGGCGGCGCTGCCCTTGCCCTTGTCCTCGAGCCAGCCGACGATCCGCCCGAGCGCCTCGCGATTGTCGACGCCGTCGAACTCCGGCGCCGAGCTCACGAGCGGGCCGTCGCCGGCGTAGGGCAGCTCGCCGCCGCCCTCGATCACGCGGCGGATCGGCAGGTCGTAGGCGCGAGCGAACGCGAAGTCGCGCTCGTCGTGGGCGGGCACGGCCATGATCGCGCCGGTGCCGTAGTCCATCAGCACGTAGTCGGCGACGAAGACCGGCAGCTGCTCGCCGTTGACGGGGTTCGTGACGCTGCGGCCGAGCGCGACGCCCGTCTTCGGCTTGTCCGCGTCGCCGCGCAGCTGCTTGTCGGCGGTCAGCGCGCGCTGGACGTAGTCGCGGACCGCCGCCTCGTGGCCGGTGCCCTCGGCGAGCCGCTCGACGTCGGGGTGCTCCGGCGCCATGACGAAGAACGTCGCGCCGAAGAGCGTGTCCGGCCGGGTCGTGAAGACGGGGTAGTCGATCCCCAGCTCGTCGCAGCGAAAGACGACCTCGGCCCCTTCGGAGCGGCCGATCCAGTTGCGCTGCATCGTCTTGACGTGCTGCGGCCACTGGATCGTGTCGAGGTCGGCGAGCAGGCGGTCGGCGTAGTCGGTGATGCGAAAGAACCACTGCGTGAGGTTGCGGACCTCGACGAGCGCCCCGGAGCGGTCGCCGCGTCCGTCCTTGACCTGCTCGTTGGCGAGCACGGTCTCCTCGACCGGATCCCAGTTGACCGCCGCCTCCTTCTGGTAGGCGAGCCCGCGCTCGAACAGCTGCAGGAAGATCCACTGCGTCCAGCGATAGATGCGCGGCTCGTGCGTGCCGAACTCACGCGTCCAGTCGATCGAGATGCCCCACTGGCGAAACTGGCGCTGGAACTCCGCGATCGCCTTGTCGGTCGACTCGCGCGGGTGCTGGCCGGTGGCGATCGCGTGGTTCTCGGCCGGCAGCCCGAAGGCGTCGTAGCCCATCGGGTGCAGCACGCGGTGGCCCGTCCGGCGGTGGAAGTGCGCGACCGCGTCGCCGACCGCGTAGCACTTGAGGTGGCCGATGTGCGGCTCGCCGGAGGGATAGGGCAGCATCTCGAGCACATAGGACGTCGGGCGCGGGTCGGAGGCGTCGTTGTCGACCTCCCACGTGCGCTCGCTCGTCCAGACGTCCTGCCAGACGTCCTGCAGACGCGCCGCGTCGTAGACCCGCTCCGTCGTCGGCGAGTCGCTCATCGTCGCGCCGCCTCGTTGCATCGTGCTGCCGTCGATCCCGTCATGACGCTCCTGTCGCTCAAAGAACCCTTCGCTTCCGTCTCCTGTGCTGGTCTCGCGGCTACTGGCGGCCGCCACGCATCATTCCCCCCGAGGGGGGAGCAGGAGCAGCGCTAGGGCGAGCAAGGGCGTCACAGCCTCCAAGGGTACACCGCCGCCGTGGCGACGGCGAGGAGGGCCATTACGACGTGGCCGACCGCGCAGGAGCGGCGAGCCGCCGTGAGCGGATCCCGTGGCGTGTGTCGAACGACTCGTGGCATGCGCGAACGATTCGACACGCCCCAGCACGGCGATAGGCGACAATCTCCCGATGGCGATCGAGTTCTCCGCGCGCGTGCGGCGCATGCCCGTCTATCCCGTCGCCGACGGCTACTCGCTGCCCGACGACGTCGCGATGCTCGCCTCCAACGAGTCGCCCGACCCGCCGCTGCCGGCGGTCGTCGCCGCGGCGCAGCGAGCGCTGAGCGGGGTCAACCGCTATCCGGACCCCTCGAACGCGACGCTGAAGCGGGCGCTGAGCAACCGCTACGGCATCGCGCCGAGCCGGATCGCGATCGGCAACGGCTCCTGCGACGTCCTGCTGGCCGCCGGCGAGGCGCTGCTCGAGCCCGGCGCCGAGCTCGTCTACGCGTGGCCGTCGTTCAGCGTCTACCCGTACCTCGCGGCGGCCTCAGGCGCGCGCGCGATCACCGTGCCGCTGGACGACGACGACTACCACGACCTCGACGCGATGGCCGCCGAGATCACGGCCGCGACGCGCCTGGTGATCGTCTGCAACCCGAACAACCCGACCTCGACGGCGCTGCCGTTCGCCGACATCGCCGCGTTCGCGCAGCGCGTCCCGCGCCACGTCGCGCTGATCGTCGACGAGGCCTACTGCGAGTTCAACCTGCTCGACGACCCCGACACGACGCTCGACCTGCTCGACCGCCATCCGAACCTCGTGCTGCTGCGAACGTTCTCGAAGGTCTACGGCCTCTGCGGGCTGCGCGTCGGCTTCGCGCTGTGCGGCAGCGAGGACTTCGTGCGGGCCGTCGACGCCGTGCGCCAGCCGTTCTTCTGCAACGCCGCCGCCCAGGCCGCGGCGGTCGAGGCGCTCGCCCACCAGGACGCCGTCGCCGAGCGCGTCGAGCGCGCGATCGTCGCGCGCGTCGAGATCGCGTCCGGCCTGAGCGAGCTCGGCATCGAAGCGGCGCCCTCGCAGGCGAACTTCTGCTGGTTCGACCTGCCCGAGGAGAGCGACGAGCAGGCCGTCGTCAGGGGACTCGCCGAGCGCGGCGTGCTCGTGCGCGCCGGCACGGCGCTGGGGCGGGCAGGGGCGCTGCGTGTGACGTATGGCACACCTGGCCAGAACGTCCGTTTCCTCGACGCGCTGCGCGAAGTCCTCTAAGCTCTCGCTCGATGATCCGGTCCACCGACAGCGCCCGCAGCACGTTTGCCTTCGCGCGTCGGTATTTCGCCTGGCGATTTACCTAGGCGCTCGGCTCACCGCACCCCTCTCTTTCCGCCCTTTCGCCGAGCGCCCGCAGCACCGCCAGCCAGGCGTTCAATCTTTCGAAAGGACCGTAGACCGAGATGACCGAGATGAGAAGCAAGGCGCGAGCAGGCGAGCACAGCGTGCTGACGATCGGCGATGCGAAGCTCGGCGGCGAGCACTTCGCGCTGATCGCGGGCCCCTGCACCGTCGAGTCGCGCGACCAGACGCTGGCGACGGCGCAGGTCGTCAAGGACGCCGGCGCGACGCTGCTGCGCGGCGGCGCCTACAAGCCGCGAACGAGCCCGTACGCCTTCCACGGCCTCGGTGAGGCAGGCCTGCGGATCCTCGCCGAGGCCAAGGCCGCCACCGGCCTGCCCGTCGTCACCGAGTTGATGGACGTGCGCGACCTCGGCGCGATCCTCGAGGTCGCGGACGTGATCCAGATCGGCGCGCGCAACATGCAGAACTACAGCCTGCTGACCGAGGTCGGCCGCACGCGCCGCCCGGTGATGATCAAGCGCGGGCTGTCGAGCACGATCGACGAGCTGCTGATGGCCGCCGAGTACGTCCTCAAGGAGGGCAACGAGCGGGTGATCCTCTGCGAGCGCGGGATCCGCACCTTCGAGACCGCCTACCGGTTCACGCTCGACCTCGCCGCCGTCGCGGTCCTCAAGCGGCTCACCCACCTGCCCGTGGTCGTCGACCCGAGCCACGCGGCCGGGCGGCGCGAGCTCGTCGAGCCGCTCGCGCTGGCGGCGGCCGCGGCCGGCGCCGACGGCGTCATGGTCGAGGTCCACCCGGCGCCCGACGAGGCGATCTGCGACGGCCCGCAGGCGCTCGCCTGCGAGGACCTCGCCGCGCTCGCCGCCAGGCTCGAGCAGGTCGTCGCGATCACCGGCAAGCGGATCGCCACCGCGGTCGTCTGAGGATGGCTCCCACGCGCGCAGAGCAGCTCGCCGGCATCCGCGACACGCGGATCGCGTCGGTCTCGCCGCTGACGACCCCGGCCGCCCTGCTCGATCGCCTGCCGCTCGAGGCCGAGCTGGCCGACGTCGTGCTGCGCGGCCGCGCCGTCGTGACGGCGATCCTCGACGGGACCGACGACCGGCTGCTCGTCGTCGTCGGGCCGTGCAGCGTGCACGACCCCGAGGCCGCGCTGGAGTACGCCCGCCTGCTGGCCGAGCAGGCCCAGCGCCACGAGGACGACCTCTGCGTCGCGATGCGCGTCTACTTCGAGAAGCCGCGCACGACGACCGGCTGGAAGGGGCTGATCAACGATCCCCATCTCGACGGGTCGGGCGACGTCGACACCGGCGTGCGGACGGCGCGCGAGCTGCTGCTCGAGGTGCTGCGACTCGGCCTGCCGGTCGGCTGCGAGTTCCTCGACCCGATCACGCCGCAGTACATCTCCGACGCGGTCTCGTGGGCGGCGATCGGCGCGCGCACGACGGAGAGCCAGATCCACCGCCAGCTCGGCTCGGGCCTGTCGATGCCGGTCGGCTTCAAGAACCGCACCGACGGCAACGTCCAGGTCGCCGTCGACGCCGTCCGCGCGGCGGCCGCCAGGCACTCCTTCGCCGGCGTCGACCACAGCGGCACGCCGGCGATCCTGCACACGACCGGCAACCCCGACGGGCACGTGATCCTGCGCGGCGGCTCGGGCGAGCCCAACCACGGTGCGGCCGGCGTCGGCGCAGCGCTCGGCAAGCTGCGCAAGGCGGGGCTCGCCGAGCGGCTCGTGATCGACGCCTCGCACGACAACAGTGCCAAGAACCACGAGCTTCAGCCCGCCGTGGCCGCGCAGATCGGCGCGCAGGTCGCGCGCGGCACGGGCGCGATCGTCGGCGTCATGCTCGAGTCCTTCCTCGTCGCCGGCCGCCAGGACGTCGCGGACGGCGCTTCGCTGACGTATGGGCAGTCGATCACGGACGCGTGCATGGACTGGGACGCGACCGTCGGCGTGCTCGGCGGGCTCGCCGCGGCGGTGCGCGCCCGGCGCAGCGTGTCGTGACGGTCGACGTGCGCCGGCCGCGTCGCGGGCGATGAGGGTCGCGCTCGTCGGCGTCGGTCTGATCGGCGGCTCGATCGGCCTGGCCGCCCGCGGGCGGCTCGGCGCGCATGTCGTCGGATGCAACCGCAGCCCGCGGGCGCTGGAGATCGCGCTGCAGCGCGGCGCGATCGACGAGGCGGTCGGCAGCATCGCCGAGATCGGGACCGCCGACGTCGCGATCGCGGGCGTCGCGATCGATGCGCTGCCGGCGACGGTGCGGGCGCTGTGCGAGGCGCTGCCCGACGCCGTCGTGACCGACGTCGGGTCGACGAAGGCGGCGCTCGTCGGCGGGATCGAGCGGGCGAACTTCATCGGCGGCCATCCGCTGGCCGGGGCCGAGGCGACCGGCGTCGCGCACGCACGGGAGGACCTGTTCGAGGGCGCGACCTGGTACCTGACGCCGCGCGACGCGACGCCCGGCGTGCTCTACGAGCGCCTGGCGCGGTTCGTCGCCGGGCTCGGCGCGGTGCCGACGGCAATCGCGCCCGACGATCACGACCGCCTGATGGCGGTCGTCTCGCACCTGCCGCACGTCGTCGCCAACCTGCTCGTCGCGCAGGCCGCCGAGGCGCTCGGCGGCGAGACGCTGCCCGCGACCGGTCCGAGCTTTCGCGACGCGACGCGCGTCGCCGGTTCGAACCCGGAGCTGTGGGCGCAGATCTACACCGCCAACCACGCCGCGCTCGGGGCCCAGATCGACGATCTCGTGCGGCGGCTGGGGGAGGTGCGCGGGCTGCTCGACGCCCGCATCGCCAACGATCTCGCGGCCTGGCAGGACGTTGCCGCGCAGCAGCGCCGCGCACTGCTCGAGGTCGGGCTGGGAGCGGCGGGCGTCGACGTGCGGGAGGTCCGCGCCGTCGTGCCCAACAAGCCGGGCGTCGTCGCGCAGATCGCGCTCGCGCTCGGGCGTGCCGGGATCAACATCTCCGACATGTCGCTCGCGCCCGAGGCCGACAACCGCACCGGCATGATCGCGTTGTGGCTGAGCGCCGCCGACGCCGAGCGGGCGACCGGGCTGATCGCCGAGCTCGGCTACCCGGCGTCATGACGACCGCGTTCTTCGCACCCTCGCAAGCGCTGCGCGGCGAGGTCGTCGCACCGCCCGACAAATCGATCTCGCACCGCGCCGCGCTGCTCGGCGCGATGTCGACCGGGACCGTGCGGATCTCCAACTTCCTGCGCGCGGCCGACACGCTGTCGACGCTCGATGCGCTGCGCGCGATCGGCGCGCGAGTCGACGACCACGGGGACGGCACGGTCGTCGTGCGCGGCTGCGGGCTGCGTGCGGCGCGCGAGCCGGGCGGTCCGATCGACGTCGGCAACGCCGGCACGCTGATGCGGCTGCTGCCGGGCTGGCTCGCCTCCCAGGAGGGACGCATCTTCGTGCTCGACGGCGACAGCTCGATCCGCCGCCGGCCGGTCGACCGGATCGCCGAGCCGCTGCGGCGGATGGGCGCCGACATCAGGACGACCGATGGCCGCTTCCCGCCGTTCGTCGTCTACGGCACGCCGCTTGCGGCGATCACCTACGAGCTGCCGGTCGCCAGCGCGCAGGTGAAGTCCTGCGTCCTGCTCGCCGGGCTCGGCGCCGAGGGCACGACGCGCGTCGTCGAGCCGGTGCCCAGTCGCGATCACACCGAGCGGATGCTGGCCGGGGCCGGCGTCGCGGTCGTGCGCGACGGACGCACCGTCTCGGTGCCCAGCAGCGCGGAGCTGGCAGCGCAGGACGTCGTCGTGCCCGGCGACCTGTCGTCGGCCGCGTTCATGATCGCCGCCGCCGTGCTTGTGCCCGGCTCGCGCATCGTCGTGCGCGACGTGGGGGTGAACTGGACGCGCACCGGCTTCCTGCGGATCCTCGCGCGGATGGGCGCGGTCGTCGGGGGCGAGCTGGAGGAGCCGTCGGCGGCGGTCGCCGCGAGCGAGCCGATCTGCGATCTCGAGGTCGGCGCCGGGCCATTGACCGGGACCGTCGTCGAGGCAGACGAGGTGCCGCTGGCGATCGACGAGCTGCCGCTCGTCGCGCTGCTGGGCTGCCTCGCCGAGGGCGAGACCGTCGTCCGCGGCGCGCAGGAGCTGCGCGTCAAGGAGTCCGACCGGATCGCCGGCGTCGTCGACGGGCTGCGCGATCTCGGCGCGACGATCGAGGCGACCGACGACGGCTTCGTCGTCACCGGCACCGGCGGTCGCGGCCTGCGCGGCGGATCGATCGACGCCCGCGGCGATCACCGGATGGCGATGCTCGGCGCGATCGCGGGGCTGGCGTCGGCGGACGGCGTGCGGGTCGCCGGGATGGACGCCGCGGCCGTCTCCTATCCCTCGTTCGCGGAGGACCTGGCGCGGCTGGCGTAGGGAGGGGGTGAACTGCGTGTCGCCGCGGACTATGAAGAGCGATGGCCCACGGCAGGCGGGAGGTCTACGATGAACGCGATGGCGGTTGCGCAGCGCATGACGGCGGACGAGTACCTGCAGCTGGGAGAGCGCTGGCCGCGGACCCAGCTCGTCGAGGGCGAGGTCGTCGTGAATGAGCCGCGATGGCGCCATCAGCGCGTGCTGGCCGACCTCTCCTTCGCGCTCGAGGCGTGGGTGCGCGCGGCGCTCGGACGCGGCCGGCTGTCGCCGCCGGTCGACGTCGAGCTCGACGAGCGCAACGTCTTCGCTCCCGACGCGCACTGGTACCGCGACGGGCGCGCTCCGAGCGACGCCGACGATCCGCCGTACCCGCTTGCCGATCTCGTCGTCGAGGTGCGCTCGCCGTCGACCTGGCGCCATGACATCGGCGCCAAGAAGTCGGCCTACGAGCGCGCCGGTCTGCCCGAGCTGTGGCTCGTCGACACGGCCGCCGAGGTGATCCTCGTCTTCCGGCGGTCCTCCGCCCGGGCCGCGACGTTCGACGTCTCGCTCGAGCAGAGCGTCGCGGACGAGCTGACGTCGCCGCTGCTGCCCGGCTTCGCGCTGGCGCTGCGCGAGCTGTTCGACGCGTAGCCCGCGCCGCGCGCGGAGACGCACGCCCGCCGACGCCGCGCGGCCTGCTCCTATCCTCACCGGAATGCTGATCGCCATCGACGGCCCCGCCGGGGCCGGCAAGTCGACGGTCGCGCGCGCGGTCGCCGACGCGCTCGGCTTCACGTACCTCGACAGCGGCGCGATGTACCGCTGCGTCGCGCTCGGCGAGCTGCGCGGCGCCGAGGACCCGCTCGCGGCGCAGATCGACCTCGGCGGTGGGCGAGTCACGCTCGACGGCGAGGACGTGACCGAGGCGATCCGCACGCCCGAGGTCTCCGAGCGTGCGTCCCAGGTCGCCGCGCGGCCCGAGGTCCGCGGCCATCTCGTCGCGCTGCAGCGGGCGATGGTCCGCGACGGCGACTACGTCGCCGAGGGCCGCGACATCGGCACGGTCGTCGCCCCCGATGCCGAGCTGAAGGTCTTTCTCACCGCCTCGCCCGAGGAGCGCGCGCGCCGCCGCGCCGCGCAGCTCGGAGTCGAGCCCGAGCAGGTCCTGCGCGAGCAGGCCGAGCGCGACACGCGCGACGCCACGCGCGCGCACTCGCCGCTGCAGCCGGCCTCCGACGCGCTGCGCGTCGACACGACCGGGCTCGGCATCGACGAGGTCGTCGCGAGGATCGCGCGGCTCGTGCAGGCCGTCCGATGAAGGTCGCGGTCGTCGGCTACCCGAACGTCGGCAAGTCCTCGCTCGTCAACCGCCTGACGAACTCGCGCGAGGCGGTCGTCCACGAGCGCGCCGGCATCACGCGCGACCGCAAGGAGATCGCGACCGAGTGGAACGGCCGGCGCTTCACGCTGATCGACACCGGCGGGATGGACAACGAGGACTCCGACCCGATCGCGGGCTCGATCCGCGACCAGGCGCGCGCCGCGCTCGCCGACGCGCAGGTCGCGCTGCTGGTCTTCGACGCCAAGGCCGGGCTGCGACCCGGCGACGACGAGCTCGCCGACCTCCTGCGCCGCTCGCGGATGCCGGTCGTCGTGGCCGCCAACAAGTGCGACAGCGTGCGCGACATGTCGCTCGCCGTCGAGGCCCACCGGCTCGGCTTCGGCGAGCCGATGGCGGTCTCCGCCGCGCAGGGGCTGGGCACCGGCGACCTGCTCGACCGCCTCGTCGAGCTGCTGCCCGAGGACGATGCCGAGGTCGACGAGGACCTCGTCCGGCTCGCCGTCATCGGCCGGCCGAACGTCGGCAAGTCCTCGCTGATCAATCGCTTCGTCGGCTCCGATCGCGTGATCGTGTCCGACGTCGCCGGCACGACGCGCGACGCGATCGACCTGCCGCTGCAGTTCGACGGCCGGCGGCTCGTCGTCGTCGACACGGCCGGGATCCGGCGCCAGTCGAAGGTCAGCGAGTCGGTCGAGTACTACACGACGCTGCGCTCCCAGCGGGCGGCCGAGCGCGCCGACGTGGCGCTCGTCGTCTGCGACGCGAACGACGGCGTCACGGCGCAGGACCTGCGGATCGCCGACCTCGCGATGACGTCCGGCTGCGCGACGGCGATCGTGCTCAACAAGTGGGACGTGGCCGGGATGACCGAGGCCGACCTCGACCACGAGCGCGCGCACGTCGCGCGCAAGCTGCGCCTGCGCCCGAAGGTGCTGACGGCCAGCGCGCTCACCGGCCGCAACGTCGAGCGGCTGCTGCGCGAGGTCGTCGCGCTCGGCGACCGCATGCAGGGACGCATCCCGACGCCGGAGCTCAACCGCTTCATCGGCGAGACGGTGCAGGCGCGCCAGCCGCCCGCCAAGCAGGGCCATCGCCTGAAGCTGCTGTACGCCGCGCAGATCGGCGAGCGCCCGCCGCGCTTCGCGATCCAGGTCAACTCGCGCCAGCGCGTGACGCGCGACTACGCCTACTTCGTCGAGAACCGGCTGCGCGCCCGCTTCGCGATGGACGGCATCCCGCTGATCATCGACTTCAACGAGCGCAAGGCCCGGCGCAGCGAGGCTCGATAGCGTTCCCGCGCATGACTACCTTCCAAGACGACGAGTACCTGTTTACCTCCGAGAGCGTGACCGAGGGCCATCCGGACAAGGTGTCCGACCAGATTTCCGACGGCGTGCTGGATGCGTGCCTGACGGACGATCCGCTGTCGCGCGTGGCCTGTGAGACGCTGGTGAACACGGGGCTGGTCGTCGTGTCGGGTGAGATCACGACCGAGACGTACGTCGACATCCAGGACGTCGTGCGCGAGACGATCCGGCGGATCGGCTACGTCGATGCCGACCTCGGCTTCAGCGCCGACTCGTGCGCGGTGCTCAACGCGATCGACAAGCAGTCGCCGGACATCGCCCAGGGCGTCGATCAGTCCTACGAGACGCAGAGCGATCCGACCGACGACGACGAGCTCGACATCGCCGGTGCCGGCGACCAGGGGATGATGTTCGGCTACGCGACGAGCGAGACGCCCGAGCTCATGCCGCTGCCGATCTCGCTCGCTCACCGCCTTGCGAAGCAGCTCGCCGCGGTGCGCCACGACGGCTCGCTGGGCTACCTGCGTCCAGACGGCAAGACCCAGGTCTCCGTTCGCTACAAGGGCGGCGTTCCGGTCGCGATCGAGAAGCTGCTGATCTCCACCCAGCACGCCGAGAGCGCCACGCGCGAGCAGATCACGGCCGACCTCTGGGAGCAGGTCGTGGTCCCGATCCTGCCGGCCGAGCTGTACGACGCGGACGCGCTGCGCAAGGACTTCCTCGTCAACCCGACGGGCCGCTTCGTGATCGGCGGCCCGGTCGGCGACGCGGGTCTGACCGGCCGCAAGATCATCGTCGACACGTACGGTGGCATGGCCCGTCACGGCGGCGGCGCGTTCTCCGGCAAGGACCCGTCGAAGGTCGATCGGTCGGCCGCCTATGCCGCCCGCTGGGTCGCGAAGAACCTCGTCGCGGCGGGGCTCGCCGATCGTGTCGAGGTGCAGGTGGCGTACGCGATCGGCGTGGCGCATCCGGTCAGCGTGATGGTCGAGGACTTCGGCACCGGCAAGGTCAGTCGCGCACGCTTGCAGGAGCTCGTCGACGAGCACTTCGACCTGCGTCCGGGCTCGTTTCGCCAGGAGCTCGACCTGCACAGGCCGATCTACCAGAAGACCGCCGCCTACGGCCATTTCGGTCGCGACGACCCGGACTTCACCTGGGAGCAGACGACGAAGGCCGACGCCCTGCGCGCAGCGGCCGGTCTGTAGGACCTCGCGAGGCGACGGGCGCGCCACGGTGGTGGCGCGCCCGGTCGGCGCGACGTCGAGCAGCAGGGGGGGCGAATCTCACGCGCCCGGGGCCTCTATGGAGTAGTGGCCCCGGTGGAGCACGGCCGAGACAGGTCGAGGCGAGGCCTGGTGGTCGCTCGACGTGCGGATCGACGAACGCAACGTCTTCTCGCCCGCCTGCTCTGGTACGCCGACGGACGCTTGCCCGTGCCGGGGGACTGAAACGACGCGGCGGAGTCGCTGACGGTAGATCGTTGCGTCGGCGAGCGGGCGTGCGTAGCGTTCGCGTCGGATGCGTGTCGGCAGACGGTCAGCGGCAGTCGCCGTCGCGCTCGCGATCGCCGCGGGCGCCGGTATGGTCGCGCCGGCACACGCGGGAACGGTCGGCGTGGAGACGATCGTCAGCGACGGCAGGAACGAGCAGTTCCTCGTCTACGAGGCGCGGCCCGGCGAGCGCAACGTCGTCACGGTCCGCTACCGGTCGGGCGGCCGTGTGCATCTGCGCGACAGCGCGGGTCTGCGGGTGCTGCAGGGCTGCGCGCGGGCGACGAGGCATGCCGCCAACTGTCGTGTCCGCGGGACCGAGTTCGGCGACCAGTTCGATCTCGGCGACCGCGACGATCGCCTGACGATCACGGGTACTCGCGCGGGTGCCGCGGAGGGACCGACGATCCTCGACGGACCCGGCAACGACGTCGTCTACGGCAGTGCGGGGAACGACAGCTTCCACATCGGTCCGGGTCGCGACCGGCTCTACGGTCGCGGCGGCGACGACGTCTTCTACAGCGGCCCCGGACCCGACACGATGTTCGGCGGCCCCGGAAACGACACCGTCGACTACGACTCCCCGATCGGTCCTGCGCGCCGCGTGGGCGTGCGCGCCAACCTCGACGGTCGCGCCAACGACGGCGCGCCCGGTGAGCGCGACCGCATCGGGACCGACGTCGAGAACCTCAGCGGGACCCGCTTCGCCGACGTGCTGATCGGCAACGCGCGCCGCAACGTCATCGACGGGCGCGCCGGACGCGACCGGCTCTACGGCAGGGCGGGCAACGATCTGATCATCGGCCTGCTCGGCACCGCGCTGATCGTGCCGGGAGCGGGCGTCGATCGCGTCGAGGGCGGGCGGCTCGTGCTCGCGCGCGACGGCCAGCGCGACCACATCTCCTCCTGCGGCAGGGCGGTCGTCGACCGTCGCGACGTCGTGCGCGGGTGCCGCACGGTCAGTCGCGGCAGGTAGTCGCGGCTCGCCCGCCCGCGTGGATCGCCCGCGCGCCCCGTCGGCGGGACGTCGCAGGCCGCGCCCTGCGAAGACGCTGCGCTGTCCCTGCGCAGAATCGTCACGATCCGCGTGCCCGCGGGCACGCGTCGCGTCATAGCTTGCGATCGTGCCCGATCTCGACCGTCCGCGGCTGGCGCTGTACGTCGTGCTGGCGCTCGCCGTCTGCCTGCTCGGCGCGCGCTACATCGTCGCGCAGGCATCCCCGCCGGCGCCCGCTCCGAACGGCCCGGAGGCGGCGGGCGCCGAGGTGGCGGGGAGCGGGGACGGCGACGCCTCGTCGGTGCGCGTGGAGCGAGCCGACGGCGGACGCCTGACGGTCCACGTCGCTGGCGCCGTACACCGACCCGGCGTCTACCGGCTGCGTGCCGGCGCGCGCGTCGACGACGCGCTGCGCAGCGCCGGCGGCGCTCGCGGTCGCGCCGACCTGACGGCGGTCAACCTCGCGGCGAGGCTCGAGGACGGCCGGCAGGTGCTCGTGCCCGAACGGGCGCCATCGCAGGGAGCGCCAGCCGCCGGCGGCCCGGGCGCGACAGCGGCGGCCGGTCGGCTGGCGAGTGGTGCGGACCCTGCGGCTGGCACGACCGTGGCGCCGGCGGCCCCGCTCAACCTCAACACGGCGACGCTCGAGCAGCTCCAGACGCTCGACGGCGTCGGGCCGGGCATCGCCCAGCGGATCCTCGACTACCGCGAACAGCAGGGCGGCTTCGGCCGCGTCGAGCAGCTGGGGGAGGTGCCCGGGATCGGCGTCAAGCGGCTCGCGACGCTGACGCCGCTCGTGACGGTGTGAGGTGCGCGCCGCGTACGGTGTCGCGCGCGACGACGCTCGTGCCGCGCTCGCCGGCCATCCCCGGCACGTGCTGCTGGCAGCGCTCGTCGCCGGCCTGCTCTGCGGTCCGCGCTGGCCGGCGGCGCTCGCGCTCGTCGTCGTCCTCGTGCCGCTCGGCGTCCGCGCCGGGCCGCTCGCCGCCGGCGCGATCGT
>JAUYGN010000081.1 GCA_030690545.1 Solirubrobacteraceae bacterium
TTCGACGAAGTCCTGCGCGTCATCGACTCCCTCCAACTGACCGCCAACCACAAAGTCGCCACCCCAGCCCAATGGCAACAGGGCCAAGACGTCATCATCGCCGGCTCGGTCTCCGACGACGCCGCCAAAGAGCTCTACCCCAACGGCTGGGACGCACCCCGCCCCTACATCCGCATCGTCCCCCAGCCCAACGGAGCGTGACCATGAGCACCTGGAAGCCCGATCCCACGTTCTACGCCTCGCCCGGCCTGGCCGCCGCGGCGCCGCCGGAGGAGCTCGCGTACGTCGTCACGCTCAACACCCCGAGCAACGGCGACGGTGCGCACCCCGACGCGCTGACCGTCGTCGACCTCAAGCCGGGCTCGTCGACGTACGGCACGACGGTCGGGCGGCTGGACATGCCCAACGTCGGCGACGAGCTGCATCACTTCGGCTGGAACGCCTGCTCGTCGGCGCTCTGCCCGTGGGCGCCGCATCCCCACACCGAGCGGCGCTACTTCCTCGTGCCCGGCCTGCGCTCGTCGCGCATCCACGTGATCGACGTCAAGGACGACCCCACGCAGCCGAAGCTCGTCAAGGTCATCGAGGCCGAGCAGATCGCCAAGCGGACCGGCTACAGCCGCCCGCACACGATCCACTGCGGGCCCGACGGCCTCTACGTCTCGGCGCTCGGGGCGCCCGACGGCAATGGCCCCGGCGGCGTGTTCCTGCTCGACCACGACTCGTTCGACGTGCTCGGCCAGTGGGAGATCGACCGTGGCCCGCAGGAGCTCGCCTACGACGTCTGGTGGAACATCGGCTACGACCAGCTGCTGACGAGCGAGTGGGGCTTCCCGAACCAGGTCGAGGGCGGCATCATCCCCGAGCTGCTGCTGGGCGGAAAGTACGGTCACCAGCTCCATGTCTGGGATCTCAAGAAGCGCCGCCACAAGCAGGCGATCGACCTCGGCGCCGAGCACCAGATGGTGCTCGAGCTGCGTCCCGCGCATGATCCGACGAAGCCCTACGGGTTCGTCGGCGTCGTCGTCTCGACCGCTGACCTGTCGGCGTCGGTCTGGCTGTGGCATCCCGACGGCAACGGCGGCGTCGCGGCGAAGAAGGTCATCACGATCCCGCCCGAGCCCGCCCACGAGGACGAGCTGCCGCCGGCGCTCAAGCCGTTCGGCGCGGTGCCGCCGCTCGTCACCGACATCGCGCTGTCGGTCGACGACAGCACGCTCTACGTGTCGCTGTGGGGCACGGGCGAGCTCAAGCGCTTCGACGTGCGCGACCCGCACAACCCGGTCGAGACGGGCTCGGTTCGGATCGGCGGGATCGTCCAGCGCTCGCCGCACCCGGCGAGCGGCGCCGTCAACGGCGGCCCGCAGATGGTCGAGGTCAGCCGCGACGGCAAGCGCGTCTACCTCACGAACTCGCTGTACGCGTCGTGGGACGCGCAGTTCTACCCCGACGGGATCGACGGCTGGCTCGTGAAGATCGACTCCGACGGCGCCGGCGGAAGGTTCGACCTCGACCCGGAGTTCTTCGTCTCCTACGACGGTGAGCGGCCGCACCAGGTACGTCTGCAGGGCGGGGACGCCTCGTCTGATTCGTACTGCTTCCCGTGAGCCACACCGGCCTCTGGTTGACGCTCGCAGCACTGGGCGCCTACCACGGGCTGAACCCCGCGATGGGGTGGCTGTTCGCCGTCTCCCAGGGCATGCAGCACCGCGAGCGCCGCGCGGTGCTGCGTGCGCTGGTGCCGATCGCGATCGGCCACGAGCTGTCGATCGTGCTCGTCGCCATCGTCGTGTTCGGCGCCGCCGCGATCATCGAGCCGAGCACCCTGCGCATCGGCGCAGCGACCGTGCTGCTGGCGTTCGGGATCTTCCGCTTCGCGCGACCGCGCGCGCACCCGCGCTGGACGAAGATGCGCGTCAACCGTCGCGAGCTGGCGTGGTGGTCGTTTCTCATGTCGACCGCGCACGGCGCCGGTCTGATGGTCGCGCCGGTGCTGATCGGCCTGCAGGGAGCCGCGACGGCGTCGGCGCATCAGCACAGCGAGGTCCAGATGGCAGCCGACGTCCCACTGCTCGCCGGCGGGCTCGGGATCGCCCTGCACGTCGGCGCGATGCTGCTCGTGATGGGCGTCGTTGCGGTCGTCGTCTACGAGAAGCTCGGGCTGCGCATGCTCGGCAAGGCCTGGCTGAACACCGACACCCTGTGGGCCTCGACGTTCGTGCTGGCCGGCACGATCACGCTCTTCACATGAGATGCCGGCCGGATCCGGCGACGCTCGTGAGCGCTCGTGTAAATCTCGATAAATCTGATCCGTTTTCTGGCTATTATGCATGACGTGACCCGCACGGACGTCCATCAGCACCTCTGGCCCGAAGCCCTCCTCGCGGCCCTGTCACGACGCGACACGCCGCCGCTGATCCGCCGCAGCGGCGTGCGCCTGATCGTGCGCCTGCCCGGGGAGCCCGACTGCGCGCTGGACCTGCGCGATCACGATCCCAGCCTGCGGCGGGCGCAGCTCGAGCGCGACGAGGTGCAGCGCGCGCTCGTCTGCCTGTCGAGCCCGCTCGGTATCGAGGCGCTCCCCCGCGAGGAGGCCGAGCCGCTGCTGCACGCCTACAACAGCGGGGTGCTCGAGCTCGGCGGACCGTTCGACGCCTGGGGCGCCGTGGCGCTGCAATCGCCCGATCCCGATGACGTCGATGCCGTGCTCGATGCCGGCGCGATCGGCGTCTGCCTGCCCGCTGGGGCGCTGAGCTCCCCGAGCGGCCTGCGGCGCTGCGCGGCGATCCTGTCGCGCCTGGAGCGGCGCGGTGCTCCGCTCTTCGTCCACCCGGGGCCGGGACCGTCGTCGGCCCCGCTCGAGCGGACCGGCGCAGATCCCGAGACACCGGCGTGGTGGCCGGCGATGACGCGCTACGTGGCCGACATGAACGCCGCCTGGCATGCGTTCGCCGCCGTGGGACGTGCGCGGCATCCGCAGCTGCGCGTCGTCTTCGCGATGCTCGCCGGTGGAGCGCCGCTGCATCTCGAGCGACTCGCCTCGCGGGGCGGGCCGACCGAGGCGATCGCCGACACGCGGGTCTTCTACGACACATCCTCCTACGGCGTGCGCACGATCGACGCGCTCGTGCGCTGCGTCGGCATCGATCAGCTCGTGTACGGCTCGGATCGCCCGGTCGTCGACGCGCAGCCGCTGGCGCCGCTCGGCGAGGCGGCCGCAGCGGCGATGGCCGGAGCCAACGTCGCGCGGCTGCTGGAGGCGCGCGCGCTCGGCGTCCCGGTAGCGGCATGACCACGCTCACCCGCACACGCGACCTGACGCGGACCGAGCTGCGCGAGCTCGCCGCCGACCTCGCCGCCCGCCCGGACGAGTGGCGCCATCTCGTGCACCACGATCCGACCGCGCGCACGTACGAGCAGCTCCTGCGCGACGAGCACGTCGCGGTCTGGCTGATCTGCTGGCTGGACGACCACGACACCGGCTTTCACGACCACGACCTCTCCTGCGGCGCGCTCGCCGTGGCGCAGGGCGCGGTCATCGAGGAGCGACTCGCGCTCGGCGGACAGCCGCTGCGGCGCAGCCTGCGCGCCGGCGAGGCGATCGACTTCGCCGCGTCGGACATCCACCGCGTCGCCCATGGCGGCGGCGGCCCGGCGATCACGATCAACGCCTACTCGCCGCCGCTGTGGCGGATGGGCGCCTACGAGACCGCGCCCACCGGCGAGCTGCTGCGCCATTCGATCTCCTACGCCGAAGAGCTGCGCCCGCTCGACCTCGCCCCGTCGGCGTAGCCGAGCGGCGGGCCCTCGCCGGTCAGGCGAGCGCCGCGGCGCGCGCCTCGGCGATCGCCTCGGCGCCCTTCTCGCCGACGAGCAGCTCCGCGCGCAGGGTCCCGCTGGCGGGCAGGTCGATCGCCGGGATGCGTCCGCTGGCGGTCAGCTCGGCGTCCAGCGCGATGACCGTCGTCTCTCCGCCGAGCGGCCCGGACGTGGTGGCGATCACCGTCAGCGAGCCACCGTCGACGATGTTGCGCGCGGCTGCCAGGACACGGCGCGCCTGCGACACGGGAATCTGCTCGAGGGTGTCGATCAGGATCACGGCGTGACCGCCGCGCGCGGCGACGCGGCGGCCGGTCTCGACCGCCCGCTCGATCGCCTGCGCCTGCGCGTCGGGCGCGGTACCGAGGCCGAGCTCGACGGCGGGCACGAGGTCGCCGGTCTTCCAGTCGAAGATCTCCTCGGGGCGCACTCCGGCGAGCACGACGGTGCACTCGATGTCCTGCTGGCGCGCGAGGGCGCCAGCGAGGCGGCGCAGCGTCTCGGTCTTGCCGGCGCGCGGGCCACCGGTGATCACGACGCGCGAGCCGCGGCCGAACGGGGTCAGCCACTCGATCGCCGTCAGCGTCGTGTCGGGGTCGTCGAGCGCGACGCGCTCGGTCGCCCAGCTGCAGGGCAGGTCGTCGTACTTCGTGCCTTCGGCGACCTCGTCGGCCGAGCGGCCGTTGATCGTGTCGACGCGGACGAGCGACGGATAGCGCTCCGAGCGGCGCGGGGCGCGCACCGGGCCGGCGACCTCGTCGCCGGCGACGAGCTCGCAGCGGCGCACCTGGGCGCCGGAGATGTAGACGTCGTCGTCGGAGGGCTCAGGCGGCGAGACGCGGACGAAGCCCGAGCCGTTGGGCAGCAGCTCGACGGTGCCGGTGACGGTGCGCTCCTCGGCGGCGGGTGAGCCGTCGCGGTCGGCGCCGCGGTCTCGCCCACCGCGGTCGCGCTCGCGATCGCCGTCGCCGTTCCGGCCACCGTCGCGATCCCGACCACCGTCGCGATCCCGGCCACCGTCGCGGTCACGCCCGCGCCCGCGGCTGCGGCTGCGGCCGGACGACCCGCCGGCCGTGGCCGTCGTGGCGTCGCTGTCGGACTCGGCCGCCGGCGCGTCCTCCTCGCCGACCTCGATGTCGCCCTGGTCGCGGTCACGGGCACGTCCGCGGCCGCGACCCCCGCGGCGCGAGCGGCGTGCCGGCTTCTCGTCGCCGTCGGTACCGGCGCCGTCGCCATCGCCGGCCGTGCCCTCCGTCCGGGCGGCGGCAGCGTCGTCGGCAGGTTCATCGCCGTTGGCCCCCTGGCGCTCGACGATCGCTGCGATGAGGTCGCCCTTGCGCAGGCGGCGATAGCCGTCCAGACCGAGCTCGGACGCGATCTCGTGCAGGTCTGCGAGCGTGCTTGACTCCAGTGCGGAGCGAGAGATGACAGACATGTGGTCCTCCTGTGAATCGTCGGTAGGCGTCCGGCCGCGTTGGACAGCGGCAGGCGACTCGTGTCATGCAGACCCTAGTGCATCCGGCCCGACCGTCTGACCGCGCGCTCGTCGGCAAGCGGCGCGTCGAGGGAGCGGCGGCGCGCGGTCAGCGCGCGTGGCGGATCGCGTCGTCGAGCGCGAGCGCCGGGTCGACCGCGACGGCACCGTGCAGCGCCGCTCGCACGGCGAGGTAGTCGGCGGTCGCGGCGACGTCGTGGACGCGCAGGACGTGCGCTCCGGCGTCGACGCCGTGGCCGATCGCAGCGAGCGTGCCGGCCAGCCGATCGCCGGGCGCGCGGCCCGTCAGCGCGCCGACGAAGTCCTTGCGCGAGACGGCCAGCAGCAGCGGGCGCCCGAGCGCATGCAGCTCGTCGAGGCGTCCGAGCAGCTCGATCGTCTGCGCCGGGGTCTTGGCGAAGTCCGGTCCCGGGTCGAGGATCAGCTGCTCGTCGCGCACCCCTCGCGCCCGCGCGAGCGCCATGCGGTCGGCCAGAAAGCCTGCGACGTCGCCGCAGACGTCCGCGTAGAGCTCAGGATCCTGCAGGCGCTGCTTCGGCGCCGCGCGCGTGTGCATCAGCACGAGCGCCGCGCCGGTCGACGCGCAGACGTCGGCCAGCTCGGGGTCGCGCAGGCCGCTGACGTCGTTGACGATCACGGCCCCGGCATCGATCGCGGCGGCGGCGACCGCCGGCTTGTACGTGTCGACGGAGACGATCGCGCCGAGCTCGTCGACGAGCCGCCGCACGAGCGGCACGACGCGCGCGATCTCCTCCTCTACGGCGACCGGCGGGCGCAGCGTGATGCCCGACTCGCCGCCGACGTCGATGATGTCTGCCCCTGCCTGCAGGAGCACGCGGGCGTGCGTCACGCGAGCGTCGAGATCGGGGTGCGCGCCGGCGTCCGAGAAGGAGTCCGGCGTCGCGTTGACGATCCCCATCAGCCACGGCCGCTCGCCGAGCGCGAGCGTGCGACCCGCGGCGGCGACGTCGTGGCGATGCATCAGCCGACGACCATCTAGCCGGTCCGTACGGTGCGCCGCCAGACGCGCGTGTTGCCGGCCTTGTCGGTCGCGGTGACGACGAGCCGGTAGGAGCCCGCGCGCCGGTAGCGGTGCTGCGCGCGCAGCCGCGAGGTGCCCCGGCTCCCCCTCGTCCGGTCGCCCCACGACACGACCACGCTCCTGATGCCGGAGGCGCGGCGCCCGCCCGAGGCGAGGTCGCGGGCGCGCACCGACAGCGTCACGAGGCGCCGCTCGCGGCGGTACGTCACGTTCAGCAGCGGGCGCACCGCGTCGACCTGCACGGTGCGCGTGCGCGTGCGCCTGGTCTGGCCGCGGACGTCGAACGCGGTCACCTGCCAGCGGCGCGTCCCGCCCCGCAGCGGCGTCGCCGGCCGCAGCCGCGTTGCGGTCGTCTCCCCGACGACCTGCCCGTCGACCGTGACGACGTAGCGCAGCGCGCCCCAGATGCTGAACGCGGGCTGCCAGCTCAGCTGTGGCCGCGGGCCCTGGCAACAGCGCTGGGAGGTGTAGCCGGCGAAGAAGCCGGGGAGACGGTCGTAGAAGCCGGAGACGATGCTGCGCGCGCCCGGGGCACCCTGCACCCAGGCGATCACCGAGCCGCTCGCACGATCGGTGGCGACGTCGAAGCCGAGCTCCGGCGCGACCGGGCCGAGCTCGGGCCGCGACAGGACGCGCTCGGGGCCCAGCGTGGCCTCCTCGATCGAGCGTACCCCCACGTACGGCGCCTCGCCCGCGCCGCCGAGCACGGCGGCGAGCACGCCCTCGTTGTTCTCGGAGATCGCCGGCGCGACGGCGGGTGCCGCGACGCTCGGCGAGAAGACGCGCGCGCCGGCGCCGAACAGGTCGCGCTCGGTGCGCGCGACGATCGGCTGGCCGGTCAGCGCGCCGGTCGTCGTGGCGACGCCGACGCCACGGCCGTTGAGATCGACGCGCGGCGCCCCGACGGGCTCGCCGGCGAGATCGCCGACGGCGACCGGCGGGTCGAAGGCCGTGCCGCGCTGGCGGCGCGCGAGGGCCTGCGACCCGCCGTCGGCGAAGTGCTGGCGAAAGACGACCCAGGCGTAGCTCGAGTCGTCCTCCGCGTCGACGTCGGGCAGGTCGGAGGCGACCGAGACGCGGCCGGCGAACGTCGGCGGCGTGAGGTCCTGCGGCGATGGCGAGAGCGTGTTGCCGAACATCTTGCGGGCGTAGACGTGGCCGGCCTCGCCCCACGTCACGACGCCGACGCCGTCGGCGGAGACCGCCACGCGCGAGCGGCCCGCGCCGACGCCCGCGGGCCGCGCCGGGTCGACGTCGGCGGGCTGCGCGAGCAGCTCCCAGGCGTTCGTGCGGCGGTCCAGGCGCGCGACGCGCACATCGCCGCCGGCGGATGTGAACGTCGCGTACCCCGTCCCGTTGATCGAGACGTCGACGGCCGGGTCGGAGCCGGTGCCCAGCGGCGTCGGAGCCGACCAGGGCTGACCGGCCGCGGGCCGCACGACGCCGTGGACGACGCCGCCGCTGACGAAGGCGACGGCGAGCCGGCCGGCGTCCGCGGCGCCGACGACCGGCTGCGAGCTCGCCGTCGGCAGGCCTGCGTCGAGCCGCTCGGCGGGCCGGAAGATCCCACCCTCGAAGCGTGCCGCGACAACGCGGTCGACGCCCTCGGAGCGCTTGACGTAGACCAGCGCACCCGTGCCGTCGCGGGCCAGGTCGACCTCGCCCAGCGCCCGGATGTCGGCGCTCGGCCCGTCGATCGCGTCGCCGGGGAAGAAGTTCGCCAATGCGGCGGGCGCGACGGCGGCGCCCAGCGCGCAGGCGGCGGCGAGCGTCGACAGCAGGGAGATGAGCGGACGAGGGCGGCGCATTCGAAGGCGTTGAGGCGAACGGCGAGACCGCAAACTTACGCGCTGCCGACGACGCCTTCGGCGCGGGCCTCCTCGGCCCACGCCGCCAGCTGCTCGCGCGACTCGCCGTCAGACCATCCCAGCTCGAGCCCGAGCGCCGCGCGGACGCGCCCCGCGACCGGCCCCTCGGCGGTCAGCTCGCGTCCGGCGAGCAGCGCCAGGCGCGTGCGCCGCAGCAGCACGTCGCCAAGCGTTCGCGCCTGCTCGTGGCGCGCCGCGTAGACGACCTCGGCGAGCAGGTCGGGCAGCTCGGCGACGATCGGCGCCGCGAGCTCGTCGCGTTCGCGCGCGACCGCGAGCACGTCGTGCGCGGCGTGCCCGTAGCGCCCGGCGAGCGCGGCGTAGGACGCGTCGGGCACGCCGTCGACGCGCGGCAGGTCGGAGGCATCGACCGGTGCGCCGAGCGGAATCTGATGCGTGCGGCACGGCGCGTCGCGCGCCTCGCGCTCGACGAGCCGGTCGACGGTCATCTTCGCCATCCGCCGCCACGTCGTCAGCTTGCCGCCGGTGATCGTCACCATCCCGCTCGAGGTCTCGTACAGCTCGGCCTTGCGCGAGATGTCGACGGACTTCTTCGGGTCGCCGGAGGTGATCAGCGGCCGCACGCCGGCGTAGGCGCCGGTCAGGTCGGCGGGCTCGAGCGCCGTCTCGAAGAACGCGTTCGCCGCGTCGAGCAGGTACGCGACGTCCTCGTCGGAGGGCGCCACGTGGTGGCTGGCGTCGAGGTCGCCCTCGTAGTCGTTGTCGGTCGTCCCCAGCAGGCTGCGCCCGAGCCACGGCAGGGCGAAGATCGAGCGCCCGCCGCCGGCCGGCACGATCGCGCCGCCGCCGCGCAGCGGCAGGTCGTCGTGGCGCAGCGTGATGTGCGTCCCGCGGCTCGGGCGGATCTGCGGAACCTCGGCCTCGTCGTGCAGCTCGCCGGGGCGCAGCCGGTCGGCCCAGACGCCGGTCGCGTTGACGACGGCCGCCGCGCGCACGGCGAAGGCGTCGCCGCTGACCGCGTCGCGCACCGTCACCCCGGCCGCCCGGCCGCGCTCGTCGCGCACGAGCTCGGTCACGTTCAGGCGATTGGCGCAGACCGCGCCGAAGCGCTCGGCCTCGCCGAGCACGGTCAGCACGAGGCGCACGTCGTCGGTCTGGCAGTCATAGAACAGATAGCCGGAGGTCGGCGCGCGCCCGGCGAGCGCGGGCAGCAGCTCGAGCACCTCCTCGCCGGAGATCACGCGGTGGCGCTCGGGGCTCCATTCCGAGACGTCCGCGCCGACCTCGGTCGTCGCGTGGCGTCCCCGTCGCGCGCGCGACGGGCGCGAGCGCCCGCGCAGCCGCTCGACCGCCATGACGTCGTAGAGGTTCAGCCCGACGCCCATCATCCGGTCCGGCCGCGCGCCGTCGAAGGCGGGCACGACGAGCGGCAGCGGATGGACGAGATGCGGCGCCAGCGCGACCATCAGCTGGCGTTCGAGCAAGGCCTCGCGGACGAGGCCGAGGTCGAAGTTCTGCAGGTAGCGCAGGCCACCGTGGACGAGCTTGGACGAGCGACTCGACGTGCCCGTCGCGTAGTCGTCGCGCTCGACGAGCGCGACGCTGTAGCCGCGCGTCGCAGCGTCGAGCGCCACCCCGGCGCCGGTGATCCCGCCACCGACGACGACGACGTCGAACGGCTCGGATCGGAGTGCCTCGATGGCGGTCGAACGGTCGATCATCGAGCGACGGAGTCTCGCAGGCGACCGCCCCGCGGCCGCGAGCGACGGCCGGATCGCCGGCCCGCCGTCCCAGCGGTCGGCGAGCGTGGGCAGCCGCTTACAGCTGGCCGAGCTCGGACGTGATCTCGGCGACGCTGGACTTCGCGTCGCCGAAGAGCATCTGCGTCTTGTCGTTGTAGAAGAGCGGGTTCTCGATGCCGGCGAAGCCCGATGCCATCGAGCGCTTCAGGACGATGACCTGCTTGGACTCGTCGACGTTGAGGATCGGCATGCCGTAGATCGGCGAGTCGGGCTTCATCCGCGCGTCGGGGTTCGTGACGTCGTTGGCGCCGATCACGAGCGAGACGTCGGTGCGGCCGAACTCGCCGTTGATGTCGTCCATCTCCTTGAGCTGGTCGTACGGCACGTCGGCCTCGGCCAGCAGGACGTTCATGTGCCCGGGCATCCGGCCCGCGACCGGATGGATCGCGTACTTGACCTCGATGCCCTTCTTCTCGAGCGCCTTGGCCATCTCGCGGACGGTGTGCTGGGCCTGCGCGACGGCCATGCCGTAGCCCGGCACGACGACGACCAGGCGCGCGTACGCGAGCAGGATCGCGACGTCGGCGGCGCTCGTCGAGCGCACCGTCCCACCCGTCTCGCTCCCGTCCGGGCCGCTCGCCGCGGGAGCCTCGCCGCCGAAGCCGCCGAGCAGCACCGAGCCGATCGAGCGGTTCATCGCCTTCGCCATCTGGTCGGTCAGGATCGTGCCCGAGGCGCCGACGATCATGCCGGCGACGATCAGCGCGTAGTTGTCCAGCGCCAGCCCCATCGCGGCGGCGCTGAGGCCGGTGAACGCGTTCAGCGTCGAGATCACGACCGGCATGTCGGCGCCGCCGATCGGCAGCACGGCAAGGTTGCCGAGCACGGCGGCCGCGACGAGGATCAGGACGAACAGGCCCTCGCTCTCGGAGCCCAGCAGGATCGCGACCCCGGCGCCGATCGCGACCGCCAGCAGCGCGATGTTGACGAACAGCCCGGCGGGGATCTTCACCGGGCTGCCCGAGATCAGCCCCTGCAGCTTGCCGAAGGCGATGTTCGAGCCCCAGAAGGAGATCGAGCCGATGATCGCCGCGAAGACGAGCGGGATGCCGAACTCGAGGTCGCCGGACAGGTCGCCCCCCAGGCCGCGGAACTCCGACCAGGCGATCAGCGCGACCGCGCCGCCGCCGACGCCGTTGAAGAGCGCGACCATCTGCGGCATCGCCGTCATCTTCACGTTCAGCGCCGAGGGGATGCCGATCGCCGTGCCGACGATCACCCCGATCGCGATCAGCGCGAAGTCCGACCCGTCGAGGCCCGGCGCGAGCAGCGTCGCGACGACCGCGATCAGCATGCCGAGCGCCGCGAGCTTGTTGCCCTGCACGGCCGTCGTCGGGCTCGTCAGCTTCGCCAGGCCGACGATGAACAGCGAGAACGCGACGACGTACGACGCGTTGATGAAGTTCACGTCCTGGATGAACGCGATCGACGTCACGCGTCGGCGTCCTTGGCGGGAGCCGCCGGCTCGGGCTTGCGCTTGAACATGCTCAGCATCCGGTCGGTGACGAGGAAGCCGCCGATCACGTTGATCGTGCCGAAGGCGATCGCGACGACGAGCAGGAAGCGGCTCAGCACGCCGTCGGCGTGGGCGATCGCGACGAGGCCGCCGAGCAGCACGATGCCGTGGATCGCGTTCGTGCCCGACATCAGCGGCGTGTGCAGCGTGTTGGGCACCTTCGAGATGACCTGAAAGCCGACGAACGCGGCCAGCACCAGGATCGCCAGCTCGGTCAGCAGCGGACTGCCGGTCTCGGCAGCGGTCTCGGCGGCGGTCTCGGCATAGGCGGTCCAGCCCGCTGCCGGATCGACCGAGCTCATGACGCCTCCTCCGGAGCCGGCGCCGCCGCCTCGACGGTCTTCTGCGCGCCCGGATGGACGATCTCGCCGTCGCGCGTGATGCAGGCGCCGGCGACGATCTCGTCGTCGAAGTCCAGGTGCAGCTCGCCGTCCTCACCGAGGAGCAGCTCCAGCAGCGACTGCACGTTGCGTGCGTACAGCGACGAGGAGTGCTCGGCCATCGAGGCGGGCAGGTTCAGCGGCGAGACGATCGTGACGTCGTGGCGGACGACGGTCTCGCCGGGCTCGGTCAGCTCGCAGTTGCCGCCCGTCTCCCCCGCGAGGTCGACGATCACGCTTCCCGCCTTCATCTTCTTCACGCTCTGGGCCGTGACGAGCCGCGGCGCCGGCCGGCCAGGCACGAGCGCCGTCGTGATGACGACGTCGAAGGTCGCGATCTTGTCGGCGAGCTCCTGCTGCTGGGCGGCCTTCTCCTCGTCGGTCAGCTCGCGGGCGTAGCCGCCCTCGCCTTCGGCCCCCTTGCCGGCCTGCAGCTCGAGGAACTGCGCGCCGAGCGACTGGACCTGCTCGGCGACGGCGGCGCGCACGTCGTAGCCGGTGACCTGGGCCCCGAGCCGGCGCGCCGTGGCGATCGCCTGCAGCCCGGCGACGCCGGCGCCGAGCACGAGCACCTTCGCCGGCGGGACGGTGCCGGCGGCGGTCATCATCATCGGCAGGAAGCGGCCGAGGTGGTTCGTCGCGACGAGCACGGACTTGTAGCCGGCGACGTTGGACTGCGACGAGAGCGCGTCCATCGACTGCGCGCGCGAGATGCGCGGGATCGCCTCCATCGCGAACGACGTCGTGCCGGCGTCGGCGAGCGCCTGCGTGGTCTTGGGATTCGACAGCGGGCCGAGGAAGCCGATCAGGACGGTGTCGCCGCCGAGCTTGGCGATCTCCGCGTCCGACGGCGGCGCGACCTTGACGACGACGTCGGCGCTCCAGACGTCGTCGGAGATCGTCGCGCCCGCGTCCTCGTAGACGGCGTCGGAGAGCATCGAGCCCGCCCCGGCACCGGGCTCGACGGCGACCTCGAAGCCCTTCGCCGTCAGCTTGCGGACGACCTCGGGCACGAGCGCGACCCGCGCCTCCCCTGCAGCCGTCTCCTTTGGCACCCCGACCTTCATGCGGCGAAGAACATACCGATTCGCCAATCAGCCATCAGGAATCGGCGAATTATGGCTGCGGGACCGCGACCGGAAGGTCGAGCGAGATCGCCAGCGCGAAGCGATCGGCGAGCACCGACTCATCGAGCGCGCGCGCGGCGGCGGCCACGCCGGCCGCATCGGTGCCCGTCACGAACCAGACCGGGCGACGCTCGGGGGCGGCCGTCGCGGCGATCAGGCCCGTTCCGGCGCCGAGCGCCCGCGCGGGCCTGCCGGCGGCGTCGAACACGATCAGCCGATCGCCGGTCTCGTCGAAGCGTGCGAAGACGCCGCTGGACCGCGGGCCCTCGTCGATGCTGTCGGCCTCGAACTCGCGCCCGCGCACGCGCTTCCACTCGCCGACGAGGATCCGCACCGAATCGTCGGCGGCGCTGCGGCTGATCACGCTGCGCCCGGCGACGACGCCGAGCGAGACGAGCTTCTCGGAGACCGCCGAGCACGGGCTGCCGCGCGGGTCGTCGCACTCGACGCGCACGGGCAGGCGCTTGCCGCCGATGCCGCGCACGAACGGCTCGGGGAAGGAGCCGACGACGGCCGGGGTCGCCTTGACCAGGCGCGTCTCGTGGCGATCGAGCCAGACGCGGTCGCCGCCGTGGACGCCCAGCTCGGCGGCCGGCTCGTCGGCCCGGATCCCGTTGACGAACAGGCTGTCCGACGCGCGCACGCCGCCGTGACGCTCCAGCAGCCGCGCCAGGCCGGGCGGCGCGGGCACCCGCTCGCGCGGCAGATCGACGACGCTCGTGCTCCCGAAGTCGCGCGTCACGGTGACCGCGATCTCGCTGCTGGCGGTGCTCCCCGAGGCGCCGCAGCCGGAGAGCGCCGCGAGCGCGAGCAGCAGCGCGACGACGGACGCGAGCGGGCGGTCGGGGCGCGGCGGCATCGCGGCGCCACTGTATCCGCCCGCTTCTGCCAGCCGACGCGCGCGCACACGGCATCCGTGGCAGCTGTTGGGCGGATATCGCCCAACAGCTGCCATGCGCGTCTCGGGCTCGCGCGGGTGTAGCGTTGGGTGACGATGACCGTCAACCTCACACGCATCTACACGAAGCTCGGCGACGGCGGCGAGACGCACCTCGGCGACATGTCGCGCGTCCCCAAGACGCACCCGCGGATCGAGGCCTACGGCGACGTCGACGAGCTCAACGCGCAGATCGGCGTGGCGCTCACGGTCGCCGGGCTGCCCGACGCGTACGCCGCCTGGCTGCGCCGGGTCCAGAACGACCTCTTCGACGTCGGTGCCGACCTCGCGGTGCCCGCCGATCCGGAGTCCGCGCGCGAGCGCCTGCGCGTGGACGCCGAGCAGACGACGTGGCTGGAGGGCGTCTGCGACGAGGTCAACGCGACGCTCAAGCCGCTGAGGTCCTTCGTCCTGCCGGGCGGCACCGCGGCCGCGGCGCAGCTGCACGTCTGCCGCACGGTCTGCCGCCGCGCGGAGCGCCGCGCGCTGCTCGTCGAGGACGCCAACCCCGAGGTCGTGCGCTACCTCAACCGCCTGTCGGACCTGCTGTTCATCCTCAGCCGCGGCGCCAACGACGGCGCCGAGCCGCTCTGGGAGCCGGGCAGCTCGCAGAGCTGATGGACGGCGAGGCGATCCGCGAGCTGCTGGCGTCGATCGCCGCGCCGAGCGACCTGCCGATCCCCGTGCCGCCGAACATGTGCGCGATCCCGGTCGCGGCGGTGGTCGACGCCGGCGGCGACCCGGCCGAGGTCGAGACCTGGGTGCGCAGCGTGCTCGGCTGGCCCAAGCGCGTGCCGCCGATGTTCGCCGCGCCCGACGCGAGCGAGCTCGACCTCATGTACTTCATCGTTCCCGACCGCGAGCTCGAGGGCGCGCGGGCGCCGGCGGTGTCGCTCGGCGGCGAGGACCTGATCGCCTTCGTCCCGACGACGGACATGAGCCGAGCGCGTCCGTTCTACGAGCGCACGCTCGGGCTCGTGCTCGAGGGCGACAGTCCCGTCGCGTGCGCGTTTCGGGTCAACGGCGTCCTGCTGCGCGTGATCGTCGTCGAGCGGCTGACGCCGTACCCGTTCACCGTGCTCGGCTGGAGCGTGCGGGACATCGTGGCGACCGTCGCCGGGCTGACCGCGCGCGGCGTCGCCTTCGAGCGCATCGACGGCATCGAGCAGGACGAGCTCGGCATCTGGCGCTCGCCCGGCGGGGCGCGGGTCGCCTGGTTCAAGGACCCCGACGCCAACACGCTCTCGCTCACCCAGTTCTGATCTGACCTATCCTCGCGGCCTATGAGCGACGACGACGCGATCCGCACGCTGCTGGCCGGCCTTCCCACGGCGCCCTTCATCTGGTCTCCTGAGGGTACGGTCATCGTGATGGAGGAGAAGGTCGTCGAGGCCGGCGGAGATCCCGACGCGGTGGCTGCCTGGGTGCAGGCCAACGGCGGCGATCTCGATCGCACGCTGCCGGTCGTCGCGACGCGACGCGGGGTGACGGCGATCCCCAAGCCGAAGGGCAAGCGCTACTACGTCGTGCCCGAGACGGCGCTCGCCGTCCCGTCCGACGCGTAGGACACGCCGCGGGGGCGCCGCTCGGCGCGTGGCGCACCGGCGAGTGGCACCTGATTTTCCGGAGCCGCTGGCCCGAGGTGCCAGACTGTCTGTCCCCGGCGAGAGTGAGAGCACCATGGCCAGCGAACAGTCAGGACCCGTGAAGGCCGCGCACAAGGCGGCGCTCGAGGCGGTCGCCCAGCGCAACCTCGCGGCGCACAAGGTGGCCAAGGAGAAGCGCCGCATCGCCGACCAGCGCGCCGCCGCCGAGCGCCGCGCCTACGAACGCGCCAAGGGCAGCTGAACCCGCTTGCTCGAAGGCATCCCGAAGCGCATCGTCGAGATCGTGCTCGAGCAGCGCTCGGTCAGCGACAGCACGATCAAGCTGCAGATCGACGATCTGACGTCCGACAAGGCGGTCGCCGCGCAGACCGCCAAGCTGCAGAAGCAGGGCCTGATCGCCGAGAACCCGCTCGCGGCCGGGCGCTGGCACATCACCGACGCCGGACGCAGCGCGCTCGACTGACGCCGGGCGCGGTCAGACCGGCTGGGAGCCGGCGCGCCGGTAGGACCTGTGCGGCGCGATCGTCGCCAGGGCCTGCGGGTTGATCCAGACCGCGCCGTCCTCGCCGTCGAGCTTGATCAGCGCGCCGGCGGCGCGGGCCGCGTCGACCCGATCGGCAAGTGCCTGCGGTTCGTCGTCGACGTGGATCTTGTCGCCATTGCTGAGCTTCACCGTGGAGGGCATGGCCTGCATGGTAGGTCGGCCGCACTTCGCGGCAGGCATCATCGGCCCCGCGGCTGCGCGCCGTCCGCATGGCGCCGCATCGCGTTCGTGCTGCAGGCCGGCACGAACACGACACGGCTCACGGGCGCGGACACGCCCTCCGGTGACCGGTCACCGGCAGCCGGACCGCATCTCCGCGCGCCGCAAGGCATCGTCGAGCGCGTCCGCAATCACCGGGGCCCAGGTGGCGTAGCCCGCGGCCGACGGGTGAAACTCGTCGGCCGCGAACAGCGACCGGTCGGCGCGAAACAGCCGGCCGGTGCGCTCCGCGATCGGGGCGAGCACGAGACCGCGCTCCCGCGCGACGTTCGCGATCGCGCGGTTGAGCCGGCCGGTGCGCGATCCCGCCGCGGCCCGCAGCGGCTGCGCAAGGCGCGGCACGGCGCCGATGTCCGGCGAGCCGGTGACGACGATCGCGACGTCGCAGCGCGCCGCGCGCAGACGGTCGGCGATCTCGCGCAGATCGGCGCGCACGGATCCCACGCCCGTCAGGCCCGTGACGTCGTTGGCGCCCGCGGCGACCAGCACGACGTCGGGCGCGGCGCGCGCCGCGGCCGGGAGCTGGTCGCGGCGCACGTCGCCGAAGCGGGCACCGGAGACGGCGAGGTTCCTCAGCGTCACCGGCCGACGGGCGGCGAGGTGGCGGGCGCTGGCGACCGCGATGCTGCGCTCGTAGGGCGCGCCCTCACCGGTCGCCGTGCTGTCGCCGATCACGACGTAGCGCAGCGCCGGCCCCGTGCCGGCGGCGCCGAACGTCCGCGGCGCCGGCGACGGTGGCGTGTAGCCGACGTCGGGCACGTCGCTCGTCGCGATCAGCGCTTGGATCGCAAGCAGCCCGATCAGCCCGGCGACGGCGAGCGCGAGGCAGCCGAGAACCGCGCGCAGCACGCGTATGCGCACGCGACGTGGTCCTCGAGCGTTGCGCTGGTCCTCGCTCACCGGCGACCTTCCGCGCTGAGCCGCGACCTGTCGTCGTTGCGGGCGATGACCCGCGCGAGCGCCTCGAGCAGGAGCAGCAGCCCGAGCCCGAGCGCGGCTGCGCCGAGGATGTACCACGGCCACGGACCGAGCGGGTCGAGGAGCGAGCCACCGGCCGGCTTGTTGCGCAGGAACATGTAGTTGCCGCCGGTCGCGAGGCAGGCGACTGCCGCGAGCGCCGCGAGCGCGATCGTCACACCGTACACGCGCCACACCGCCCAGCGCCGCGGGAGCCGGCGCAGGCCGAGCACGAGCAGGCAGGCCGCGCCGATCGCACCCGCGTGGATGACGAAGAACGCGAAGTACAGGACGTCGGGGAACGTGTCGCCGAGGTCGGGCGTCAGCACGGCCTGCAGCGAGGCGCTCAGCGCCCAGAAGTAGACGAGCTCCGTCAGCAGGCCGCTGCGCGGGCGCCACAGCGCCACGATCGCCACGAGCGTGACGGCGTCGGTCAGATGCAGCGGGAGGTTCACGCGCACGCTCCAGGTGCCGCGGGCGATGTACGTGGCCTGCTCGACCACGACCCCGGCGAGGAGCACGATCGCCAGCGCACGCGCGAGGCTCGTCGCCGACTGGTCTCCCAGCCGGCGCGCGACCACGACGAGCAACAGCGCGGCGAGCGCCGTTGCCGCGATCGCGGCGATGTGCTCGGGCGAGAAGAGCCGCATGACGAGCGATCGTGGCACGCGCGGTGCTCGCCACGCACCGGCTACGGCACGCGCGGCGCCATCCCGCTCACTCGATCACGCCCGCTACGGCCGGCTCGGCGGACGCCCGGCGGCCGGCCGTAGCCGCCGGCGACCGTCAGCTTGCCCGACGACCTCGTCGCAGCCGCGCGGCCAGGCGGTGGCCGACGGCCGTGCCGCGTCGGTCTCGGCGTTCATGGCCGAAGCGATCGAGGAGACGGTGGCTACGAGCAGCTCACGACGCTGCCGTCCGAGATGGCCGCCGACGCTGGGCCGCCCACCGAGCAGGACCGCGCGTGGGCGCGTCAGACGCTCGGACGGACCTGGCCGGTAGCCGGTGGCACGCTCGACACCGCGCATTGATCGCCATCGAACGCGGTGATCGCCGCGCTGCCGTGACGGCGACCGCCGGACGGGCCACGCGCGTGAGCTGGACCAGTCGATCGGAGTACCGCTACGGGGATTCGAAGCGCAGCCGCGCTACGGCGCGAACCCCCGCAAACACGGGCGATTCACACGGTTTGCAGGGAGTTTCGATGCAAAGCTGCTTCCGGCTGAATCCGGTCGAATCCGGCCCAGACACAAAGCCACTGGCGCGCGACTGGCGCGCGTCAGATCACTCGCCGCGCTGCTCAGGCAGAAACCGCAACTCCTTGGCTATCCGCTGGAGCCATGTGTTCTGCGATTCGCCGGTCACGGTCGCGAGATTCGCGAGTGCAAGCCACGCTGTGTTCATCATTGCCAGAAACATGTACTCGTTGCCCCAGCCCTCGCCATCGGCTTCGATCGCCTCGCGCTGGAACTGGCCGAAGATCTCGAGGTCGGCGTCGCTGAGCCACTCCCCAGGTGTGGTGTTGATCCGCAGGGTGAGCATCCCCACGACCGCGGCCTCGTAGTCGTAATCGCTCGCCTCGTCGTCGTCGCTCATGGCGCCAGCGACGCTACTTCACTCGGGCCTACCGCGCGCAGACGCGGACCGCCGTCGAGCTGCGCGAGATAGACGTCGATGCGGCTGCGCGCCTCCTCTTCGCCGCCTGGCATCAGATGACCGTAGACATCGAAGGTGATCGCGATCGTCGCGTGACCCATGATCGTCGACAGCGCCTTCGCGTTGACGCCGGCCGCAATCATCAGCGACGCGAACGTGTGGCGTGCCTCATGTAATCCGATTGGGTCGACGAGCTTCCATGCGGTAAGCGCACGGCGGCGAACGTTGGACGGCTGGAACGGCTCAGAGCTCGTCACGCCGAACACGAGGTCGTCGCCGTCACGGCCGGTTGCGAGCTTGTGCGCCACGAGGATCGGCGCGAGGCGACCGATGATCGGGACGGTGCGCTGGGCGGCCCGACTCTTGCCGTCCTGCTCACCCTCCTCGTCGTCCCAGCCACGTTCCACGCGGAGCGACTTCGCCACGAGATCAACATCGCGCCACCGCAGCGCACGCAGCTCCCCGCGGCGCAGCCCCGCGTAGAGCGCGGAAGCCCAGAGCGCCCGGTCTTCATCAGACAGCGCATCCAGCAGCGACACCGCTTCCGCGGGACTCGCGATGCGGTCGCGGCGGCCAGTCGGCCGGCGCAGCTCCAGGCCCTTCGTGGGGTCGACGGCCACGACATCGCGGCGGATCGCCCGACGGAAGATCACGCGCAGCGGGTCGAGCGTGTTCTGCACAGTGGATGCTGATAGGCCAGCGGCCGTCAGGCGGTCGGCCAGCTCCTGCACGTCGGCGCGGGTGATGTCCGATAGGCGGGCGGCGCCGAGCTCCGGCAGCACGCGCAGCCTGAGCGAGCGCTCGTAGCCCCGGACGGCCGCTGGCTTGTAGCGCCCACCGGAGCGCGTAGGGATCGATCCGTCACGCATCCCGGTGAGCAACTCGTCAGCCGCCTGTCTCACGGTGAGCGTCGTTGGCGCACGCAGCCGTCCCCGCGTCGCGGCGGACTGCGCGTCAGCGCGCCAGGCCTTTGCGGCCGCCTCGGTCGGGAACGTCCGGCGCACCTTCGTTCCCTCGCGCTTGAGGTAGACGAATGCCTCCCACGACGGCCGGCACGAGCAGCGGCCTCCCGTCGCCGAACGACATGAGCGGGCGTGGCGCTTGCGGATGCCCTGAGCCGCCATCACGTACCCCCGTCGTGGAACGCGCGCTCAAGGTCCGCGATGGGCCCTGACAGCGGCGTCCGTGAGTAGTGGTGGCGATAGCGGCCACGCCAGTCCTCGGCTTCCCGGACGATCTCGCCGGCCGCGAGCAGGTGCCGAAGTGCGTTCTGCACGTAGCTGTCGTAGATCTTGTACTCGTCGCCGAGCCGGGCCTGCAACGCCGCCACGATCTCGCTCTTCGGCAGTCGCCCTTCGCCGACGACCTCGAGCACGAGGCGATCCTGGCCTACCTTCCCGAGCTCCCTCCACCGCGCTGCCTGCTCCTTATCGCGGATCACGGGGTTCGGCTGCGGCGCACAGCGGTCGACGTCGTGCCCGGCGACGTTGGCTTCGCTCGCCGCGGCGACCAGGCGTGCCACTGCGCCCAAGCAGTCGCGTTCCTGTGTCGCGTGATAGTCATGCGTGGACCACAGTGGCTGCGTCTCGCGCCCGACCGACGTCGCGTGCAGCGCGCCGCGCTCAGCCTCGAGGATCGGCGCTCCGCAGTAGTCGCAGGTCAAGTTGTTCATGAGCGTCGCCCTGCTTGAGATCGGCGGCAAGATGGCACGGCTAGAGCAATCGTTGCAAGAGCTCCGCGAAAGGGATCATCCATCCGGAGCAACGGGAGATGCACAGCGATGAGATCCGCGACCTCACGCAGGACCTCCTCGCCCGTCAGCGGAACCTCCGCCCCGCCTTCCAATGCCTTGAGAATCGGTGCCACTCTCTGGCTCATCAACGTCGGCGAGGGCACGCGCGCCCGCTCAGATTTCGGGGCGCCGCGACGCGGGGTAGGTTGACCGGTGGTGGTCATGGAGATCGACCCTCCTGATTGCCGGGGTCCGGTCGGTGTGACAGCACCGGCCGGACCCGCCTATTTGCTGTTTCCACGGGTCACGATCCCATGCTGCGCGGGACTTGTCCAGCCGCCGCACGGTCCTCCGCGCCGGTTGCGCAACGTCTGGTTGAGGAGCGTTCACACGGTGCTCGCAGAAGATCATCGGTGCGCACAGGCGGAGGCGTGCAGGCGGAGGCGCGCGGCTGCACTACCAATGGTTGCGGAAGAGAATCTCGGGACCCTCGCGCCTTGGACGGTCCGTGCCAGCATTCTCGCGACGGTCGGCCGCTCCGACCAAGCTCGCACCACGCCGGAGGCGGGCACACCATCCGGACCCCATCACGACGCGCCCGACGGGTCGCGCTCGAACGCCGCGAAGTCACGCGCGCGCGTTTCAAGCTCCAGCTCGGCCAGCACGATCATGCCCGCGAGCGCCTCCCGAGGTGCCCACATCATCGGCCTAGCCGGATCGTGTTCGCGAACTAACCCCATCGCGTAGGTCACGTCCTCCAGCGCCTGGCGCTGGATCGCGCGCAGCTCTTCGCGCGACACGTACTGGACAGCGTCCTCTAGCAGCTCCTGCGGCACCGTGGGCGTCAGAGGGTCCAGGCGGTCGGCCAAGCGCCGCAGGAGCGCCCCGAGACGGGTCACTGGCTGCTCCCCAACCGCGTGTCCTGCCATGAGCTCTCGACGCCCTGCGCCAGCGCTGCTCGCGCTGCATAGCCCATGACCTCAGAGTCGCTCACATGGCCCGCGGGAGCGAACGCGAAGGAATCACGGACGTGTTCCCAGGTGCAGCCGCCGGCCAGCAGCGCATCGCCCGCATGAGCGGGGTCTGCGATCAGTGCGCTGCGATCGACGCGGAGCGTCAGGACAACCGCGCGGCGAGCCCGCCGCACATCGGTCAGACCGCGCGAGTGCAACTCGACGCACGTCGCACGGACGGCGTACCCGGCGGCGCGGTTCTCGTCATCGGTGACGAACGGACCGACGCCATTCTGCCCGCGTAGCCCATCGCGCCGGATCGCCGTCAGACGACTCTCACACGTGCCGTGGTAAACGGTGACGGACTGGGCATCTGCGAGCCTCGCCCGCTCGCGCTCTGCCTGGCGCTCGGCCTGCTGAGCGTCGTTGCAGCATCGCTTGAACTTCACACCCGACCCGCATGGACAGGGATCGTTCCGGCCAGCGTTCATGGCAGCACCTCCCGGCGCGCCGCCACCTCAGCGCGCTGGGACGCGCTGAGCAGCGATATGCCTTCGGGCAGCATTCCGTTCGGCGGCAACGGCGGGCCGCACTCGTGCGGGCCCCACACCTGCGCCCTCGGTTCGAGGGGAACGCGGCCCTCCGGCATCGCATCGAGCAGCTTCGTTGCGGCCTGCTCGTCGGCGCTCATCGCTTCGTAGAAGCGGACGGCTTCGGCCGGGGTCACGCGCCCGGCCCTCATCGCCTTCTGGATGCGCTCAACGCGCGCCCGAACGAAGGGGTGCTGGTGTCCGTCGCTGCCGACGCCCGGTGCCTCGGCCATGCCCGCGAGCCGCGCCGGCGGACGCACCTCGACCGATGCCGCCGCAGCGGCGAGCTCAGGGTCACGGCCCGCCCGGAGCGCCGACGCGCGAGCGGCCACCACGCGGTCGCGCCTACGACCCCGCTCCCGCAGCGCGTCGATGCTCGCGAGCACGTTCGTCGCGTCTGCGCTCACGATCCGCGCCTCGCGGCCAGCTCGGCGCGCTCCTGCGGCGTGAGCAGCGACAGTTCGGCCGGCGGCCCCGCCTGCAGCGGCTTGTGGTGCAGGTGCTGCAGTGCAGAGACCTCGGCCAGCGGCGGAGTGGCCTCGATCAACGCGAGCGAATGCGGCGTGCCGATCGTCCTGAGATGGGCCACCCACGTCTCACGATCCGGGCCCTCCAGCAACGCGGTGAGGTTCGCGTCCATCTCGGCCTGGCGCCTCGGCGGCAGCGGACTCATGACGTCGCCCCCGCGTGCCCGAAGACCTCGCTGATCGTCTGCGGCGGGGGAGGTGGCAGACCCGCGTCCCGGAACGGCTGCGGGCTCGACTTCGTCGCTGCCTGCTCGAGCCAACGCCCCATGTGGTCCTCAGCGTGCGCCCGCACATTCACGGCCTCCGCCTTGGCGAGTAGTTCCTTACGCTCGGCGAGCGCGGCCGCACGTCGGCCAGCGATCTGCTCAGCCCACTCCGGATGCGCCTCGACGATCCTCAACGCCGCGAAAACCGCATCCGAGAGCGCAATCTGCGCCGCCTGCAGCCGCACACTGATCGCGTCCACCTCACGCCGCCGCTCATCCTCAATCGCGGCCGGATCGACCGGCGCCTCACCATCGAGAACCCGTCCCGCGGCTGCCTTGACTGCTGCGGCGTGCTGCGCCCGATGGCGGCCCGCGATCAGGCCCTCCTCGCGCCTCGCGTCGCGCATTTCGCCGAGCGCGCGCTCGTGTCGAACACGAGCTTCTTCGAGCTCGGGCCACTCCGTCACCGGCACGAACGGCTGGTTACGGACAATGCCGGCGCCGTGCAACCGGCGCGGCTCCTGCGTCGTCACCTGTTCAGGGTCATCGGTTCTGCCTCCTCATCATTGGTCACCATCGTTCTCCGAGCACGTTTCCCATCACGCTTCCGCCAGCCCAGTCCTTCGGGTGGTTCCAACGCAACCGCGCCTCCTGCACGCGCACGGCGCGAGCGTGAATCGCGAGCGCTTCCTCGAGCTCACGCGCGGCGCGGTCCTCCGCCGACAGGACCTCTCTAGGCCGCCACGCCGCGTCCAAGCTCAACGCCATCACGACCGCGTCGGCGCGGTCAGGCGACACCACGCCCCGAGCGCGCAGCGCGTCCTTCGACTCGATCAAGATCCGCCCGAGCCGATCGGTCGTCCAGCGGACCTGCCGCAGCTGCCCGATGAGCACGCGGTCCGACGCGTCAAGGTCGAGAAGACCGTCACGCAGCGCGTCCGCCAGCCCGCTATACGCCTCCGCGCGAACGTTCGCGTACCGCTGCGGCTGACGTGCCCGAGCGGCCGACACGAACCCGCGCACCGGCGCACCAAGCTGTCGCGCGCGATCGACCACACCAGCGCCGAGCCCGGTCTCATCGACCGCTGCCAGCGCCGACGAATCGGCCAGGCGGTCCTCGCAAGTCGCCCGCACGACGGCCTCGGCCGTCCGCATCAGATCCCAGCCGTGACCAGCGAACGCGACCCGGACACGGCCGCCACGGACCTGCACACCGACCGTCTCATCATGACCGCTGCGCGCGACATCGACGCCCAACCTCAGCGGTCCGCCACCCGGCCGATCACGCACCGCCAGCGACCCCAAGCCCGGCAGCTCACGCGCCACCGCCGCATCGATCCACGCATCCTCGAACAGCCGCAGCCCATCGCCGATATCGGCGAACTCGCCATCCAACTCGGCGCGCGCCAACGCCGGCGGCAACCCCTCTCGCAGCGCGGCGATCGCCTCGGCACTGATCCACGTCGCGTCCCGCAGCCGCCAGCGCACCGCGACCGTATGCACATCGGTGCCCGCGAACCCGCGACACGCCGCCTCGTAGAACGCCCCGGCCGTACCGCGCGGCGAGCCCGCCAGCACGATCCTCGCATCCGGCCGAGCCGCCGTCGTCGGCAACGCCGCACCGTGCAGCAGATCATCCTCGACACTCGCGGCCTCATCGACGATCAGCAGGTCGACCGTCCAACCACGCACCGCCCGCTCGGACGCGGGCACGGAGCGGATCTCGCTGCCGTTGCTCAACGTCACGAGCGACGCTAGCTCATCGACGACCGAACCGGCGAGGAGAGGAGAGTCCGCAGCGACCGCGCGAACCTCACTGAGCAGGCGCTTCGCCGCATCCTCGCCGGCGCTGACGACGAGTACGCGGATCCCGGCGGTGCGGAACGCGCGATGCAGGGCGAGCACCGCCAGACTTCGGCTCTTCCCGGTCTGCCTCGGCGCCACGATCACGGTCGTGCGCCGCTCAAGCGTCAGCGACGCGGCCTGCCACGTCGCCAGCGGGCGCCCGACGAGCTCAGCGAACGCGCCAAGGTCCTGCCGGGCCCGAGCGAGCAGCACGTGGTCAGCCATCGGCGCCTACCTCTTCGGCGTCGATGACGTCGTCGTGCTCGCCAGCCCAGTGCTTCGCGAGGTCGAACGTCGCCGCTCTCGCGACATCAACACCGAGCCGCGCTCTGCTCCGCGGGCTCATGCCCAGCGCCTCAAGGTGATCGCTTGCCTCGCGACGCAACCGGCCCTCGAGCTCGAGCACCGTCGCCCGCAGCTGACCCTTCTCGTCCTCGATGCCGCGCCTGGCCAGGAAGTCGCCGACGCTGTCGAGCCGGCACAAAGCGTCGGCCGCCAGCCGCACGAGCGCGCCGTCAGCGGCGGGCAGATCGTTGTCGCGATCTCGCAGCGGTGCATCGGCCGCTAGCGCGTCGAACACCTCGCGCTCCTTCTCGGCCAGGCGCTCTACGGCGACGCGGGCATACGCGCCGTGCGATGGCGGCCGGCCTGGGCTCACCGGCGGCACCTTCCGCAGGTTCGCGAGCTGCGCCGCCCGACGTGCTGGGTCAGTCGACACATAGGACTCAGGGGCTCGCCCCGGGCCTCGACGGCTCACGCACACCTCCCAGCTGGCGCACGACTGGCGCGCACCCCCGCATTTGCAGGGGTTTTCGCGGTGACCGGGGCAGCCTTCCCCGTGCCCAACGGACGCTCGGCCTCGCGGTCGAGCCACGCCTCGAGCTCAACGACCGGCACGAGCTTGCGCCGGCCACGACGAACGATGCGCACATCGGGAGCCACGTGCTCGCTCCAGAAGTCCCAGCTGCAGCCGAGCGCCTCGCACGCCTCAGCGATCGACAGCGCGAGCCGGGGTGCGCCACTCGGCTTTTCCTCGGCCCGAGTGAATCGGTCCTCGAGGGGCAGCGCGCGGCTCATCGGGTGGCCTCCGCGCCGGTGATCTCGACCGCGTCGAATGCAGCGATCAGCCCAGCGATGAAGGCGTCCTCGTCCGGTGCGGCCACGCTCGTGGGGCATGTCGCACTGACGGCACTGACGGCACTGACGGCAGTAGTGGCAGTGCGTTCAGTGCAGTCAGTACGTTCAGTCAAACCACCCCCGTGCGCGAGGCGCCACTCGTGGCCGCTCGGGAATCCGCTGGTGCGGCGGCGTTCGACGTCGAGGTCGTTGCAGGCGCGCTGGATCCCGCTGTCGCTGATCCCGGCCTTCGCGAGGTCTGCGCGAATCTCGCGGGCGTTGTGCCACTCGCCGTCGGCGAGAGCCTCGACGATGAGGGTTCGTGCTGCGCCGGCCTTCGTCTGCGGCTCGGGCACTGCGCCTAGCACGTCCTCGATCGTCACGCCGGACCGCTGCACATCGGTCACGATCGTCGGCTTGTGTGTGTGGCCGTTCAGCCGCACCGGGTCAGCCGCGATGCGGAACTCGAGCACTGGCGGCGGTGCGGCATAGTTGCCCTTGCCGCGTAGGAGCACGCGCCGGTCCGGGTCGTCGGGGTGGGCGGCGAGCAGCAGCGACGAGCGGCTGAGCGCGTTGAACGCCTGGGTGCCGGCGAGCCGCTTGCGGAACGTCACAGCCTCGCTCTTGTTCGTGTGCAGCGCCCCGACGGCAGTGACGTTGAGGTCGCCGATCAGGCGCCGCAGGGGCGCGATGGCGCCACGCACGGACTTGGCGCGCCAGTCGTCAACTTCGGCGCCGAGGTTGTCGAGCAGCGCGTCGAAGATCAGCACGTCGAAGCGGTCGGCAAAGAGCAGCGCGCGCAGTTTCTTGGCGTCGCGGCCGATGTCGAGCGCGCCAGACTCATCGACGGGCAGCTCGCACACGAGAGCGAGGTCTGCGCCGGCAGCGTGCAGCCGCGGAACCCACACGCCGTCGAAGCCGTCCTCGTCGCCGACAATGAGCACGCGGGCGGGCTTGCCGCGCAGGTCGCCCGGCAGCTCGCCGCGGGTCAGGCGCGCGATCAACCAGGCCAACAACGTGCCTTTGCCAACCCCCTCATCGCCGACGAGCAAGTTCAAGTAGCCGACGAGCAGGCGGTCCTGCCACGCCCAACGGAACGGCTGCACGCGGCTCATATCGACGCTACGTGGCCGCAGTACCAGGTCCGTTGCGGCCGGCGCGTGGTCGCCGCCCTGGCAGGACAGACAGACGGTCGCGTCACTCTGCCAATGCGGACGCTCGCACTGCTCGCAGATCTGGGGCGGGCGGGCGCCGACCTCGGCCGGGAGGTACTGCGTCATGGCTGCCTCCGCTCGGCGTTCCTTGCGCAGCGCAGGCGGTCGCGTCCGTGCCTGCTATCCGCGCGGCAGCGCGGGCACATCAACTCGCCGCGGCGTTTCTCGCGGACGGTCAGCGCTGCAAAGCAGCTGGCGCAGCGCTCGCGCTGGCCGCGGCTCATGCGAGGACCCCGCCCCGCTCCTCAGCGGTCAGGTACGCGATCGTGAGAACGGCCCGCGATAGCGCGGGCCGAACGGGTGCAGCTGGTGGTTCTGGTTCGCCTGGGCCGGAGTCGCCGCTGTCGCCGCTCTTCGCGGAGCTCCGACTACAGGCGGTCCGACGGGCGCGCGGGCGCGGGGCAGTGCGAGGACGGGGCGCGGTCACTGTCGGACGAACGGAGACGCGATAGGCGCGCTCTTGGGTCCGCCAGATCTTGGCGCAGTAGCTCGCGGCTTGCGCGGCTCGTCGCTCTGCTCGAGCAATGTCGTCCTCCGACGCACCAGCGGCGCGAGCCTCTTCGCGCTGACGCTCGCACGCACGCCGATACGACACGTCAAGGCGCACGGCTCCGCCGGCGGCGACAACCCGCCTACCACGGCGCGCGGCATCGGCCATGCGGGCGGCGGCGCCTGGGTCCTGCGAGGTCTCGTCCATCTCGTCCCTCTCGTGTTGAGCATGTGCGGGCCGCTACGACCACGCTGAACGAACGGTAGGGGTCCGATCGGTCGGAAAGGCAGAACGACGACGAGCGCCCACCTTTCGGCGGGCGCTGACGATCGGATGGGTAGCGGCCATCGGCGCCGGGAGGACGTACCGGCAGGACGCACGGTAGGGATCCCATCGGATGGAGTGTCTGCGGCGCGCGACTGGCGCATTTCCTGGCGCACGAGGGGCTCTAGAACGACAAAGCCCTGCGATTTACAGGGCTAAGTCAGGTACCGCTACGGGGATTCGAACCCCGGTTTCCGCCGTGAGAGGGCGGCGTCCTAGTCCCCTAGACGATAGCGGCGCGGAACGGGGGTGCACGGTAGCAAAGGGACCGTGGACGTCTCGCGCCGTCCGCCCTCGGCCGGGCGGGCTCGGCATGCCTGCACGAGTCGCCGGGCGCTAAGGTGAGCGAGCCAGCGGATGTGGCGGAATTGGTAGACGCGCGGCGTTCAGGTCGCCGTGAGTGCAAGCTCGTGGAGGTTCGAGTCCTCTCATCCGCATGGCGATGGGCCCAAGGGTCGCTGGCTGATCAGCGGGCGCAGGCCACGGCCACCTCGAGCGCAGCACAGACCTGGAGCATGCGATCGCCGCTGAGGCGGCCCAGCCGTTGCACGAGCACGGCGACCGAGACGCTCTCGACCGAATCGAGGTTGACGGCCGACCGGCGCGGGATCGGGTCGTCGCCGGGCGACAGGAGCACCTCGCTTGGCAGCCCGCGAACCGTCGTCGTGCAGGGCGCGACGAGCGCCCGCTTCAGACGCGGGATCGCGGCGTCGCGGGAGAGCACCACGACCGGGCGACGACCGATGTCGGGCAGCTCGCACCACCAGACCTCGCCCCACGCCGGCAGCACGGTCAGGAGGACGCCGCCGCGGAGCGAAACGACGCCAGATCGCCCCATTCGTCGGGCTCGTCCAGCGGTTGCCGATCGTAGGCGGCGTAGGCAGCGTCCAGCTCCACGGACCGGTGGCGCGCGAGCAGCGCAGCAAGGGCCTCGTCGATCAGCGCAGCATCCGTGAGCCCGGCTCGTAGATCTCTCGCGCGCGCGAGCAGATGCTCGTCGACCGTCGTGCTGACCCGTGCGCGTGCCATGCCCCGAGTATGCCACAGCTATGCCACACCCGATCGCCACAGCACCCGCATCCGCGCCCTCAATACACCTCCGGCACGAACGTCTGGTCGGTGATCGGGGGCCGCACGTAGTGGACGTCGTCCTGGCGCTCGGGCAGCTCCAGCGGCGGCGGGATCAGGTCCTCGTAGGGGATCATCGACAGCAGGTGCGAGATGCAGTTCAGCCGCGCGCGGCGCTTGTCGTTGGCGTCGACCACGTACCACGGCGCCTGCTTGATGTCGGTGTGGGCGAACATGTCGTCCTTGGCGCGGGAGTACTCGACCCAGCGCTCGCGTGACTGCAGGTCCATCGGGCTGAGCTTCCAGCGGCGCATCGGGTCGTTCACACGCGCCTGGAAACGCTTCTCCTGCTCGGCGTCGGAGACCGAGAACCAGTACTTGATGAGGATGATCCCCGAGCGCACGAGCATGCGCTCGAACTCCGGGCAGGAGCGCATGAACTCCTGGTACTCCTCCTCGGTGCAGAAGCCCATCACGCGCTCGACGCCGGCGCGGTTGTACCAGGAGCGGTCGAACAGGACCATCTCCCCCGCCGCCGGCAGGTGCGCGACGTAGCGCTGGAAGTACCACTGCGTGCGCTCGCGCTCGGTCGGCGCGGCCAGCGCGGCGATCCGCCATGCGCGCGGGCTCGTGCGCTCCGTGATCCGCTTGATCACGCCGCCCTTGCCGGCGGCGTCGCGACCCTCGAAGACGACGACGACCTTCAGGCCCTTGTGCTTGATGTACTCCTGCAACAGGACGAGCTCGCGCTGCAGGCGCTGAAGCTCCTTCTCGAAGGTGCGCCGGCCGAGCTTGGGCCTGCCCTCGGATGTCTCCTTCTTGGCCATCGGTCCGCGCGTCAGTCTCCCTTGATCGGCGAGCGCACGCAAACCGACGCCTGGACAGGGAGGCACGGCGCGAGTTGGCCCGCCTGCTCGCCGAGCGGCCGGCGAACGCCCGCGACTCAGCGCCGTTGCACGAACAGCGACTGCGCGCAGGCGCCGACGGGCCCGCGCAGATCGTGCAGCACGCCGCTCGCCAGGCCGATGCCGAGCATGTCTGAAACCGTCCGCGCGTCGAGGCCGATCCACTCGCCCTCGGGCTCGCGGTGCAGGTGCACGGTCAGCTCCGTGTTGACGAACAGCCACTCCTCGAACGGGAGGATCCAGCTCAGGCCGTTGGAGAAGTCCGCGGCCGCGGCGGCCCGCGCGAGCGGCGACGGCGCAACGCCGGGCAGCAGCTCCCCGCGCAGGCGGATCCAGGCGATCGCGTGGCCGGAGCCGAGCTCGCCGCCGACGAGCCGGATCTCCGTCGCGTCCGGATAGAAGCCCTCCGTCTCGGCGACGAACTGCGGCATGACGGTGCCGTGCTCGGGCGGCGGCAGCGGCGCGCCGGCGACCGGCGGCGCGGCCGCGGC
>JAUYGN010000084.1 GCA_030690545.1 Solirubrobacteraceae bacterium
GCCGCGCGGGCCGCGATCGCGCGGCGGGCGCCCGCCGCCGTTGCCGACGGCCGCGAGCTCCTCGACCGTCTTGCCGGCGATCTCGGGATCCTCCGCCAGGCGCAGGCCGATGCGGCCGCGCTCGCGGTCGACCTCGACGACGCGCACATGGATCTCGTCGCCCTTGTTGAGCACGTCCTCGACGGTGTCGACGCGCTGGCCGGGCGACACGTTGGAGATGTGCAGCAGGCCGTCGGTGCCCTTGGAGAGCTCGACGAAGGCGCCGAACGTCGTCGTCTTGACGACCTTCGCGGCGGGGTACTCGTCGCCGACCGCGACCTCCTTGGTCATCGACCGGATGCGCTCGGCGAGCGCCTCGCCGAGCGTGCCGTTGGCGGAGTAGACGAGCACCTGACCGTCGTCGTTGACGTCGATCTGGGACTCGAACTCCTCGGCCAGGCCGCGAATCGTCTCGCCGCCCTTGCCGATCAGCAGGCCGATCTTGTCGGTGTCGATCTGCACGGTCATGATCCGCGGCGCGTGCTCGGAGAGCTCGGCGCGCGGCTCGGCGATGACCTTGGCCATCTCGCCGAGGATGAACGTCCGCGCCTTCAGCGCCTGCGTGAGCGCGTCGCGCAGGATGTCGAACGTGACGCCCGTGATCTTGATGTCCATCTGCAGGGCGGTGATGCCCTCCGACGTGCCGGCGACCTTGAAGTCCATGTCGCCGAGGTGATCCTCGACGCCGGCGATGTCGGTCAGCACGACGTACTCGTCGCCCTCCTTGATGAGCCCCATCGCGATGCCCGCGACGGGCCGCTTGAGCGGCACGCCGGCATCCATCAGCGACAGCGACGAGCCGCAGACCGACGCCATCGACGACGAGCCGTTGGACTCGAGGATGTCCGACACGACGCGGATCGTGTACGGGAACGTCTCGATCGACGGCACCATCGCCGTCAGCGCCCGCTCGGCGAGCGCGCCGTGACCGATGTCGCGGCGCTTCGGGCCACGCATGAAGCCCGCCTCCCCGACCGAGAAGGGCGGGAAGTTGTAGTGGTGGAAGTAGTACTTCTTCGTCTCCAGGCCGAGCGTGTCGAGCCGCATCTCCTCCTTCAGCGTCCCGAGCGAGGCGACCGACAGTGCCTGCGTCTGGCCGCGCGTGAAGAGCGCCGAGCCGTGCGCGCGCGGCAGCAGGCCGGCGTCGATCGAGATCGGCCGGATCTCGTCCTCCGCGCGACCGTCCGGGCGCTTCTTGTGGACGGCGATGCGCTGGCGGATGATCGTCTTCTCGAGCTTGTCGACGGCCATCTGCGCGGCCGCGCGGCGGGTCTCGTGCTCAGCGTCCTCCGGATCGCCGGAGTGCGCCGCGACGGCCTCCTCCATGACGCGATTGGACTCGTTCTGGCGCTCGAGCTTGTCGAAGATCTGCGTCGCCGCGTCGAGCGCCGCGCCGTGGGACTCCTGGACGGCGGCGAACAGGCCCTCGTCGACCTGCGGGACCTCGATCTCGGTCTTCGGCCTGCCGGCCTTCTCGCGCAGCTCGTGCTGCAGCGCGCAGAGCTTCTTGATCTCGCTGTGCGCGATGTCGAGCGCGTCGAGGATCTCCGCCTCGGGGATCTCGTTGGCCCCCGCCTCGACCATCAGGATCGCCTCTTCGGTGCCGGCCACGACGAGGTCCAGGTCGGAGCTCTCGAACGTGTCCTGCTCGTCGGGGTTGACGACGAAGTTGCCGTCGACCTTGCCGATCCGCACGGCGCTGACGGGCGTCGGGTACGGGATGTCGGAGATCATCAGCGCGGCGGACGCGCCGTTCATCGCGAGGATGTCGTACGGGTGCACGCCGTCGATGCTCAGCGTCAGCGAGACGAGCTGCGTCTCACGGCGCCAGCCCTTGGGAAACAGCGGGCGCAGCGGACGATCGATCATGCGGGCCACGAGCGTGCCCTTCTCGGTGCTGCGGCCTTCGCGCTTGAAGAATGAGCCCGGGATCTTGCCCGCGGCATACATCCGCTCCTCGACGTCGACGGTCAGCGGGAGGAAGTCGACGTCGCGGAGGTTGCCCGCAGTCGCTGTGCTCAATACCACTGTGTCGCCCTGGCGGACGACGACGGCGCCGGAGGCCTGCTTGGCCATCTTGCCGGTCTCGAAGGAGATCTCTGATCCAGCGATCTCGACGGAGACACGGGTCTCGGCAGTACTCATATGAAGTTGTCCTTTTGTTCGTCGTGCGCCCGTCGGTCGGCGCACCTGCGTCTTAACGTGATCTCGGTATCCGAACGTCGCCATCGTAGCCCAGTTGCGCCAGCAGCTCGCCGCCGGGAACCCCGAAGTGCGCGCCGTTGCTGCCGAAGAACAGCGCCGGCGTCGTCGTCGCTCCGGCGGCGAGCGCGGCGCGCGTGTCGTCGCGTACGCGGGCGACCGCCCGATCGGCCCGGCGATCCTCGTCGAAGCGGGCGAGATCGAGGCCGAGCGAGCGGGCGCGCTGCCACAGGTGCGGGTCGTCGAGGCGGCCCTGGTCGGCGTAGAGCGCATCGGCGAAGGGCCAGAAGGCGCCCTGCGCGGCGGCCGCCTCGGCGGCCAGCGCGACCGCCACCGCGCGCGGATGCTTGGCGCGCAGCGCGAGGTGGCGAAAGGCGACCCGCGCGCCGGCGCTCGTCAGCCGCTCGTGCGCCAGCGCGCAGCGCGGGCACGCGAAGTCCGCGTAGAAGACGACGAGCGGCGCCGCCGGCGCGCCGCGGACGTGGTCGTCGTCGCGCAGCGCCGGCGGTGGCGCGGTGCGCAGATCATCAGCAGAGCTCATCGCGCTCAGCGTACGGGGCGCGGGCAGCGGCGGACTGCCGAGGGCCGCGCCGGGATCGACCTGCCACGCTCTGCGATCCGTCGCGGTCGAGCCCGCGTACAGCCCGTATGGACGATGAGCACATCCTGCGGCGCGAGCTGCGCCTGCCCGGCGCGCCGGAGGACGCGTTCGCGTTCTTCGCCGACGCGCGCAACCTCGAGGCGATCACGCCGCCGCTGCTGCGCTTCCGCGTCGTCACGCCAGGGCCGATCGCGATGGGCGCCGGCACGCTGATCCGCTACCGGTTGCGCGTGCGCGGCGTCCCGGTCAGCTGGCTGACGGAGATCACCGAGTGGGAGCCGCCCGATCGCTTCGTCGACGAGCAACTCAGGGGCCCGTACGCGCTGTGGCAACACACGCACACGTTCGAGGCGCTCGACGGCGGCGGCACGCTGATGCGCGACGTCGTGCGCTACGCGCTGCCGCTCGGCCCACTCGGCGAGCTCGCGCGACGCGCGTTCGTCGCGCGCGACGTCGAGGCCATCTTCGCCTACCGTGCGGAGCGGATCGGCCAGCTGCTGTAGGCGCTCGCCCGGCCGCGTGCACCCGGGCGCCCCGCGCGCATGCCCAGAACATTCGCGCCGCCGACGCGTCTTAGACGGCATGCGCCCCTCGCAACATATGCCACCAGTCGTCGCGACATGCGCGCCTTGCTCGCGCCGGTCAGGTCGGCGGCTCGTCGCGCTCGCGCTCGCCGCGACCGCCGTCGCGGGCGCTGCGCTCGCAGGCCCGTCGGCGGGCGCCGCGCATGGCGCCGCCGGCCCGTCCGCACTCGCGACCGGCACCTCGGACGCGTCCGCGGCCGCCGATCGCTCGCGCTCGCACTGGCGACTCGCCGGACGGCGGCTGACGGTCGTCCTCCCCCGTGCGCTCGTCGCCGGTGCCGGCAACCGCGTCGTCACCGCCACGGCCGAATGCGGCGAGAGCACGGTCACGCCACAGCGCTTCGACGAGGTCCACCCGTGGGCGACGCTGACGCGCGGCCGCGGCCGCGTCGCCGCCTCGACGCGCACCGTGCGCATCCTCCTGACGCGCGACGTCGCGGCGCGCACGAACCTCTGCACCCTGTCCGTCGCGGCGACGCAGCGCCACGGGTCCTTCGCGACGCGCGCCGCGATGACCGTTCGGCGCGGCCCGGCGCGCGGCTGCCGGCCGGGGCCGCGCGAGCGCGTCGTGCATCAGAGCGCGACGATTCGCGTGACGACGGCGCGCGCGACGACGAGCGCCGGCACGACGATCGACGGCTACCGCACCTGCCTGCTGCCGCGCGGCAACCTGCAGCGCATCGATCGCGCCGGCGACATCGGCGGCGCTGGCGGCAGCGCCACGACGGCGACGAGGTTCACGAGCAGCGGGCGCTGGCTGACGTGGGTCAGCACGACGACCCCGCACTCCGAGCTCGGCGGCATGCAGCGATCGGCGGTGCGCCGGATCGACCTGCGCGGCGGGCGTCCGCACGCGCTCGACCAAGCGCCGGGAGCGATCTCCGCGCTCGCGACCGGCGCGACCGGCGTCACCGCCTGGGTTCGCCAGTCCGGCGGGGCCGCGGCCGTGCAGGCGCGAGCACCGGGCGCCGCGACGAGCACCCTGCTCGACGGCACGGCGGCGATCCTCTGCGTGCGGGCGCCGTGCGAGGTGGCAAACGCGCTCACCGACCTCGCGGTTCGCGGCCGGACGGTGAGCTGGCGCAACGCCGGCGTCGCGCGCAGCGCGACGCTGCCCTGAGCGGGAGCCGCCTCGCACGCGGTCACCACAGGACGGGAATGCCGTAGGCGACGATCTTCGGGTCGCGCGTGATCACGGTGAGGCCTTCCAGGCGCGACTGCGCGACGAGCATGCGATCGAACGGATCGCGATGCAATGCCGGCAGCCGTGCCGCTTCACGGGCATGACGAGACGAGATCGCGAGCTCGATGAACCGGTCGGCGTCCAGCGCGTCTACGAGGTCGTCGGGGATCGTGAGCCTCCCGCTCGCCGCCTTGATCTCGGCCTCCCATACGCTGGCCACGCTGAAGTGCACCGCAACCTCCCCGCCGGCGATGACGTCGCGCGCACGATTGGACAGGCGCGGATCGTCCGCGAGCCACCACAGCAGCGCGTGCGTGTCGGCGAGCGCAGGCGTCACCGGCCGACGCCGAAGAGATCGCCCATCTCGTCGTCGAGATCGTCGAATTCCGGCGCCATCTCGATCCTTCCTCGCAGCCGGCCGGGGCTGCGCCGGACGACCGGCGGGTCGTAGCGCACGAGCTTGGCCATCGGGACCTTGCCGCGCCGGATGACGATGTCCTCGCCGGCATGGGCGCGCGCGACCAAGCGCGACAGATGCGTCTTCGCCTCGTGGATCGTGACCTCGTCGGGCATGCGATCCACGGTAGTCCAGTTAGTCCACTTGGTCAAGCAAGCCGCGCGGCCCGCCGCGAGCGGCGGCTACGCGTCGCCGGTCGCGAGACCGTCGAAGATCAGGTTGGCTCCGGGCAGCACGCCCGGATGCTCGCCGATCCACGACCACTGCACGGTCTGGTCGGGGCCGACGATGACGAGCGCGCGCGTCGTCATCCCGCCGGGCTCGAAGTACGCGCCGAAGGCGCGCGCAGCCGCGCCCTTGGGCTCGAAGTCCGACAGCATCTCGATCGTCACGCCGAGCGACTCGCGAAACGCGCGCTGGCTGTCGAGCGCATCGGTCGAGACGCCATACAGCGTCGCGCCCCGGGCGGAGAAGTCGCCGAGCACCTCTTCGTAGAGCTGGAACTGGTCGGTGCAGACCGAGCTGAAGGCGAACGGGTAGAAGACGAAGACCGTCGTCCTGCCGGCCAGATCGTCTCTCGTGAAGGGCTTTCCGTCCGCGCGACGGAGCGTGAACTCGGGGACGGGCTCCCCGGCCGCGAGGATGCTCACCTGCGGAGCCCGAGCTCCTTGATGAGCGCCCGGTAGCCCTCGAGGTCGTGCTTCTGGAAGTAGTTCAGCAGCCGGCGACGGCGCCCCACGAGCATCAGCAACCCGCGGCGTGAGTGGTGGTCCTTCTGGTTGGAGCGAAGATGCTCCGTGAGCTCGTTGATCCGCGCGGTGAGCAGCGCGACCTGCACGCGGGTGTTCCCGGTGTCCTGATCGTTCTCACCGAACTGGCTGACGAGCTCCTGCGTGCGTTCTTGAGTCAGTGCCATGTGCGCGGGCTAAGGTAGCAACTCACGCCCCGCCGCCGTCGTGGATCGCCCGCGCGGCATCGACGTCGAGCGCCATCTGCGCGACGAGCGCGTCGACCGACGCGAAGCGCTTCTCGCCGCGCAGGCGCTTGAGGAAGGCGAGCTGCAGGCGGCTTCCGTAGAGGTCGCCGGAGAAGTCGAGCAGGTAGGCCTCGATCAGCTCGCCGCGACCGGTGACGAACGTCGGGCGCACGCCGATGCTGACCGCCGCGGGGAGCAGCTGCCCGTCGGCCGTCGTCGCACGCGCCGCGTAGACGCCGTGCGCCGGCGTCACGAGCAGCGGGTCGGGCACGAGGTTCGCCGTCGGGTAGCCGAGCTCGCGCCCGCGCTCGTCGCCGTGGACGACCTCGCCGGCGAGCGTGACCGGATCGCCGAGCAGCCGCCCCGCGTACTCGACGGCGCCGCCCAGCACGAGGCCGCGGATGTGGCTCGAGGAGACGATCTCGCCGTCGACCTCCAGCAGCTGCACGACGCGCGTCTGAAATCGACCGTCGGCGCGCAGCAGCTCGGCGTCGCCCTGCGCCTTGTGACCGAAGCGGAAGTTCTCGCCGACCGCGACATGCGTGGCGCCGAGCGCGCCGACGAGCACGTCGTCGACGAAGTCCTGCGCCGAGCGCGCCGCGAACGCGCGATCGAACGGGACCACGACGAGCTCGTCGACGCCGAGCGACGCGACGAGGCTCGCCTTGCGGTCGGTGTCGGTCAGCAGGCGCGGCGCGGCGTCGGGCTGGATCACGGCGGTCGGATGGGGCGCGAACGTCACGACCGTGTCGGCGCCGCGGATCACCTCGCGGTGGCCGAGGTGGACGCCGTCGAACGTTCCGACGGCGACGCGCCGCGGGCGCGGCTGCACGTCGGGCAGGCGACTGATCCTCACGCGCGGAAGCCTACGACGGGCTTGAGCCCGTCGTCCCGCGGCTGGGCGATCGCGATCGGCCCGTCACCGTCGAGCAGCAGCACGTCGCTCGCGCCGGGCGGCGCCGTCGCCGCCACCGCGACGCCGTGCGCCGCGCGGCGCGCGTCGTCGCCGTCGAGGCGAACGCTCGGCAGGATCGCGCTCAGCACGTCGGCCAGCGGCACGAGCCGCCCCGGGTCGGCGTCGTCGAGCGCGAACGGGCCGATCGCCGTCCGCCGCAGCTCCTCGCAGTAGGCGTCGCCGAGGTCGGCGATCAGCACGCGCACGTAGGTTCCGGCCGAGCACTCGATCGCGAACGCCGCGCGGTCGTCTTCGCGCCAGAGCTGCTCGAAGCGGTGGACCGTGACCGGGCGCGCGTCGAGCACGACCTGCTCGCCCGCCCGCGCGCGCTCGTAGGCGCGCCGGCCGTCGACCTTGACCGCGCTGTACGCGTGCGGGCGCTGCAGCAGCTCGCCGGTCGGCAGGACGAGCGGGTCGGCGGGCATCCTGCCCGCCGCGATCTCGCCGTCGGTGTCGCCCGTCGTCGACGTCGCTCCGAGGCGCGCGACGGTCTCGTAGCGCTTGGGCAGCGCCATCAGGTAGCGCTGGATGCGCGTCGCGCGACCGACGAGCACGAGCAGCAGGCCGGTCGCGAACGGATCCAGCGTGCCGGCATGCCCGACGCGCCGGGGTGGGTGGGGTCCGATCTCGCGACGGACCGCGGCGACGACGTCGTGCGAGGTCTTGTCGGCGGGCTTGTCGATGAGCAGGACGCCGTCGGACACCGGCCCCAGGCTAGTCTCCGCCCGGGCCCGTCGCCGCCGAGCCCCGTCGGGCGGTCAGGCCTTGTCGGCGTTCAGCGGCGGCGCGTTGCGGCGATCGAGCACCTCGAGCGTGAGGTCGTCGGGCACGATCCTGACCGTCTTGTACTCGACGTCGGTCTGCTCTTCCCAGTGGACGTCGATGCCGCGGACCACCGGCGGCTGATAGCCCTCGGGAAACGTCACGACGCGCTCGAGCGTCAGCTGCTCGGGATCGTCGCCCTGCTGCTCGGCCCTGCGCAGCTCCATGTTCCAGCCGGCCGACGGAAACGTCGCCCAGACGTCGACGACGATCACGCCCGGCCCGAGCAGGGCCTTCCAGTCACGGCACTTGCCGGGTAGCTGGGTCTCTTCCTCTGGTGCTGCCATCAGCATCCTCCTCGAAGTTCGCGTTCGTCAGCGCATCCTGTCAGGACGAGCTACCCGTCAAGCTGCTGCGCCACCTGTTGGCGCAGGAACGCGACGAGCTCGTCGGGCGTCATCTGCGTCGCGAAGCCGGCCGCCTGGCGATGCCCGCCGCCGCTCCGGGCGCGGGCGATCAGCGAGACGTCGACCGCGCCGTCGGTCGCCCGCAGGGACACCTTCCAGCAGCCGCCGCGGTCGTCGCCCGTCAGCTCGCGGGCGAGCGCGGCGACCTTCGTGCCCTGCACGGCGCGCAGGTGGTCGATGATCCCCTCGGTGTAGGACTCCTCGGCGCCGGTCTGCGCGAAGTCCTCGCGCGTCAGGCGGGCGAGCGTCAGGCGGCCGCCGTCGAAGCGCTGCAGGCGGCTGAGCGCGCGCGTCAGCAGCGTGATCTTCGGCTCGGGCACGCCTTCGTACAGGCGCCGGTAGATCTCGTGCACGTCGACGCCGGCCTCGATCAGCTCGGCCGCCATCCGATGCGCCGCGGCGCCCGTGTTCTCGTACATGAAGCGACCGGTATCGGTCACGAGACCGACGTAGAGCGCCTCGGCGATCGGCTGCGTGAGCGGGACGTCGAGCGCCCGCATCAGGTCCCAGACGATCTCCGCGGTGCAGGAGGCGTCGGCGACGACGTGGTTGATCGTGCCGAAGTGCGTGTTGTCGTGGTGATGATCGAGGTTGAGGATCGGCGCGCCGCCGATCTCGACCGCGTTGCGGTCGAAGTTGCCGCAGTCCAGGAAGACGATCGTGCGCTGCGCGACGTCGTCGGGCACGTGGCTGATCAGCCCGTCGAACTGAAAGAACGCGTACTCGTAGGGCAGCGGGAACTCGCCGGCCCCGATGAACATCAGCGAGTCCTTGCCGAGCGCGCGCATCACGCCCTGCATCGCGACGAGCGAGCCGAGCGCGTCCCCGTCGGGGTTCTCGTGCGTGACGAGCACGAAGCGCTCGCCCTCGCGCAGCGCGCCGACGACGGCGTCGCGGGTGCTGGGGGTCGTCCCGGCGATCGTCACGTCTCCTGCGCCTCGCGTCGGAGGAGCTCCTCCAGGTGCATTGCGCGATCGGTCGTGTCGTCGTAGAGGAACTCGAGCGTCGGCGTGCGCTTCATGCGCAGCTCGCGAGCGAGGCGGCGCTGCAGCGCGCCGTGGGCGGACTGCAGGCCGGCGAGCGTCGCCGCGCGCTCGGCGTCGCTTCCGAGCACGGACACGTAGACGCGGGCATGGCGCAGATCTGAGGTGGTCTTGACGCTCGTCATCGTGACGAAACCGATTCGTGGGTCCTGCAGGTCCTGCGCGACGGCATCGGACAAGACCTGCCTGACGGCCTCGTCGACGCGCCGCATCCGATCGGTCGGCATCCTAGTCCTCCTCAGCCCGTCACGTCGGCGAACGACGCCACGGCTCGCTCGACGCGACAGCTCTCCGGAAAGCGCTCCAGCAGGAAGCGCTCGACGCGATCGACGGAGCTCTCGAGCATGCCGATCGATCCGCCCGTCAGCGCCGCCGCGAGCGTCGCCCGCTGCCAGAGATCCTGATGGCCGACCTCGGCCACCGTCGCCCCCATGCGGCCGTGCAGCTGGGCCTTGACCGACGCCAGGTCCTTGCGCTTGGCCTTCAGCGAGCCGGCGTCCGGAAAGTGCAGATGGACGAGCAGCAGGGCGACGTAGGCGTCGACGTCGCTCATCGCGCTAGGCGAGCGCGCGGTCGACCTTGCGGGTCTCGTAGACCTCCAGGGCGTCGCCTTCCTTGACGTCCTGGAAGTTGCGCAGCGTGATGCCGCACTCGAACCCCGAGGCAACCTCGCGGACGTCCTCGTTGAAGCGCCGCAACGACGAGATCTCACCGTCGTAGACGATCGTCCCGTCGCGCACGAGCCGCGTCTTGGCGCCGCGCGTGATCTTGCCCTCGGTGACGTAGGAGCCGGCGATGACGCCGATCTTCGAGGCGCGGAAGATCTGGCGGATCTCGACCTGCCCGAGCGAACGCTCGACCTCCTCGGGCTCGAGCATGCCCTCCATCGCGGCGCGCAGCTCGTCGAGCACCTTGTAGATGACCGTGTAGCCGCGGACGTCGACGCCCTCGCGCTCGGAGACGGCGCGGGCGTCGCCGACGGGGCGCACGTTGAAGCCGATGATGATCGCGTCGGACGCGGCCGCGAGCATGACGTCGGACTCGTTGATGCCGCCGACGCCGGTGCGGATGATGTTGACCGACACCTCGTCCTGGGGCAGCTTGGCGATCTCGTCCTCGAGCGCCTCCGCGGAGCCGGCGACGTCGGCCTTGACGAGCAGGTTGAGCTCCTTGAGCTCGCCAGCCTGGATGTCGCGGAAGACGTCCTCCAGCGAGCGCTTGCGGCCCGACCGGCGCGCATGCTGCTCCTGCTTGAGGCGCTGCTCGCGCTCGTGGGCGAGCTGGCGCGCGCGACGGTCGTTCTCGACCGCGCGGACGTGCTCGCCGGCCTCGGGAACGCCGTCGAAGCCGAGCACCTCGATCGGGTCGCCCGGAACGGCCTCCTTGACGCGCGCGCCGGTGAAGTCGTGCATCGCGCGCACGCGGCCCCAGTTGGCGCCCGCGACGAGCGCGTCGCCGATCCGCAGCGTGCCGCGCTGGACGAGGATCGTGACGACGGGGCCGCGGCCCGGGTCGAGCTTGGACTCGACGACGACGCCGGAGGCCGGCGCCGTCGCGTTGGCCTTGAGGTCCTCGAGCTCGGCGACGACCTGCAGGGTGTCGAGCAGGTCCTCCAGGCCGACGTGCGTCTTGGCCGAGACGTCGACGAACTCCGTCTCGCCGCCCCATTCGGCCGGCTGCAGGCCGCGCGTCGTCATCTCGGTGCGCACGCGCGTCGGGTCGGCGCCCTCGAGGTCGATCTTGTTGACGGCGACGACGATCGGCACGTCGGCGGCCTTGGCGTGGTCGATCGCCTCGGCGGTCTGCGGCTTGACGCCGTCGTTGGCGGCCACGACGATGACCGCGATGTCGGTCACGCGGGCGCCGCGGGCGCGCATCGCCGTGAAGGCGGCGTGGCCGGGCGTGTCGATGAAGGTGATCCTGGAGCCCGAGGGCGAGGTGACCTGATAGGCGCCGATATGCTGGGTGATGCCGCCGGCTTCGCCGGAGACGACATCGGCCTGACGGATGGCGTCGAGCAGCGACGTCTTGCCATGGTCGACATGGCCCATGACGGTGACGACCGGCGCGCGCGATTCCAACGCACCCTCGTCGTCCACGGTGTCGAACAGACCCTCTTCGACGTCCGATTCCGATACGCGACGGACCGAGTGGCCCATTTCTTCAGCGATGAGCTGCGCGGTGTCGGCGTCGATCACGTCATT
>JAUYGN010000088.1 GCA_030690545.1 Solirubrobacteraceae bacterium
CGCCGCCCGGCCTGCCGCGCGCGCCATTGAGCACGAAGCCACTGCAGCCCGCGACCGTGAACGCCGGCTGCCGCGCGGCGAGCACGCCCGGCACGACGAGCACGCGCATCGCCCCCTGCGCCGGTCCGAGTGCCGCGGGCAGGCCCTCGCGCACGCGGGCGCTGACGAAGAACAGCGGTCCGCGCCAGTGGGCCAGGCCGGCCAGCGACGGACCGCTTGCCGAGCCGACGAGCGCCAGGCGCGCGTGCAACGTCGACCAGCCCGACAGCGTCTGCTCCAGCTGCGCCGGCCGCCGGTCGCCCGGCAGCAGCACGCCACAGCCACCGTCGGCGGCGAGCGACCGTGCGAGCGACGCCACCGCACGGACGGCCGCGTCGAGCGCGCCGCCGTCCACACCGTCGCGCGGGTCCAGCACGACGAGCGAACGGCTCTCTCCCGCCGACGTGAGCGAACGCTCCTGCGCGTCGGCGCCGCGCGCGACCGCGGGCCAGAAGATCCGCGAGGCGGGCGTGCCGTCGCGCAGCGCCCGGATCCCGTCGAGCTCGGTCTCGGCGCCGACGCCGGGGCGCCCGCGGCGAACGATCTGCGCGGCGTCGGCGCCACCGGGCGCCGCGACGACCGGCTCGATCCGCGGCAGCACGAGGATCTCGTCGCGGCCGGCCGCGGGCCGCGCGACGACCTCGCGCGTCGCCAGGCCGAGCGGATCGGCGACGACCACCCGCGGCACGACGAGCACGCGCCGCCCGCGATGGCCGAAGCGAGCCTCCATCCGCAGCCGTCCGCCGCGGGCGCCGGTCCGCAGCGGCGCGGGCTCGGCGAGCAGCGGATCGACGATCCGCGACGGCGGCAGGCCGAGCCGCCCGGCCCGCACCTCGAGCGCGATCGTCACCGGCTCGTCCTCGGCGACGCGACGGGCGCCGAGCGTGCGGGTCACGCGCACGCTCCGCGCGCCGAGCCCGACCCAGGCGATGCTGCCGGCGGCGAGCAGCGCGAGGGTCGCGGCCGGCACCCACAGCGGCTCGGCGTCGACGAGCGCCGCGGTGAGCCCGAAGGCGGTCGCCAGCAGGCCGGTGGCGAGGGCCCGGCGGACGACCATCTCAGAACGCCGGGATCGCCGCCACCGCGTCGGCGACGACGCGCTCGCCGGTCGTCTCGAAGGCATCCGGTGCGAGCACGATGCGATGTGCGAGGACCGGCAGCGCCATCTGCTGGACGTCGCCGGGGGTCGCGTGGTCGCGGCCGGCGAGCAGCGCCCGGGCCTTCGCGGCGCGCAGCAGCAGCAGCCCGGCACGCGGGCTGGCTCCGAGCTCGACGCGCGGATCCGCGCGCGTCTGGCCGAGCAGGGCGACGATGTAGCGCCGCAGCGGCTCGGATGCGCGCACGCGCATGACGGCGTCCTGCGCGGCCAGCAGGTCGGCCGCTGAGGCGACGGGCTCGAGCTGGGCGACGCGATCACCCGACTCGTGGGCGGCGAGCATGGCGACCTCGCCGACGGGATCCGGATAGCCGAGCGAGAGGCGCACCATGAAGCGGTCGACCTGGGCCTCGGGCAGCGGATAGGTGCCCTCGTACTCGATCGGGTTCTGCGTCGCAAGGACGAGAAACGGGCGCGCCAGCTCGTGCGTGTGGACGTCGACGGTGACGCGCCGCTCCTGCATGCACTCCAGCAGGCCCGACTGCGTCTTCGGCGACGCGCGGTTGATCTCGTCGACGAGGACGACGTTGGCGAAGATCGGACCGGGCCGGAACTCGAAGCGGCTCTCGCGCTGGTTGAAGACGTTCGTGCCGACGACGTCGGCGGGCAGCAGGTCGGCCGTGCACTGGATTCGCGCGACCTCGAGGTCGAGCGAGCGCGCGAGCGCGCGAGCGAGCGTCGTCTTGCCGACGCCGGGCAGGTCCTCGATCAGCGCGTGGCCCTCGGCGAGCACCGCGACGACGAGGTGCGCGATGACGTCGGGGCGGACCTCGGCGGCCTGCGCGACGTTGCCCGCGACGAGCCGCGCGAGCTGACCGGCGGCCTCGACCTCGGTGCTCGTCAGCCGCCGTGCGCTGTCGGTGCTATCCACTGACGGGCATCGTCGCAGCCGCGACCCCTCGGCGCGACGGTATCGGTCGCGGTTACGTGCCGGGTTGCGCCGGAAGGCATGCGGCTACGTCGTCGGCTCGGTCGAGCCGGCGCCGGCCGCGACTCGCGCGCGCAGCCCGACGACCGCGTCGAGCACCGCGCGCGCGACCACCGGCTTGGACGCGCGGGCGATGTGCGTCTCGCCGGCCGCCGTGAGGATCGTGACCTCGTTGTCGGCGGCGTCGAAGCCGATCTCGCGGCGCGAGATGTCGTTGACGACGACCGCGTCGACGCCCTTGCGCGCGAGCTTCTCGCGTCCGTAGCGCAGCGCCCCATCGCCGTGCTCGGCGGCGAAGCCGACGAGCGTCTGACCGGGCCGGCGGCGGGCGGCGAGGCCGGCGAGGATGTCCGGCGTGCGCTCCAGCTCGACGCGCAGACGCTCGTCGTCCTCGCCCTTCTTCAGCTTGCCGGCGAAGCCCTGCGCCGGACGGAAGTCGGCGACCGCGACGGCCATCAGCAGGATGTCCGCGTCGGCGAACGCGGCGTTGCAGGCATCGTGCAGCTGCGCCGCGGTCTCGACGTCGACGTAGGTGGCGCGAGCGTCGCGCGGCAGGGAGACGTTCGCGGCGATCACCGTGACGGCGGCGCCGAGCGCCGCCGCCTCGCCGGCCAGCGCGAAGCCCATCCGTCCCGACGAGCGGTTGCCGACGAAGCGCACGGCATCGATCGGCTCGCGCGTTCCGCCGGCCGTCACGAGCACGCGCAGGCCGACGAGGTCGGGCAGCGGCGCGGCGACCGCGGGGCGCGTCAACGCCTCGATCGCCTCCAGCAGCGCGGCCGGCTCGGGCAGGCGGCCGGCGCCCTGCTCGCCCTTCGACGCGAGCCGTCCGGTATCGGGCTGCAGGACGACCGCGCCACGTGCGCGCAGCGTCGCGACGTTCGCCTGCGTCGCCGGGTGCGCCCACATCCCGTCGTTCATCGCGGGCGCGACGAGCAGCGGGCAGCGCGCGGCGAGCGCGGCGCTCGTCAGGAGGTTGTCGGCGAGGCCCGCGGCGAGCTTGGCGACGGTGTTCGCCGAGGCCGGCGCGACGGCGAGGATGTCGGCGTTGGCGACGAGCTCGAGATGGCTGAGCGGGTCATGCGCGGGCAGCGGATCGCCGGGGAAGGCGCCACGCGTCGGGTCGCGCTCGAACTCGTCGACGAGGACCGGCGCGCCGGTCAGCGCGGCGAACGAGGCGGCACCGACGAAGCGCTGGCTGGCCGGCGTCTGGACGACGCGGACGGCATGGCCCGCGGCGGTGGCCAGGCGGACGAGCTCGAGCGCCTTGTAGGCGGCGATCCCGCCGCTGACGCCGAGCAGGATCCGGGCCATGACGCGGGCGCGGCGGCCTAGCGGTACTGGTACTTGATCTTCCCGGCGGCGACTTCCTCGAGCGCGATCGTGAGGTAGTTCTTCGAGCCGGTGTCGACCATCGGCGGCGGGAACTCGTCGAACGTCCCCTCCCCGAGGTTGTGGTAGTACGAGTTGATCTGCCGCGCCCGCTTGGCCGCGACGACGACGGAGGCGTAGTTGGAGTCGACGTTGTCGAGCAGCCGGTCAATGCGGGGAGAGATCATGCGACTAGGGTACCGCGCCCGCTGCGCTCACGACCGCCGCGCCGCAACGTCGCCATCGGCATGTGGTCGATGTGCCGTCTACTTCGGCGGGATACCCACAACAGCGAGAGCCACCGCGAAGAGCACGATCACGCCAGAGACGACGTCTTGGCCGGTGAGCCCAACGGCACCAGTTCCCGCGACCGCAATCAGCACGAGAGCACAGCCGATCATTGCCAGGGCGAGTCGGAAGCGCCAGCGCCGGAAGATGACAGCCGCGGCCTCCACGGCAGGGGCCTCGAATCTCACAGCCTCGCGGTACGCGCGCTGCTCTGCTTCTACAGCCCTCAACGGAGAGGACCACGCGCCGCGGCTAGACCCCGCGACCTCAGCCCATATGAGCACCGCCGAGACGCTGGCCACCAGTACCGCCAGCGCCAGCACGAATCGTCCAACCGAACTCAGTTCGAGAAGCTGGCCGAACGCTCCAGCCGCAAGAGCTGCCATGGCTACCAACGGATATGCCGCGAGACGGCGCGTCATGGACATACACGTTAGCTCCACGGAACGCGCTCGGAAAGCCCCCATACGATGCCGAACAGCGCTCCGAGCGCGGCGCCCCTCGCAGCCAGTTCCCACTGGTTGACGTCGGCTCCTAGATCGCGTGCGATGGCGCCGACGACCAAGCCGATCGAGCCTCCCAGAGCACCCGCTCCCCCGGCCAGCTGGCCCTCTCGCACGAGAAAATCACCGAAGCCCGAGGCGACCAACATCGGCCGGGAAGCTACCGGCGCTACTGGACGTCGGCGACGCTCATCGATTCGTGGTCTCGACCGGACCCACTCAGCCTCTCGCCGTCGTCGCGCGGACGATCGCGACGAGCGCGTCGACCGCATCCTCGAGCCGGTCGTTGACGACGACATGGGCGAACTCGTCCTGCGCGGCGAGCTCCTCCTCGGCGGTCTGCAGGCGCGCCTCGATCTGCTCGGGCGCGTCGGTGCCGCGGCCGACGAGCCGCGCGCGCAGCGCGTCGAGCGACGGTGGCGCGATGAACACCTGCACCGCCTCGGGCATCTGCTCGCGCACCTGGCGCGCGCCCTGGACCTCGATCTCGAGCAGGACCGGCACGCCGCCGGCGGTGCGCGTCTGCAGCTCCGAGCGCAGCGTCCCGTAGCGCGCCCCGGCGTAGTCGGCGTGCTCGACGAAGTCGCCCGCGGCGATGTGGCGCTCGAACTCGTCAGGCGTCATGAAGTGGTAGTCCTCGCCCTGCGTCTCCCCCGTCCGCGGCCGGCGCGTCGTCGCCGAGACCGAGAGCTGCAGCTCGGGCATGCGCGTGCGCAGCGAGCGGATCAACGTGCCCTTGCCGACGCCCGAGGGGCCGGTGATGACGACCGCGCTGGGCACTGGGTTCGGCCGCTGCTAGCGGTGCAGGAGCCGAACGAGCTCGTTGCGCTGGCGCTCGGACAGGCCACCGATCGTCTTGCTCGGCGAGATGCGGCACTGCGTGAGCACCTTGTTGACCTTCACGCGGCCGTACTTCGGCACCGCGAGGAGCATGTCGAAGACCTTCGCGGTCAGGATGAACTCGGGCGGGTCGAGCAGCAGCGTGTGGATCGAGCAGCGCCCGGCCTTGAGATCCTTCTTCAGCTTCGCGCGCCGCGTACGGACGTCGTTGGCTCGGTTCAGCGCGTCCAGACGCTGCGTCAGCGAGCGTTCAGGCGCCGCCGATTGCTTCGTGGCGGTGTTCGTGGGCGGCGGCATCAACGTCGCCGATCCTTGCATCTTCCCAACGGCGCTGCAAGCGCAATGTTCACGAATCCACGCAATTCAGATCGACCTCAGGCTGAGGTTCAGATGTCTTCACGCCAATTCGCGGTGATTCCGCAATTTGCAGGGATTTCAGCTCGCTCGCTATGCGCGTTCCCGCACAAGGATCCCGGAAGCTCTCGGTGCCCACGGCGACGACAGACGCGCCCGCGGATAGCAGGTCACGTGCGTGTTCTCCAGATGAGACACCGCCCATTCCCACGATCGGAATCGATAGGTGACGAGCGACCGCGGCGACCTGGGCGAGCGCGACGCTGCGGATCGCCGGACCCGACATGCCGCCGCTGCCGCCGCCGAGCCACGGGACACCGGTTGCCGGGTGCAGCGCCATCGCGCGCAGCGTGTTGATCAGCGACACCGCGTCGGCGCCCTCGCGCTCGGCGGCGACCGCGACGGCGGCGACATCGGCCGTGTTCGGCGTCAGCTTGACGATCAGCGGCTTGCTCGTGAGCGGCCTGACGGCGCGCATCAGCGCCGCCAGCGAGGCCGGGTCGGCGCCGATGTCGAGGCCCGTCCTGACGTTCGGACAGGACACGTTGAGCTCGATCGCCGCGATCTCGGGGCGCTCGTCGAGCGCCTCGACGAGCTGCGCGACCTCGGGCTCGGTCGACCCCATGACGTTCGTGATCAGCGCCACCGGCAGCTGCGCGAGCTGCGGCAGGTCGTGCTCGAGGTAGCCCGCCAGGCCGCGGTTGGGCAGGCCGATCGAGTTGATCATCCCCGCCTGCGCCTCCCACAGGCGAGGCGGCGGGTTGCCGGCGCGCGGCGCCAGCGTGATCGTCTTGGAGACGAACGCGCTGAAAGGGAAGTCCTTCAGCAGCGCGTCGCCGAACGCGCGCCGCGCGGCGATCGCGTCGAACGTTCCCGAGCCGTTGACGATCGGATGGGCGAGGGGCAGGCCACAGAACTCGATCAATGCGCTGCCACCGCCTCGAGCAGGTCCGCGTCGAGCACCGGACCGTCGACGCAGAGGCGCGCGTAGCTGCCGTCGCGCAGCGCGACGACGCAGCCGTAGCACGCGCCGAACCCGCACGCCATGCCGGCCTCGAGCGCGAGCTGGGCGGGCACGCCGCGCGTCGCGCAGAGCGCCCGCACGGCCTCGAGCATCCGCGGCGGGCCGCACGAGTAGACGACGGCGTGCGGGTCGCGGTCGAGCTCGGCGACGAGCAGCTCGGTGACGAGCCCGGCGTGGCCGACCGAGCCGTCGTCCGTGGCGACCGCGACGGCGGCGTCGGTCATCAGCGCGGCGCCGGCCGCGTGGCGCGCGTCGCGAAAGCCGAGCACGGCAATCACCGGCGCACCGGCGTCCG
>JAUYGN010000089.1 GCA_030690545.1 Solirubrobacteraceae bacterium
CGCCGCCCGCGGCGCCCGCGGAGCCAGCGCCTCCCGCGGCGAGGGTGCGTGCCCACGCTGCGAGCGGAGGGACGCCCACGCCGCCTCCGGCGAGCAGCGCCCGGCGGCCGTCGTGCGGCGCGCGGAAGCCCTCGCCCAGCGGGCCGGTGAGCCAGAGCTCGTCGCCGCTGCCGAGCGCGCCCAGCCGATGCGTTCCGGGCCCGACGTCCTCGAGCATGAAGCTCAGGCGCCCGTCGGCGGCGCGCAGATACGACAGCGCGCGCGGCAGGTAGGGCCGCTCGTCCTCGCCCGCGCCCCAGCACTGCACCGCGGCGAGCATGTAGAACTGTCCCGGCGCCGGCAGCGGGCCCTCCGGGTCGGCGACGTCCAGGACGCGGTAGGCGCCGACGCCGTCGGCGGCGATCACGCGACCGCGCCGGCGGCCGAGCGGCGCGAGCGTCCTCATCCGACCTTCAGGCGATCGCGGTGCAGCTCCTGCAGCGACAGGACCTGCGGCTCGCCGCCGCGCGCTGCGGAGATCGCCCGGGCGGCGGCGTGGGCGCCCGACAGCGTCGTGACGCACGGGATCCCGCGCGCGACGGCGGCGCGGCGGATCTCCCAGCCGTCGGCGCGCGCGCCCGAGCCGGTCGGCGTGTTGATGACGAGGCCGATCTCGCCGGTCTCGATGCGGTCGACGACGTTCGGCGAGCCCTCGCCGACCTTCTTCAGCACCTCGGCGACGCGCACGCCCATGCCGCGGATCGCCTGCGCCGTGCCGGCCGTCGCGACGATCCTGAAGCCGAGGTCCTCGAGGCGCGAGGCGATCGCGTAGGCGCCGGGCTTGTCGCCATCGGTCACCGTGATGAAGACCGTGCCCTCGATCGGCAGCAGCGCGCCGGCGGCCGCCTGCGCCTTCGCGAACGCCGCCGGGAAGTCGCGCGCGACGCCCATCACCTCGCCCGTCGAGCGCATCTCCGGGCTCAGCAGCGCGTCCGTGCCGGTGAAGCGGTCGAACGGCAGGACGGCCTCCTTGACGCAGACGTGCCCCGTCGGCATCGCCTCCGACGGCAGCCCGAGCTCGTCGATCCGCTCGCCGAGCATGAGCCGGCAGGCCATCTTCGCCAGCGGCACGCCGATCGCCTTGGAGACGAACGGCACGGTGCGCGAGGCGCGTGGGTTGGCCTCGATGACGAACAGGCGCCCGTCGAGCGTGACGGCGAACTGGATGTTGATCAGGCCGACGGTGTTCAGGCCGAGCGCGATGCCGCGCGTGTGCGCGCGGATCTCGTCGAGCATCTCCGGCCCGAGCGAGTGCGGCGGCAGGACGCAGGCGCTGTCGCCGGAGTGGATGCCGGCCTCCTCGACGTGCTGCATGATGCCGCCGATCCAGACGTTCGCGCCGTCGCAGAGCGCGTCGACGTCGACCTCGATCGCGTTCTCGAGGAAGCGGTCGAGGAAGATCTCTCGCCCCGCGCCATCCGCCGGCGCGGTGCGTTGCAGGTAGTCGGCGAGGTCCTCGCGGCCGTAGACGATCTCCATCGCGCGGCCGCCGAGGACGTAGCTCGGGCGCACGAGCAGCGGGAAGCCGACGCGCTCGGACGCCTCGAGCGCCTCGACGACGCCGTGCGCCGTCGCGTACGGCGGCGCCTCGTAGCCGAGCCGATCGAGCAGCGCGCCGAAGCGGCCGCGGTCCTCGGCGAGGTCGATCGCGTCGACGCTCGTGCCGAGGATCGGCACGCCCGCGGCCTGCAGGCCGGCGGCGAGCTTCAGCGGCGTCTGGCCGCCGAACTGGACGATGACTCCTTCGGGCCGCTCGACCTCGACGACGCCGAGCACGTCCGCGAGCGTCAGCGGCTCGAAGTACAGGCGGTCGGAGGTGTCGTAGTCCGTCGAGACGGTCTCCGGGTTGCAGTTCACCATCACCGCGTCGCGCCCGCTCGCGCGGACCGTCATCGCGGCATGCACGCAGCAGTAGTCGAACTCGATCCCCTGCCCGATCCGGTTCGGGCCCGCGCCGAGGATGACGACGCTCGGCCTGTCGCCGCGCCGCACCTCGTGGCGCGCGGCGACGGCCGCGGCGGGCGCGGCGGGCGCGAAGGGATCCCAGCTCGAGTAGTAGTACGGCGTCTCGGCCGCGAACTCGGCCGCGCACGTGTCGACGGACTTGAACGTCCGCTCACCGGCGAAGGGCCCGTCCGGGTCCGCGGCGAACTGCGCCAGCTCGCGCAGGAACCAGAGGTCGATGCTCGTGCGGCGGTGGACCTCCTCGGGCTCGGCGCCGGCGACGAACGCCGCGAGCAGGACGTCGTAGCGATCGGGGTCGGGCAGCTCGAGGCGCGCCAGCAGCTCCTCGAGCGTGCCGCCGACCGACGGGATCGCGTCGAGCTCGCGGCTGCGCATCGCCTTGCCGAAGGCCTGCTGGAACGTGCGCCCGATCGCCATCGCCTCGCCGACGGACTTCATGTGCGTGCTGAGGCGCTGGTCGACGCCGGAGAACTTCTCGAACGCGAAGCGCGGCCACTTCACGACGACGTAGTCGATCGTCGGCTCGAACGAGGCCGGCGTGCGCAGCGTGATGTCGTTGTCGATCTCCTCCAGCGCGTAGCCGACCGCGAGCCGGGCGGCGATCTTCGCGATCGGAAAGCCCGTCGCCTTGGAGGCCAGCGCCGAGGACCGCGAGACGCGCGGGTTCATCTCGATGACCATGATCTCCTCGGTCTCGGGATCGACCGCGAACTGGACGTTCGAGCCGCCCGTCTCGACGCCGACGGCGCGGATCACGGCGAAGGCCTGGTCGCGCAGCTTCTGGTAGAGGCGGTCGGTCAGCGTCTGCTGCGGCGCGACCGTGACGCTGTCGCCGGTGTGGACGCCCATCGGGTCGATGTTCTCGATCGAGCAGACGATCACGCAGTTGTCGTTGTGGTCGCGCATGACCTCGAGCTCGAACTCGCCCCAGCCGAGGACCGACTCGTCGAGCAGGATCTGCGAGATCGGCGAGGCGTCGAGGCCCCCGCGGACGATCGCGCGGAACTCCTCGGGCGTGCGCGCGATGCCGCCGCCGCGGCCGCCGAGCGTGTACGCCGGGCGCACGATGATCGGCAGTCCGATGTCGATCATCGCGTCGTCGGCCTCCTGCGCCGTCGTGGCGATCGCCGAGCGCGGCATCTTCAGGCCGGCGTCCTCCATCGTCGTGCGGAACAGGTCGCGGTCCTCGGCGCGGCAGATCGCGGCGTAGTTCGCGCCGATCAGCTCGACGCCGTACTCCTCGAGGGTGCCGTCCTCGTGCAGCGCCTTGGCGAGGTTCAGCGCCGTCTGGCCGCCGAGCGTCGGCAGCAGCGCGTCGGGCTGCTCGCGCGCGATGACCTGGCGCACCGGGCCCGGCAGCAGCGGCTCGACGTACGTCGCGTCGGCGAACTCCGGGTCGGTCATGATCGTCGCCGGGTTGGAGTTGACGAGCACGACCTCGTAGCCCTCCTCCTTGAGGACCTTGCAGGCCTGCACGCCGGAGTAGTCGAACTCGGCCGCCTGGCCGATCACGATCGGGCCCGAGCCGAGGATCAGGATCCGCTGGATGTCGTCGCGTCTAGGCATGAGCGGCGATCTGGGCCAGGAAGCGGTCGAAGAGGTAGAGGCTGTCGTTCGGGCCCGGCCCGGCCTCGGGGTGGTACTGGACCGTGCCGCCGGGCACGTCGAGCAGCGTCAGGCCCTCGACCGTGCGGTCGTAGAGGTTGATGTGGCTCAGCTGGGCAGCGCCGAAGTCCGTCTCCCAGCGGACGGGCTCGTCGCCGGGGATCGTGCGCTCGCCGTTCGGGCCGAGCACGGCGAAGCCATGGTTCTGCGACGTGATCTCGATCCTGCCGGTCTGCAGGTCCTTGACCGGGTGGTTTCCGCCGCGGTGGCCGAACGGCAGCTTGAAGGTCTCAAGGCCGACGGCGCGGCACAGCAGCTGGTGGCCGAGGCAGATGCCGAAGACCGGCTTGACCCCGACGAGCTCGCGCAGCGTCGCGACGATGTCGTCGAGCGCCGCGGGGTCGCCGGGCCCGTTGGCGAGGAAGATCGCGTCGGGGTCGCCGTCGAGCAGCTGCGCCGCGCTCACCGTGCAGGGGTGCAGCTCGACGATCGCGCCGCGCTGCACGAGGTGGCGCACGATCGAGCCCTTGATGCCGGTGTCGATCGCCGCGATCCGCGGGCCGGAACCGGCGCCGTGGACGGTCATCTGCGCCGGCGTGACGACCTTCGCGAAGTCGGCGCCCTGCATCGGCGGCTCGGCGCCGATCAGCTCGCCCGCCTCGCGCTCGCTCATCGACGCCGGAAACACGCCGCCACGCATCGAGCCCGCGTCGCGGATGTGCCTGACGAGGGCGCGCGTGTCGACGGCGCTGATCGCCGGCACGCCGCAGTCGACGAGCCAGTCGAGCCAGCCGCGCTCGGCGCCGGGCGCGTCCTCGGTGTTCATCGCGGCGCGCATGATCACCGCGCGCGCCCAGATGCGCTCGGACTCCATCGCGTCCTCCGACACGCCGTAGTTGCCGATGTGCGGGTAGGTGAACGTGATGATCTGGCCGGCGAAGCTCGGGTCGGTGACGGACTCCTGGTAGCCCGACATGCCGGTCGTGAAGACGACCTCGCCGGTCGCCGCGTCCGACGCGCCGACGGCGATCCCGTCGAAGCGGGCGCCGTCCTCGAGCAGGACGTAGGCGGTGGCGGTCATCATCAGCGCCCGCTCCCGCTCGCCGGGACGCTGAGGATCGTCGAGCGCTCGCGGTAGGCGACCGCTCCCGCCGCGACCGTCAGCAGCACCCGCCCGCGCAGCGTGCGCCCGGCGAAGCAGCAGTTCTCCGAACGCGACTCGTAGCCGCTCTCCCCCACGACCCACTCCGCGTCGAGGTCGACGAGCACGAGGTTCGCCGGCTCGCCGGCGGCGATCGTCGGCACGAACAGGTCGAGCAGGCCGAAGCCTGCCGTGAGCTTGGAGACGACGAGCTCGAGCGGCAGCGTGCCGGGCAGGACGAGGTCGGTGTAGACGGCGGCGAACGCGGTCTCGAGGCCGGTCGTGCCCATCGGCGCCCGCTCGAACGGGACCTCCTTCTCGTCGCGGGCGTGCGGCGCGTGGTCGGTCGCGATGCAGTCGATCGTGCCGTCGCGCAGGGCCGCGATCAGCGCCTGGCGGTCGGACTCGGCGCGCAGCGGCGGGTTCATCTTGCGCTTCGTGTCGAGGCCGCGGACGTGCTCGTCGGTCATCGTCAGGTGGTGCGGGCTCGCCTCGCAGGTGACGGCGACGCCGCGCGCCTTCGCGTCGGCGATGACCTCGACCGACTCGCGCGCGGAGAGGTGCTGGATGTGGATCCGCGCGCCCTCGTAGCCGGCCAGCGCGCAGTCGCGGGCGATCATCGTCGACTCGCTGACGCTCGGGATGCCGGCGACGCCGAGCAGCGCGCTGACCGTGCCCTCGTGCATCGCGCCCTTGCCCGACAGCGCCGGGTCCTCCTCGTGCAGTGCGAGCACGCCGCCGCAGAGGCGCTGGTACTGCAGCGCGCGGCGAAAGACGCCGGCGTCGGCGACCGGGCGGCCGTCGTCGGTGAAGCCGGCGGCGCCGAGCGCGCGCAGCTCGGCCATGTCGGTCAGCTCATGGCCGCCGAGCCCGCGCGTGATCGCCGGCATGAAGCCGACCGGGACGCGTGCCTCGCGCGCGGCGGCGTCCAGCAGCGCGCCGAGGATCGGCGCCGAGTCGATCGTCGGCGACGTGTTCGGCATCGCGATGACGGCGCAGTAGCCGCCCGCGGCCGCCGAGCGCGTGCCCGTCTCGAGGTCCTCCTTGTGCTCCTGACCGGGCGTGCGCAGGTGCACGTGCGGGTCGACGAAGGCCGGGAGCAGGTGGCGCCCCTCGCCTTCGACGGTCTCGGCGCCGGCGGGCGCGCTCAGCGTGCCGGGGGCCCCGATCTCGGCGATCGCGCCGCCGCGCACGAGCACGTCGCAGCGGCGATCGAGGCCGTTGCGCGGGTCGAGTGCGTGGACGTCGCGAAGCAGCAGCTCGGCGGGGCGCGCGGGCGCGCTGACGAGGCGGACGCCGGCGGCGCCGTTGCGGGGCTCGTGCGGCGTCATGCGAGCTGCGGCTCGGTCGGCCGCGGGGCGCCGCGCTCGTCACGCGCGCCGGCGAGGACCTCGTAGAGGACCGCCATCCGGACGACGACGCCGGCCTTGACCTGCATCGTGATGACCGCCTGCGGCGAGTCGACGACCTCGCCGGAGAGCTCGACCCCGCGGTTGACCGGGCCGGGGTGCATGAGCACCTGGCGCGGCCCGAGCCGGCGGCCGTTGATCTGGTACTGGGCGGCGTACTCGCGCAGGCTCGGGACGAAGTGCTGATCCATCCGCTCGTGCTGCATCCGCAGCGCGTAGACGACGTCGGCCTCGCGCAGGTCGCGCAGGTCGTAGCGGACCGCGCAGCCGAGCGCCTCGATCCCGCGCGGGATCAGCGTCGGCGGGCCGCAGACCGTGACGTCGGCGCCCATCTTCTTGAAGGCGAGGATGTTCGAGCGCGCCACCCGCGAATGGGCCACGTCGCCCACGATCCAGATGTTGCGTCCCTGCAGCGATCCGAGCTTCGTCCGCAGCGTGTAGACGTCGAGCAGCGCCTGCGTCGGGTGCTCGTGCTTGCCGTCGCCGGCGTTGACGATCGCCGCCGTCGTCCAGCTCGCGACGAGCGCCGCGGCTCCCGCGTAGGGCGTGCGGATGACGATCGCGTCGGGCGAATGCGCGGTCAGCGTCAGCACGGTGTCCTTCAGCGACTCGCCCTTCTCGACGCTCGACCCGCTCGCGGCGAAGTTCACGACGTCGGCGCTCAGCCGCTTGGCGGCCAGCTCGAACGACGAGCGCGTCCGCGTCGACGCCTCGTAGAAGAGGTTGAGCACCGTGCGGCCGCGCAGCGCCGGGACCTTCTTGATGTCGCGGTGCGAGACCTCCTCGAACGCGGCGGCACGGTCGAGGATCCGCTCGATGTCCTCGCGCGTCAGGTCGTCGATCGAGAGCAGGTGCCTCATGCCAGGGGCTCCGTCGTCGCGCGCGGCTGCTCGGCGATCGTCACGCAGTCGGTGCCGTCGATCTCGGTCACCTGCACGAAGACGCGCTCGCCGCGCGCCGTCGGCAGGTTCTTGCCGACGTAGTCGGGGCGCAGCGGAAGCTCGCGGTGGCCGCGATCGGCGAGCACGGCGAGCTGGACGCGCGCCGGGCGCCCGTAGTCGAACAGCGCCTCGATCGCCGCGCGCACCGTGCGGCCCGTGAAGAGGACGTCGTCGACGATCACGATCGTGCGCCCGTCGACGTCGAAGTCCAGGTGCGTCGCGTGGACGACCGGCGCGCCCCCGCGCAGCGTCACGTCGTCGCGGTAGAAGGCGATGTCGACGTCGCCGAGCGGGACGTCGACGTCGTGCAGCTCGGCCAGCAGCACGCGCAGCCGCGCGGCGAGCACGGCGCCCCGACGGTGGATGCCGACGAGCGCGAGTTGGTCCGGCGCGCCCGCGTTCTCGACGATCTCGTGCGCGATGCGCGTAAGCATCCGGCGCATGTCCTCGCGGTCGAGGACGACGTTCGTGTCTGGCATCGGTTGTGTCCTTCCTGGCCTCACCGGACCGGGTTAAAGGAGCGTGTGCGTCGAATGTAGCAGCGGGCCCGGCGGGGCTCGGACGCGTTCGCGCTACGTGGGCGATTGCAGCGGCGAGGGGGCGGCCTCCGCGCGCCGGCGTGCCTGCGACCCGCCGTCCCAGCGCACGAGCTCGGGCTCGCCGCGCTCGGGCAGCGGGATCTCGATCGTGTCGAAGTCGCGCGGGACCTCGGTGTCGGCGAAGATCTCCCGCGCCTCGTCGCGGATCGCGCCGCCGGGGTAGCGCGACGACAGATGCGTCAGCGCGAGCAGCCGGACCTCGGCGTCGGCGGCGACCTGCGCCGCCTGGCGCGCGGTGCTGTGCAGCGTCGCGGCCGCGCGATCGGCGTCCTCGTGCAGGAACGTCGCCTCGTGGACGAGGACGTCGGCGCGGTGCGCGGCGACGACGACGGCGTCCGTCGGCGCGGTGTCGCCGGTGACGACGACCCGGCGGCCGCGACGCTGCTCGCCGACGACCTGCTCGGGCGCGACGCCGGCGACCGTCTCGCCGCGCTGCAGGCGCCCGAAGTCCGGCCCCGGCGTGACGCCCAGCCGCGTGGCGAGCTCGGCGTCGAAGCGCCCCGGGCGGGGGTCCTCGACGAGCGCGTAGCCGAACGCCGTCGCGCGATGGCGCACGGCGAACGGGACGATCTCGACATCGTCGCGGCGCACCGCCTCGCCGGCTTCCAGGTCACGGATCGTCAGGCCGTAGCGCGGCCGGCCGTAGACCGGTCGCATGCGCTCCATCAACGCCGCCGTCCCGGGCGGGCCGTGCACCGTGAGCGGCTTGTCGCGGTCGCGCAGCTCGAAGGACTTCAGCATGCCCGGCAGGCCGAGCCAGTGGTCGGCGTGCAGGTGCGTGAGGAAGACGTCGGTCAGATCGGCGAGACCGACGGAGCGCACGAGCTGGCGCTGCGTGCCCTCGCCGCAGTCGATCAGGATCCGCGCGGCGCCGCGGCGAATCAGCAGCGCCGGCAGGCCGCGCGCAGCCGAGGGAACCGAACCCGCGGTCCCGGCGAAGAAGAGCGACAGATCCATGGCGGCGAGGGTACTGCTCGACGGTTACGGTCTCGTCGCACAGACGTTGCGTCAATCGTCACGATGGGAGTGTCACCATGCTGAAGGAGTTTCGCGAGTTCATCCTGCGGGGGAACCTCGTCGACCTGGCGGTCGCGGTCGTCATCGGCACCGCGTTCACCGCCGTCGTCACGTCGCTCGTCGCGAACGTCATCACGCCGCTCGTCGCCGCGATCGGCGGCGAGCCCGACTTCTCGGGCCTGCTGTTCACGATCAACGGCAGCCGGTTCCTGTACGGCGAGTTCGTCAACGCGCTGCTGGCGTTCGCGATCATCGCCGCGGTCGTCTTCTTCTTCGTCATCAAGCCGGTCAACGCGCTGATGGCGCGCTTCCAGCCCGACACCGCGACCGACGTCGCGACGCGCCCCTGCCCGCACTGCATCAGCGACATCCCGCTGACGGCGTCGCGCTGCGCGTTCTGCACGTCGCACGTCAGCCCGCTGCCGGACCCCGCCTGACGCCACCACGACGCGCACGGACCCGCCGCCCGGCGGCCGGAGAGCGGGTCGAGTTGAGCACCCACCACGTGCACAGCTCGACCCGCTCGGCTCGCGCCGTGTAACCACGCGGGCCTCCGCGTGTCTTGTCGACCAACGTCAACACGCTCTCTGGAGGGCCGCATGGATTCGCTCGCCCGCCGCTGCAGGACCGCCGGACGCTGGGCATGGCAGCACTTCCAGCTCGTCGCCGGCGTCGCACTCGTCGTCGGGCTGGCGCTGACGCTCGCGGCCAACCGCGAAGCGCTGAGCGCGGTGAGCTGGACGATCGACCCGCTCGCGCTGCTCGGCGCGATCGCGCTGCTCGCCGGCGCGCCGCTGACCCAGGCCCTGACGCTGCGGATCGCGCTGCGCCGGCTCGGCGCCAGCGCTCCGGTCGTCCCCGCGCTGCGCGTCTGGGCGCGCTCGTTCCTGCTGCGCTACGAGCCCAGCGGGGCGGTCGGCTTCGTCTACCGCGTGCGCGAGCGCGACCGGCTCGGCGCGACCACGCCCCAGGTCCTGACCGCCAGCGGCTACGAGCAGCTCGCGGCGGTCACCGCGGGGGCGCTCGTCGCGGTGTTCGCGTTCGTCGTCGCCGGCGGACACACGCCGCTGCTCGCGCTCGTCCTCGCTGCGCTGCTGAGCGCGGCGGCGATCGCGCTGCGCCCGGCCCTGCTCGGCGACCGCCTCGCGCGCTGGTCGGCGCGGCGCGGGATCGTCGTGGCAGGCCCGATGCGCGGCCGCACGCTGGCGCTGCTCGTCGCGATCAACGCCGGCGGCTGGGCCGCCACGGCGGCCGGCGCGGCACTGCTCGCCGGTGGCCTGCTCGGCGCCGCCGCGCCGGCGGCGTTCACGCTGCTCGGGGCCTTCGCGCTGGCCAGCGTCGTCGGCGCCCTGCTGCCGCTGCTGCCCGCCGGGCTCGGGCCCCGCGACGCGGTGCTGATCGCCGCGCTGGCGCCCGTCATCGGGCCGGCGCGCGCAGCGGTCCTCGCGATCGCGCTGCGCGCGGTGTCGGTCGCCGCCGACCTGCTCGCGGCCGGCGTCGCGGAGATCGCCGCGCTGATGCTGGCCCGTCGCGCGCGCAGCGCGGCCGTCGCGACAGCTCCCGCGCCGCCGGCGCGCGCGATCTCATCCAGCGACGGCGACCGCACGATCGTCGTCGTGCCGACCTACGACGAGCGCGAGTCGCTGCCGCTGTTCGTCGAGCGCTTCGCGCCGACCGGCATGGACCTGCTGATCGTCGACGACAGCTCGCCCGACGGCACCGGTGAGCTCGCCGACGCGCTGGCGGCACAGCGGCCGTGGATGCACGTCCTGCACCGCGCCGACAAGGACGGTCTCGGGATGGCGTACCGCGCCGGCTTTCGCTGGTGCCTGCGGCGGGGCTACTCGATCATCGGACAGATGGACTGCGATCTCTCCCATCCGCCGGAGAAGCTGGCCGAGATGCGCGCCGTGCTGCTCGAGCGCGGCGCCGGCCTCGTGCTCGGCTCGCGCTACCTGCCCGGCGGCGGGACCGACGGCTGGAGCGCGACCCGGCTGGCGCTCAGCCGCGCCGGCTGCAGCGCCTCACGACTCGCGCTCGGACTGCCGTTCTCGGACCTCAGCGGCGGCTTCAAGCTGTGGCGCACCGACTGCCTCGGCGCGATCGACATGGACGAGCTGCTGAGCACCGGCTACGCCTTCCAGGTCGAGATGACGCAGCTCGCCCATCTCGCGGGCGCGCGCATCGAGGAGGTCCCGTTCGTCTTCTCCGAGCGCGTCGCCGGCGCGTCGAAGATGACGCTGCGGATCTCGCTGGAGGGCATCCGCATCACGCTCGCCCTGCGCCGCCACCATCGCCCGGCGCGCCGCCACGGATCCGCCGCGGCCCTGTAGCCTGCGTCACGCACGCGCCCGTAGCTCAGCTGGATAGAGCGCCGCCCTCCGGAGGCGGAGGTCGCAGGTTCGAATCCTGCCGGGCGTATCGCGGCTTCGTCGCGTCGCTCGCGCGTGGCAACGCAGTGTGAGGGTGCTCACAGGCCCGCATCGGCGTGCACGGCCGGTCTCTGACGGGGAAGGACCTACATGTCTGTGATCCCGATTCCATGGTCCAAGGAGATCCGCGATGCTCAGAATGAAGCACGGCGGTCACGCGCCCGAGCCCGCGCCGAACGAGACGCCGTTTGACTACCTGCTGCCCGATCTGCCCGGCGACCCCGGCAGCCTGATCCCGGGCGACCCGGCGACGGTCGTGGCCGGCCTCAAGGCACTCGGCAGCGCGATGGTCGACGACGCCGCCCCGGACGGGGCGCAGGTCAACTCGACGATCCCCGCGATCTACACGTACTGGGGACAGTTCATCGACCACGACATGACGGCGACGATGGACAGCCCGGCGATCGGCGACATCACGTCGGAAACGCTCCGGCCGGCCGACCCGTCGCTGATCGCCGCCAAGCTCAAGAACGAGCGCCGGCCGACGTTCGACCTCGACAGCGTCTACGGCAACGGACCCGGTCTGGACGCCGACTGCTACCGGCCCGACCCCGGCTCCGCCGATACGGCGATGTACGACGGGATCCGCATGCGCGTCGGCGCGAACGCCGACGAACCGGACATCCCCGGCGCGCGGATCCCCCCGGTCGACGACCTCAGCCGCGACCTGCCGCGCGTCGGCCCGCTGCTGCAGGCCGGCGCGATCGCCCCCGATGAGCTCCCGGAGGACCTGCGCGACACCTCCACGCAAGCGCTGATCGGCGACGCGCGCAACGACGAGAACCTGATCGTGGCGCAGCTGCACCTCGCGTTCCTGCGCTTCCACAACAGGGTCGTCGACGCGATCGAGGCCGACCCCGCGACGTACGGCCTCGCCGCGGACTCCGGCGACGCCGAGCGCTTCGCGGAGGCACAGCGGCTCGTGCGCTACCACTACCAGTGGCTCGTCGTCCACGACTACCTCAAGACGGTGGCGCTGCCGGGGATCGTCGACAGCATCCTGCTCGGTGGCGCGAAGCACTACGAGCCACTCGCCGACGGCGAGCTGCACGCGCCGCTGGAGTACGCGGTCGCGGCGTACCGCTTCGGCCACTCGATGGTGCGCGGCGCGTACGACCACAACCGCAACTTCGGCACCGCGGTGGCGCCCGACGAGAGCCTCGAGCCGGTCGCGTCGTTCGAGGACCTGTTCCTGTTCACCGGCAACGGCCACGAGCTCGACCCCGACGACATCACGAAGAGCACGCGCAACCCCTTCCGCGGCGCGAGCGCGCTGCCGTTCAACTGGATCGTCGAGTGGGACCGCATGTCGAGCAAGGTCGATCCCGACGCGAGCCACTTCGCGCGCAAGATCGACGCGCGCCTCGTCCCGCCGATCCACAACATGGTCAACGAGGGCACCGACGAGGGCGAGCTGCAGTCCGACGCGAGCACCGCGGTGCGCGAGCTGCTGCGCAGCCTCACGCAGCGCAACCTCCTGCGCGGCTACCTGCTGAGCATCCCGACCGGCCAGGCCGTCGCGGCGGCGATCGGCGTCGACGCGCTGTCCGACGACGAGCTGCGCGCCGGCAACACCGACGCCGTCAACGCCGCGCTGGACGCGGGCGGGTTCGTCGAGCACACGCCGCTGTGGTACTACGTCCTCAAGGAGGCCGAGACGCGCGCGAACGGAAACGCGCTCGGCGAGCTCGGCAGCCGCATCGTCGTCGAGACTCAGGTCGGCATCATGCAGCACGACCCGGCCTCGTTCCTCAACGCGGGCTGGGACCCGTCGCAGGGCGTCAAGCTCTCAAACGGCGACCCGATCGTGACGATTCGCGACTTCCTCGCGTTCGCCGACCTGCCGGTCTGATCGTCGCTCCCCGGGTCCGGGTCGGGTGCCTCCGTTCGCCCGGCCCGGGACGAGCGCCTGACCGTCGAGACGATGACGTGCCCGCGGCACGAACGCAGCACCCCGCCGTGGCCGACGGCACGACCGAGCTGGGCCCGTGACTACGAGAAGAACGCCAGCAGGTGCTCGGCGACGACGTCCGGGCACTCCTCGGCCGGGAAGTGGCCGCAGTCGGACAGGTACTCGATCCGCACGTCGTCGGCGTGCTCGACGATGTCCTTGAACATCCCCGGCTTGAAGAACGGGTCGGCGAGGCCGTGCAGCCACATCGTCGGCGTCGTCAGCCGGCGGTCGGCGTACCGGCCGCGCACCCACTTCGGGTACTCGTAGAGCTGGAAGGTCCGGTAGACCTGCGCCGCCGCGCGCGCCCGCGCCGGATCGGCCATGCGCGGGGCGAACTGCGCCGCGTACTCGGCGGCGACGTCGTCGCCGGTCGAGATCGCGTCGACGACCCTGCCGACGACGCGCGGCGAGGCGTTGAGGCGGCGCCCGAGGCCGGGGCTCGCGAGCATGCCCTGGTAGGCCATCGCGCCGAGCTGCTTGGGGATGCCCTTGACCGACAGCGTCGGCCAGACGTGGCCGGTGTTGATCGGCACGAAGCGCTCGACGCGCGAGGTGTGGTGCAGGCAGACGAGAAAGCCGACCACGCCGCCCCAGTCGTGCCCGACGAGGTTGACGCGCTCGATCGCCAGCGCGTCGAGCACGCCGGCGACGTCGTCGGCGAGCTCCGCTTTGCGGTAGCCGCGGCGCGTCGGCTCGCTCCAGCCGAAGCCGCGCAGGTCCAGCGCGAGCACGCGGTGACGGGCGGCGAGCAGCGGCATCAGCGCGCGCCACGACCACCAGTGCTGCGGCCAGCCGTGCAGCAGCAGCACGGGCACGCCGTCGCCGGTGCCGAGCTCCGCGACGTGCAGGCGGGCACCGCGCACATCGACGAAGTGATGCTGGACGCCCTCGAGGGCGGGCATGTCGTGCTGTCCCACTGCCGCGCAGGCTACCCGAGCACGCGCGCCGCGCAGGCGAGCGAGGCGCCGTCAGCCGAACGACGGGATCCGCTGCACGAGCGAGAGCACGGGCGCGTGCAGGTCGCCCTGCTCGCCGACGCGCTCGACGACCTGACGGGCGTCGAAGGCGAGCCGCTGCGGGTCGCCGCCGTCGAGGCAGTCGCGCACCTCGTCCCAGCTGACCGGCGTCGACGCGGTCGGTCGCTCGCGAGCGCGCAGCGAGTACACGCAGACCGTCGTCTTGTGCTCGTCGTTCTGGCTGTAGTCGATGAAGACCCTGCCCGCGCGCGCGTCCCTGCTCATCCGCGCGACGACGAGATCGGGCTCGGAGGAGGCCAGCAGCTCGGCCACCGCGCGCGCGAAGCCCTTCGTCTGCTCGTAGGTGACGTCGGGCGCGTTGAGCGGCACGTAGACCTGCAGTCCCTTGGAGCCCGAGGTCTTGGGAAACGCCTGCAGCCCGAGGTTCTCGAACATGCCCTGCAACCAGAGCGCCACGCGGCAGCACTCGACGACGGTCGCCGGCGGACCCGGATCGAGGTCGAAGACGATCGTCGTCGGCGTCGTCTGCCGCTCGGCGCGGTGCAGCGACGCATGCAGCTCCAGCGCGGCGAGGTTGGCGAGCCAGACGAGCGTCGGCAGGTCCTCGCAGACGCAGAAGTCGACGGTCTTCTTCGACAGGTGCACGGCCGCCGTGGCGACCCACTCGGGCCGGTGCGATGGGCACTGCTTCTCGAAGAAGCTCTTGCCCTCGACCCCGTTGGGAAACCGGACGCGGGTCAGCGGCCGGCCCTGCAGGTGCGCGAGGATCGCCGGGGCGGTCGCGACGTAGTAGTCGATCACGTCGCGCTTGCTGAAGCCGACGGCGGGATACATGACCTTGTCGAGGTTCGTCACCTTCAGCGCGCGGCCGCCGACGCTGACCTCGAGACCGTCGCGCACCGGCGTGCCGGCATCGAGCAACGCCGACCGCGGCGCCTCCTCGCGCAGTCCCTTGTAGGAGGGGTGGCGCAGCATCCCGTCCTCGGTCCACTCGCTGAACTCGACCTCGGCGACGCGCGTCGGCTCGACGAAGACCGCGCCGCGCGGCGGCTGCGGCTCGCCATGAAACGGCGAGTCGGCCCGTGGCTCGAACGTCCGCTCCAGCCGCGTCAGCTCGGCGTCGCTGAAGCCCGTCCCGACGCGGCCGGCGTAGCGCAGCCGGCCGTCGTCGGGAACGCCGACGAGCAGCGCCCCGATCCGCTCGCGGCGCTTGCCCTCGCCGGCCAGCCAGCCGCCGACGACGACGTCCGTGCGGCGCACGTGCTTGAGCTTCAGCCAGTGCGGCGAGCGCCGGCCGGGCACGTACGCGCTGTCCAGGCGCTTGGCGACCACGCCCTCCAGGCCGTTCTCCAGGCTCGCCGCCAGGACGGCGGCGCCGTTGCCGACGACGTGGTCGGGCGTCTGCCAGTGCGGGCCCTGCAGGCCGAGCTCCTGCAGGCGCGCGCGGCGCTGCTCGTAGGGCAGCTCGATCAGCGAATGGCCGTCGAGCCACAACAGGTCGAAGACGAGGTAGGCGACCGGCGTGTCCTTGATCCGCCGCCGGGCGGCGCGCTCGGAGCTGATGTGCATCCGGCCCTGGAGGCGACCGAAGCTGGGGCGGGGCGGGTGGGAATCTGATTCCTCGAAGGCGACGATCTCGCCGTCGAGGATCGCGCGGTGCGAGCTCAGCGCGCGGTTGAGCGCCTTCAGCTCCGGATAGGAGGCGGTGATGTCGTTGCGGTTGCGGCTCTCCAGGCGCAACCGCCCCGGCTCGGAGTAGGCGAGCGCGCGCACGCCGTCCCACTTGATCTCGTAGGCCCAGCGGTCGTCGTCGGGCGGCAGCCCCTTGCCGGCCCTGGCGAGCATCGGCTGAAGGCGCGCGGGCATCGGCTCGCGGGTCGGGTCCTCGGCCGGATCCATGCGGTGGATCATCCAGTCCTTGCCCGGCGGCTCGCCCTTGCGCCTGTTCAGCGGGAAGAGCCCGTAGCGCCCGCGCAGGCGCTCGCCGTGGAAGGTGACCTCGACCTTGTCGTCGTCGAACTTGTGCGTCTCGTAGACGCCGCGATCCCAGATCCGCATCGTGCCGGCGCCGTAGGAGCCCTGCGGGATCTCGCCCTCGAAGTCGAGGTACTCGAGCGGGTGGTCCTCGGTGCGGACCGCGAGGCGGTTGTCCTCGGGATCCTCGGGGATCGCGTTGGGGATCGCCCACGACGCGGCGACGCCGTCGCGCTCCAGGCGCAGGTCCCAGTGCAGGCGCGTCGCGTGGTGCTCCTGGACGACGAAGCGATCGCCGCCCTGCGCGTGCCCGTCGCCGTCGCCGTCGCCCGCCGGCTCGGGCGTGCGCTGCGGGTCGCGCTTGCGCTTGTACTCGTCGAGCCGGTCGCGGGCGGGCACATCCACAGTGTGCCCGCCCGCGCACCCGCTCGTGGTCGTCGCGTCTCGCTCTCCGGCTACGGCCTGAGGTCGAAGCTCAGCGGACCGGTCAGCTGCACGACGCAGTGGTTCACGCCGGCGTCGGTGCACGCGCCCGGCGTGTCCTGGCCGGACAGCGACGAGGCGGTCGCGGCGCCGAGCGTGTCGCCGGCCCAGGCCGTCGAGCTGTAGGACGACGCGCCCTGCGCATAGGTGAGCTCCGAGCCGCGCAGCGCGTAGCGGACGATTCGGTTGCCGGTGCCCGAGCCGATGTTGGTGCGCGCCCAGACGAAGCCCTCGGGCTGTGCGACGAACGCCGGACGCGTGACGTTGGCGAAGTTCGCGCCGCCCGACGTCGCGCGGTAGACCTCCCGGTCGGCGCCGGTGCTGAGGTTGCGGACGCGCACGGAGAGCATGCCGGTCGAGCTGATCGGGCCGGAGCCCACGACGACGTACGCGACGTGCCGGCTGCCGAGCTCGGCGGACGCGATCGCGCGCTTCTTGACGATCAGGCGACTGCCCTTCGACGCGCTCGTCGTGTTGCCGATGCGCAGCTGGTCCTGGCCGTGCTCGCGGCGGATGAAGGCGATCTCGCCGCGCTGGATCGTCGGATCGCGCTCGACGAGCGTCGGCGAGCTGAGCTTGGTGATCTTCGCCTCGCCGCCGGTCCTGACGTTCAGGCGGTAGATGTCGCCGTCGTCGCGGGTGTAGACCGCGTACGTCGAGCCCGTGCGGTTCGTGCCGAGGTCGACGTCGAACGGCCCGCTGCGGCGCGGCGCGACGCCGACCGGCAGCGGCGGGCCGCCGTCGACGGACTGCACGAGCGAGTAGCTCTCGGTGGCCGGATCGAAGCTCGACCACATGGCCGTTCCGTTCCAGGCGGCGACGCGGGTCGGCGCCTGCTCGACGGAGAGCGTGATCGGGAACTGCTGCTGCGCCTGCGCGACGGCCGTCGACGCCAGCATGGCGGCAGCGGCAGCGGAGGTCGCGAGCAGCGCGGAGCGCAGGTGGGTCTTCTTGGGAGATGTGGGGTGGTGGAACATGGCTCCATGGTCACCCCGCGCAACCGCGAGCGGGAGCCACCAAGGTGGCGGGTTGGCACACCCACAGGCGGCGCCGGCAAGTCAAGCTCGCGGGACCGCCGTCCCGACGGGCGGACGTGGCCCGCGGCGGTCAGCCGCCGGCGACGGCCGGCAGGATCGTCAGCGACGAGCCGTCCGGCACCGCCGTCTGGAGCCCGTCGAGGAAGCGGATGTCCTCGCCGCCGATGTAGACGTTGACGAAGCGGCGCAGGTCGCCGTCGAGATACATGCGCTCGCGCAGCTCGCCGTGCTCTGCGAAGACGGACTCCAGCGCCTCACCGACGGTGGCGCCGGCGGCCTGCAGCGTCGCGGCGCCGCCCGCGGCGTCGCGCAACTGGGTCGGAAGCTTGACGGTGATCGCCATCAGGGTCGCATCCTAATGCTCGTCCTAGACATGCGCCGACCCCGCGAACGCCTCTTCGAAGGACTCGATCGTCGGATCGACCTCGTGCTCGGTGAACGAGCCTCGCACCGCGTCGAGCGTCTTCAGCCCGTCGCCCGTGATCACGATCACGACGCGCTCGTCAGGACCGATCGCGCCGCTCTCGGCGAGCTTCTGCAGCACCGCCGTCGTGACGCCGCCGGCGGTCTCGGTGAAGATGCCGGTCGTCTCGGCCAGCAGCCGGATGCCGGCGCGGATCTCCTGGTCGTCGACCGCGTCGATCGAGCCGCCGGTCGACCGCGCGAGGTCGAGCGCGTAGGGCCCGTCGGCGGGGTTGCCGATCGCCAGCGACTTGGCGATCGTGTCCGGCTTGACCGGGCGGCAGACCTCCTTGCCGTCGGCGAACGCCTTCGCGACGGGCGAGCAGCCCGTCGCCTGCGCGCCGTTCATCGTCGGCACGTCGCCGTCGATCAGGCCGACGTCGATGAACTCCCGAAAGCCCTTGGCGACCTTCGTGTACAGCGAGCCCGAGGCGATCGGCACGACGACGCGGTCGGGCAGCTCCCAGCCGAGCTGCTCGGCGATCTCGAAGGCGACGGTCTTCGAGCCCTCGGCGTAGTACGGGCGCATGTTGATGTTCACGAAGGCCCAGTTCTCGCGGTCGCCCGACAGCTCCGTGCAGAGCCGGTTGACGTCGTCGTAGTTGCCGCGCACCTTGACGAGGTTCGTGCCGTAGACGCCCGTCGCGAGGATCTTCTGCTCCTCGAGGTCGGCGGGGATCAGCACGTAGGAGTTCATCCCGAGCGCCGCGCCGTGGGCGGCGACGGAGTTGGCGAGGTTGCCGGTCGAGGCGCAGGCGAGGGTGTCGAAGCCGAGCTCGCGCGCACGGGTCGCGGCGACCGAGACGACGCGATCCTTGAAGGAGTGCGTCGGGTTGGCGGCGTCGTTCTTGACCCAGACCTCGCTCAAGCCCAGGCGCTCGGCGAGCCGGTCGGCGCGGATCAGCGGCGTGCAGCCCGCCGGCAGTCCGGTCCGCGTGCGCGGCTGCGGGCCTGCGAGCGGCAGGAAGTCGTGGTAGCGCCACATGTTCTGCGGCCCGCCCTGGATCCGCCGCCGGACCTCGCCGACGTCGGCGAGCCGCTCGTGGTCGTAGCCGACCTCCAGCGGTCCGAAGCATCGCGAGCACACGTAGCGCGCCTCGAGCGGATACTCCGTTGCACATTCCCTGCACTTGAGCTTCTTCGCAGCCATACAACCCCTTCGCCTGATCGGATCCTGTGGCGACGGCGCGATGGCCTGTGCCACATCTAACAGGAATTGGCACCGTTTCCCGCGTGCTGCGAGTTGGTTGCCGGGGCTTCGTAGGGCCTGTCCCTCCACCCCTCTGGATGTGTCCAGCTCTCGAAGGGCACAATACCAGCCATGCCGAACCTCCCGAAGCCACGGTTTGGACGGCCCGTACGCGGACGCGGGCGCGGAAGCGGCCCGCCGGAGACCGAAGCCGAGGTCCCGAACGTCGAGCGCGTCGAGGCCGAGGGACTGCGCTGGATCCACATCGAGCGGCCGCGCGCGGCCGATCGCACGTGGCTCGAGGAGCACTTCGAGTTTCATCCGCTCGACTACGAGGACATCTTCTCGCGCAACCAGCGCCCGAAGGTCGACGAGTACGACGACTACCTCTTCGTCGTCCTGCACTTCCCCCGCTTCGACAAGGCCGTCGGGCGCCTGAACGCCGCCGAGCTCGACATCTTCGTCGGGCCGGACTTCGTCATCACGCTGCCCAACGAGCCGATCCAGCCGCTGGAGTACCTCTTCGAGCGCTGCCGCACGCGCGATGACGTCCGCGACTCGCTGTTCGCCAAGGGCCCCGGCTACCTGCTCTACAAGATCGTCGACGACTGCGTCGACGCGTCGTTTCCGATGCTCGCGAAGATGGGCAACAAGCTCGAGGTGCTCGAGGACGAGATCTTCGAGGGCCGCTCGGTCGAGATCGTGCGCGACATCTCCAACGTCAAGCAGGAGATCATCAACTTCCGCAAGATCGTCCGCCCGCAGCGCACGGCGCTGCAGGACCTCGAGCGCACGAAGCGCTACATCCCCGAAGGGCTGGACATCTACTTCGACGACATCAACGACGCCTCGGAGCGCATCTGGGACATGCTCGAGAACTTCAAGGAGGTCGTCGAGGGCCTCGAGTCGACGAACGAGTCGGTCCTCTCGCATCGCGTCAACGACATCCTGCGCGTGCTCACCTCGATCAGCGTGATCGTCCTGCCGCTGACGTTCGTCGCCAGCATCTGGGGCATGAACGTGCGCGTGCCGGGCGAGGGCGACATGACGGCCTTCTGGCTGATCATCGCCTCGATGGCCGCGCTGCTCGGCGGGATGCTCGGGTACTTCCGCCACCGCGGCTGGCTGTAGCGGGCCGTAGGCTGCGCGCGTGACGCTCGAACCACTCGTCCGCCTCGCCGAGGCCGCCGCGCTCGATGCCCCGTCGCAGCGCAAGCGCATGCTCGTGATCGTCAACCCGGCGGCGACGACGATGTCGGCGCGGCTGCGCAACCTCGTCGTCGCGGCGCTGCACGGCCGCTACGAGGTCGAGGCGATCGACACGCAGGCGCGCGGCCACGCCACCGATCTGTGCCTCGAGGCGGCGAAGGAGGGCTATGACGTCGTCGTCTCCTTCGGCGGCGACGGGACCGTCAACGAGGTCGCCAACGGGTTGTCGGGCTGCAGCACGCCGCTGACCTGCCTCCCCGGCGGGGCGACGAACGTGCTGTGCAAGCTGCTCGGCATCCCGGGCGACATCGTCGACGCGACCGAGCATCTGCTGGCGATGGCCGACACCTGGGCACCGCGCCAGGTCGACCTCGGCGTCGCCAACGGCCGCGCCTTCACGTACACGAGCGGCTTCGGCGTCGACGCGAGCGTCGTCAAGCGCATCGAGCAGTCGCCGGACCTCAAGCGCCACAAGCTGCGCGAGTACTTCTTCGTCTACGCGGCGGTCGAGACGGTCCTGCGCCAGTACGTGCGCCACCCGCCGCGGATGGAGGTCCACGTCGACGGCCGCACCGACAAGGCGATCACGACGATCGTCCAGAACGCCGAGCAGTTCACGTACCTCGACGACAAGCCGATCGCGATCGCCGAGGGCGCCGGCCTGCAGACCGGCTCGCTGGCGGGCGTCGCGCTGCGCGGCGTCGCGCCACGCGACATCCCGGGGGTCGCCGTGCGGCTGCTGTCGGCGAAGCGCTCGGTCGTCGGCCATCGCCAGATCCTCGACTTCCGCGACGTCGACGGCCTGCGCTGCGTGTCGGCCGACGGACGCGCGATCCCGCTGCACGTCGACGGCGACCACGTCGGCGACGTCACCGAGGCCGTCTTCGAGGTCCGCCCGGGCGCACTCGCGGTCGTGTCGTAGCCCCGGAAAACGGTTCGGGCATCTCCTATGTCCGGCCCCGGCGGGCCGCAGAATTTCGCTCGTGCCGCCCGACGACGGCTGATAAGACCACTGGCGTGCCCGCTCGCCGAGACAGCACGAGCTCCCTTCCCCGGCGGTCGGGGTCCGCCGACGCGGCGCTGCTGAGCCGCGTCCAGACGCAGCTGACGGACGCGCAGCGTCCCGCAGCCAGGCGCTGCCCGCGCTGCGGACGACCGATCCGCGCCGGCCAACCGGTCGCGCGGATCTACGGGACGGCGATGCACACGCGGTGCGAAGCGGCACGCTCGACCGCGCGGCAGCAGCGCTCCTGACCCCGCACGCCGCGGGCACGCAGCACCACCGGTTCACAGCACTGGGGGGGCGAAGCTCGGCGGATCGCAGCCTTGTACGGGTATGGACCACGACAAGGACGAGGCGTACGATGAACACGATGCAGGTGGCGCAGCGACTGACCGCCGACGAGTACCTCGCGTTGGAGACCGACTGGCCGCGTACGTGGCTCGTCGACGGTGAAGTCGTCGTGAACCAGCCACGACTCCTGCACCAGGTGCTCCACGGACGGCTGTTCGGAGCGCTCGACGGCTGGGTCCACGCCGCCGACCGTCGCGGGCTCGCCGTCTCGCCGCTCGACGTCCTGCTCGACGATCGCAACGTCTACGCGCCCGACCTGCTCTGGTATCGCGCCGATCGTGCTCCCGCGATCGATGCCGATCCGCCCTACCCCCTGCCGGACATCGCGGTCGAGATCCGCTCGCCGTCGACATGGCGCTATGACATCGGCACGAAGAAGCGCGTCTACGAGGAGCAGGGCCTCCCCGAGCTGTGGCTCGTCGACGGCGACGCCGCCGTCGTGCTCGCCTTCCGCCGCTCGACGCCCGACGCACCGCGCTTCGACGTCGCACTCGAGCTCGACCGCACCGCCACGCTCAGCTCACCGCAGCTGCCCGGCTTCGCGCTCGACGTCGGCGCGCTGTTCGAGAGCGCCTGAGCGCGCGCGGGCTCAGCCGCCGCCCGGCGTCACGCGGTAGGCGTCGAACACCGAGTCGATGTTGCGCAGGCGGCTGATCGCGCCCTTCAGGATCTGCAGGTCGCCGACCTCGACGACGAACCAGTTCTGGACCATCGGGTCCGAGACGACGCAGCGCGCCTCGACGATGTTGATCCCGGTTTCGGCGAGCGTCCGCGAGAGGTCCTCGAGCAGATGGTGACGATCCCAGGCATCGACCTGCAGCTCGACCTTGAACGACGTCTCGTGGCCGCCCTCCCAGTGCACGGGGGTGAAGCGATCGGGGTCCTTGCGCAGTGCGACGGCGTTCGGGCAGTCCTCGCGATGGATCGTGATCCCGCGACCGAGCGAGATGTAGCCGACGATCGGGTCGCCCGGCACGGGGCGACAGCACTTCGCCAGGCGCAGCATGACGTCGTCGACGCCATCGACGGCGATCCCGTACTGCGTCGACGTGCTCGTCGGCTGGCGGCGCTGGCGGCGCGTCGAGAGCAGGTCCTCGGCCATCGTGCGTGTCTCGCCCTCGGCTGCCTCGCCCTGCTTGAGGCGCTGCATGATCTTGTTGACGACGATCTTCGCCGAGATCTTCGCCCCGCCCAGCGCGATGTAGAAGTCGTCGGCCTTCTTGAAGCCCATCTCGCGGATGACGTCGGCCAGCAGCGGCGACGAGACGATCTTCGACGACGGCAGGCCGCGCTTCTTGAGCTGCTCCTGCAGGATCTCGCGCCCCGTGTGCTCGGTGTCGTCGCGCGACTCGGCCTTGAACCACTGCTTGATCTTGTTGCGCGCGCGGGTCGTGCGGACGACCGCCAGCCAGTCGCGCGACGGGCCGCGCTCGCGGTTTGAGGTCATCACCTCGACGATGTCGCCGGACCTCAGCTCGTAGTGCAACGGCACGAGCTTGCCGTTGACCTTCGCGCCGACGCAGCGGTGGCCGACGTCGGTGTGGACCTCGTAGGCGAAGTCCAGCGGCGTCGCGCCGGCCGACAGGTTCTTGACCTCGCCCTTGGGCGTGAAGACGTAGACCTCGTCCTCGATCAGGTCGACCTTCAGCGCGTCCATGAACTCCTTGGGATCGGACGTGTCCTGCTGCCATTCGAGCATCGAGCGCAGCCAGTTGAGCTTCGCGTCGCCGTCGGAGTTCGGTCCGCCGGCCGTCCCGCCCTTGCCGGGCGCACCGGCCTTGTAGATCCAATGTGCGGCGACGCCGAACTCCGCCATGTCCTGCATCTCGCGCGTGCGGATCTGGATCTCCAGCGGCAGCCCCTCAGGCCCGATCACCGTCGTGTGCAGCGACTGGTACATGTTGAACTTCGGCATCGCGATGAAGTCCTTGAAGCGCCCCGGCAGCGGCTTCCACAGCGAGTGCACGACGCCGACCGCGCCGTAGCAGTCCTTCACCGAGTCGACGATCACGCGCATCGCCGTCAGGTCGTAGATCTCGTTGAACTCGCGACCCTTCTTCGTCATCTTCGAGTAGATCGAGTAGAAGTGCTTCGCGCGCCCGGAGATGTCGGCCTCGATGCCGAGCGCCTCCAGCTCGCCGCGCAGGTACGCGCCGGCCTTCTCGACATACGCCTCGCGCTCGTCGCGCTGCTGGTTGACCAGGCCCTTGATCTCCTGGTACTTGCGCGGGTGCAGCGCGGCGAAGGCGAGGTCCTCGAGCTCCCACTTGATCGCGTGGATGCCGAGCCGGTGCGCGATCGGCGCGTAGATCTCCAGCGTCTCCTTCGCCTTGTCGATCTGCTTCTGCTTGGGCATCGCCGCGATCGTGCGCATGTTGTGCAGGCGATCGGCGAGCTTGATCAGGATGACCCGCACGTCGTTGGCCATCGCGACCATCATCTTGCGGTAGTTCTCGGCCTGCGCCTCGTCGCGCGACTGGAAGACGATCCCGGTCAGCTTCGTGACGCCGTCGACGAGGTTGGCGATCTCGTCGCCGAACACGCGGCGCACCTCGACGAGCGACGCCGACGTGTCCTCGACGGTGTCGTGCAGCAGCGCGGCACACAGCGTCTCGGTGTCCAGGCGCATGCCCGCGCAGATCTTCGCGACGCCGACCGGATGGACGATGAACTCCTCGCCCGACATCCGGCGCTGATCGGCATGGTGCTCGCAGGCGAACACGAACGCCGACTCGACGAGCTTGCGATCGATCGCCATCGCGGAGGCGTCGGCGTGCTCCTCGACGATCGCGAAGACGTCCGACAGCAGACCGCGCTCGAGCTCGGTGAGATCCGCACGCTGGACCGACGGATGATGCTCCGACCGGACCGCGTCGACGGGTACGCGCGGCATCGCGACGACCCGCTGACGGGCCGGGGCTCTTACGCCGCCGCTGCTGTCACCTCGCTCAGAAATCTGCAACCGTCCTCGTAGCGCTGCTGGTATGCCCGAAACGCCTCCGACCGCTCGAGCGCGGTGCGCTGCGCGGTCGGGACCGTCACGGTCCTGCTGGCCGGGTCGAGGCTGACGAGCTGCAGCTCCGCGAGGACCCTGAGGACGCGGCCGGCCAGAGTCGCCGGCCGGGGCGTCGTCGCGTCGCCGCGAAGCAGCCTCTCGAGCTCCTCGCCCGCCGCTTCGCCCGCAGCCCGCAGGGCCCGGTACGTCGCGGTGAGCGAAGCACGAAGTGCGTACTCCCGCTCGTGAATCTGTCGCGCGAAGCGTAGCTCAGGCGGACCCCAGGCCAGGTGCGTCATCGCGCCGAAGGCCCGCAGCGGCGCGGCCGGCGGGTCGAGCATCACGACGTGCGACCCGACGCCGGCCGGCCAGGCGAGCGCGGCGTCGCGCTCGAGCGCCTCGTGCGAGCACAGCGCGAAGCCACCGAGGATCGGCGCGAGGTGGCGCGCGCGGGCAGGCGCGTCGGCGGCGACGACGAGCACCGGCTCGCCGGAGGCGACGAGCGCGGCGATCGTGCCGGCGATGCCGCCCCCGCGCCGATCGCGGATGCCCGCCGCCGGATCGAGCCGCGCCGGCGCCACCGATGCCGGCGCGTGCAGCGGGCGGGTGAGCTCGGCGAGCGCGGCCGCGAGGTAGTCGTCGGGCTCCCCGACGAGCGTGATCGGCGGCGGCGCGCTCGGGCGCGCGTCACGCAGCAGCAGGCGCGGCTCGACGCTGCCGTTGTACTCGTTGAGCTCGAGCGAGAACGTCGCGTCGAGCGGCTGGTCGCAGTCGATGCTCGACTGGCCGAACGCGACGGCGCGGGCTCGCGCGCCGCCCGCGCTGACGGTGAAGCGCACGTGCTTGCCGCCCTCGCCCATCGTGCGCGGGTCGCTGCAGCGAGCGGCCGGCACGAGCAGCCGGACACCGGGGTTGCCGATCCCGAACGGCGCCAGGCGCTCGAGCTCCTCGGCCAGCCGCAACCCGACCTCGTCGCCGGCGACGACGGCGTCGACGCGCTGCTTGGGAACGAGATCGTCCGGCGTCAGCGTGGCGGCCGCATGAGCCTCGAAGGCGACCCGGAAGGCGTCGACCTGCGACGCGAGCAGCTCGCAGCCGGCGGCGGCGCGGTGGCCGCCGTGGCGCTCGAGGTGCGCGCTCGCGGCGTTCATGCCCGCCAGCAGGTCGAACCCGGGGATCGAGCGGCCCGAGCCGGTGCCGCGCGCATCCGTCCCGCCCGCCCCGAGCGCGACGAGCACGGTCGGACGGTGGTGGCGCTCGGCGATCCGCGACGCGACGATCCCGATCACGCCCTTGTGCCAGTTCTCCCCGGCGAGCACGTAGGCCGCGGGCTTGCTCGCTTCGCCGCGCTCGGACGACTGCTGCGCGGCGACCATCGCCTCGGCCTCGAAGAGGATCCGCGTCTCGGTCAGGCGGCGCTCGGAGTTCAGCCGGTCGAGCTCGTCGGCGATCTGGGCGGCGCGGATCTCGTCGGCCGTCAGCAGCAGCTCGAGGCCGGCGTCGGCGCGCTCCAGGCGACCGGCGGCGTTGATCCGCGGCGCCAGGCGAAAGCCGACCGCGGTCGCGTCGATCCGCGCCGGATCGGCGCGCGCGACGCGCATCAGCGCGCGCAGCCCGGGGCGCTTCGTCGCCGCCAGCGCGCGCAGGCCGGCCCGCACGAGGCGGCGGTTCTCCCCGCGCAGCGGCACGCAGTCGGCGACCGTCGCGAGCGCGACGAGATCGAGGTCGCCGTCGGCGCGCGCCGGGTCCTCGCCGGCGGCCTCCAGCAGCGCGGCGGACAGCTTGTAGGCGACGCCCGCTGCGCACAGGTCGACGCACGGATAGCCGCAGATCGCCGGGTGGACGAGCGGCGCGTCGGGCAGGACGCCGTCGGCACGCGGGCTGTGGTGATCGGTCACGACGACGTCGATCCCGGCGGCGCGGGCGGCCGCCACCTGCTCGACGGCCGTGATCGCGCAGTCGGCGGTGATCAGCAGCCGCGTGCCACGCGCGGCGAGCCGCTGCACGGTCGCCGTCGACAGTCCGTAGCCGTCCTCGGCGCGGCTGGGCAGAAACCAGTCGACGTCGGCGCCGAGCGTGCGCAGCACCCCGACGAGGATCGCCGTCGAGCAGACGCCGTCGACGTCGTAGTCGCCGTGGATCGTTATCCGCCGGCCCGCGCGCGCGTGGTCGAGGACCAGCGCGCAGACGTCGCCGATGCCGTCGAAGGCCGACGGGTCGTGGCGCTCCTCGGCGGCCAGCCAGGCGCGCGCGTCGCCGGCGTCGGCGAATCCGCGCCGCACGAGCACCTGCCCAAGCGCGTGGCTGACCCCGAGCTCGCGCTGCAGCGCGAAGACGGCGTCGAGGTCGCAGGGAGCGATCTGCAGGCGTGGTGGGTCCGGCGGCACGGCCGGGACGCTACGCGCAGCCCGGGACGGAACCGTCCGCGCGCCGCTGCGACGCGCTACTTCAGCGCCGCGATCAACCCGCCGATCAGGACGAGCGAGACGACGGCGGGGATCGCGTAGCCGACCAGGCCGGCGAGGTACAGCAGCCAGCACAGCGCCAGCGGGGCGAACACGGCGATCGCCGCGGGCGCCCAGCCGCGCTGCTCGGCGACGGCGCCGATGCCCGTTCCGAGCAGCGCGATCAGCGCTGCGCAGAAGACGACCATGCCGATCACGAAGAGGCCGAACCCGACGGCCAGGAACGGGCTGTCGCTGGCACCGAAGACGCCGAACCTCGACAGGAACACGACGCCGCCGGCGGTCGCGGCGGCCGCGCCGAGCACGGCGGCACCGGTCAGCCGCCGGATCGTCCAGCCGTTCTGCTGCGGTGGGCTCATCGCGGTCTTCTGCGTGGTGGCGGCCCGGGACGGATGCACCTGCTGCGCGCAACGGCGATCGGCGAGGCCCGCCAGCGGGCGCTGATCGGCGGAGCCCGGCAACGGGCGCTGATCGGCGGGGCCCGGCAACGGGCGCTGATCGGCGAGCTCGCGCGCCGGCCGTGGCTGTCTGAGCAGGACGATGCGCTGTGAGCCCGCTCCCTTCGTCGTCATGCGAGCGGACTACGAGCGCGGCGGGCCGATCCCTGCCGCTGCAACCGTTACGTCGCCGGCAGCTCCTGCTCGTCCTCGGCCTCGCGCGCGGCGGCGGCGTTCTCCTGGCGCACGCCGATCCAGTAGACGAACGCGAACCCGATCGCCGCGCCGGGCACGCCCTCCATCGCGGTCATGAAGTCCGTGTCGGCACGCCCGGGCACGGAGAAGCCGTGGATCGCCAGGCCGAACAGGAGCGATCCGAACAGGCAGCCAAGGAATCCCCCGATGATCCCGGCCCAGCAGCGATCGGGCAGGAAGACCATGAAATGCCACAGCGCGATGCCCATCATGACCCAAGCGAGTACACCCATCAGCGCGGCCTCCCATGCTTGCCCTTGCGCTTCGCCGCGGTCGACGGACGCTTGCGCTTGGGCGCGGCCTCCGGGTCGCGCGGCGAGACGAGATCCTCGGGCTGCGCATCGGCCGACGGGTCGCGCGGCGCGGCCGGCTTGGGCGTGCGCTTGGCCGGCTTGGCGCGGTCGACGACCGCCGCGCTCGCCGATCCCGGCGGGTCGACGTGCAGGTCGCGCACCATCTCCTCGAACTCCTCACGGGAGACGTTGCCTTCCGGATCCTCGGGCGCGGTCACACGTCGAGCGCGCGGCGGCCGCGACTTCGGCTCGGCGTGACCGACGTCGCCCGGCACGGCGGCATACGCGGGGATGAAGCCGTTGCCCTCGAGCAGCGCAGCGGCCGTGCGGCGACGGTAGATCGGCTCGCGCTCCTTCCAGGCCGTCAGCACCGGCCCGGCGATGAAGATCGACGAGTACGTGCCCGACAGCGTGCCGATCAGCAGCGCGACGGCGAACGCCTCGAGCGTCTCGCCGCCGAACAGCAGCAGCATGAGGACCGGCAGCGCCGTCGAGAACGTCGTCGCCAGCGAGCGCACGATGACCTCGGCCATCGAGCGGTTGACGATCTGCGCAAAGGTGGCGCGCGGCATCCGCGGCACGTTCTCTCGGATGCGGTCGAACACGATGATCGTGTCGTACAGCGAATAGCCCAAGATGGTCAGCAACGCCGCGACCGTCGCCGTCGACACCTCCTGGCCGAGGAACGCGTAGATGCCGGCCGTGATGAGGATGTCGTGGGCGACGCCGATCAGCACGGGAACCGCGTACTTGGGCTCGAAGCGCAGCGCCAGGTACGCGGAGATCACGAACAGCGACGCGATGATCGCGATGATCGCCGAGTTCGCGACGGATCTGCCGAACGTCGGGCCGATCGACGTCGAGCTGGGCGTGTCGGCGAGCTCGAGCCCGCCTTCGAGCGCATCGTAGATCCCGCTGATCTGCGTCGGTCGCAGGCTCTCCGTCGAGATCTGGAACTCGCTCGTGTTCTCGGCGGCGCCGTCGCTCGTGACCCGCTGGATCTTCGCGTCGCCGAGCCCCTCGCCGCGCAGCACCTCGCGGACGGCCCGCTCGTCGACCTGCCCGCTGGTCGTGGCGTTGATCCGCGTCCCGGACTCGAAGTCGATGCCGAACGTGAGCCCCTTCGAGCCGAGCGCCAGCGCACAGATCACGAGGATCACGCCCGAGGCGGCGAAGAACCACTTCGAGTAGCCCATGTAGTCGATCTTCAGACGGTCGCCCTTCGGCCGGCCGGCACCCAGCGCCGACGGCTTCGTCAGCCATCGCGCGGTGCCCATCGTGCCGAGGATCGCCTGCGTCGCCACGACGGCGGTGAACAGCGAGACGATCACGCCGAGGCCGAGCGTCAGCGCGAACCCCTGCACGCCCGCGGTCGCCAGCACGAACAGGATGAACGCGACCATCACGATCACGACGTTCGCGTCGATGATCGCCGTCAGGCCCTTCTTGTAGCCCGTGGCGATGCTGGCGGAGATCGATCTTCCCGCGCGCACCTCTTCCTTGACGCGTTCGAAGATCACGATGTTCGCGTCAGCGGCCACCCCCAGCGTCAGGACGAGGCCGGCGATCCCCGGCAGCGTGAGCACGACGGGGATGAGCTTCATCAGGGCGACGAAGTAGACGCCGTAGATCGCCAGCGCGATCACCGCGATGACGCCCAGCAGGCGGTAGACGGTGAGCAGGAACAGCGCGACGACGATGAAGCCGGCGGCGCCGGCGACGAGACCTCGGTCGAGCGCCTGCTGGCCGAGCGTGGCGGAGATCTGCGAGCTCGAGATGAGCTCGAGCTGGACCGGCAGCGCGCCGGTCTTCAGGACGTTGGCGAGCTCCTGCGCGGTCTGGATCGTGAAGCCGCCCTCGATCTGCGAGCCGGTGCGCCCGTCGATCCCGTCCGGGTTGCGGCGAAAGTCGATGAACGGGACCGAGACGAGCTCGTTGTCGAGCGCGATCGCGAAGTGCTGGTTGACGTCCTGGGCGCTCTGGCCGGGCAGGATGCCGACGCTGGCGCTGCCGCGCTCGGCGATCTCCCGCGTGACCTGCTGCCAGGTCCTGCGGCCCGCGTCGGTGAACTCGAACGTGACGATCGGCCCGCCGGAGCCGGTCGCCCCGCGGTCGAAGTTCTGCTCGGGGTTCCTGATCTCCCGGCCCTCGAGCGCGACGTCGTCGCGCAGGACGAACCAGCGGTCCGACGGCACCTCGCTGCCGCGCTTCTCGGCCCGCAGGAGCACCGTGCCTGGCTGGACGGTGATCACCTCGGCGTCGCCCCGCCGCGCCGCGGGCACGTTGGCCATGGCGTCCGCGCGCGACTCCTCGCCGAGCCCGAAGACCTCCTCCTTGTCACGGTCGACGGCGAAGTACAGCGGTCCGTCGCGCGAGGTGTTCAGATCTGGCTCGGGGTCACGCTTCTCGGCGATCTCGAGCGCGTCGAAGAGCTCATGCGCGACGACCTCGCTGCCGGCCGCCCCACCGCCGCCGGTGACCTGGGGGTTGGACGGGTCGGGCCTGCCGTCGGGCCCGATGACGTTCGGCTCCCAGTCATAGAACGCCATCTGCGCGACAGTGCCGACCTGCTTGATCGCCTCCTGCAGGTTGGAGACGTCCGGGAGCGCGACGTTGATCTGATCGCTGCCGGACTGCTGCAGCTCCGGCTCGGCGACGCCGAGCTGGTCGACGCGCTCGCGCATGACGTCGATCGCGCTCTCGATCGACTCCGACGTCGGCGGCGGCTGCCCGGCGCGCGCCTTGACCTGGTAGACGAGCTCGACGCCGCCCTGCAGGTCGAGGCCGAGCTTCGTCGGCTTCGTGACGATGATCACGGCCGACGAGACGAGCAGCGCCGCCACGAGCAGCAGCACGAAGAAATGGCGGCGACGACTGGTCACGGATGAACCACGCGGGGCAGGTTACTTGCCGGGCGTGAGGACCAGGAGCAGTCCCCCGTCATCGTCGTAGGCGGGGAACAGGTCGGCGGTCGCCGTTGCGGGCAGGTCGCCCTCGGCGTTGACGCTGACGCGCTTGCCCAGCGCCCGCACGCCCCATTCCAGCACCGTGCCGACATGGTCGCTCTCGTCGTCGAAGCGCAGACCGAGGACCTCGTTGGCGTGACGGCCGATGACGCGCTCGTCGTTGAGGCCGGTCAGCTCGAAGGAGCCGCGGCCGCAGCCGATCACGCGGCCCTGCTGATCGCAGACGAAGAATGCCGCGTTGGGCGCCGGGTAGTAGTCGTCGAGCAGCTCGAAGAGGAAGCCGAAGCCGCACTTCGAGCATCCCTTCGCCTGGCGCGTGAACCCGGCGGTGCGGTCGGTCTCCGAGCTGCGGTTGCCGCAGTTGGGGCAGATGAACAGATGGGCCATGGCGCTGCTAAGCGTAGTCAAGCGCGGCTTAACCTCAGGTGAAGGCCCTCGCCCCGGCTCACTGGGTCGCCGTCCACCTGACGAGGCCCGATTCGCAGGTGTCGGCAACCGTCGACCCGTCGGCCTCGTAGACCGTGACCTTCAGGCTCCAGGTGCCGCGCATCGTGATGCGCCCCTTCTCGCGCCGGCCGACGACCTTGCTCTCGATGTCGGCGGGAACGCCGCCGGCGTCGACGCGCTCGGGTCCGAAGCTCGCGTTGAAGCGCCCGGTCTTGCTGATCCGCAGCCGCTGGAATCCGTCCGAGGTGCCGAAGCCGTCGCCCGACGTGCAGGCGACGTCGAGGCCGATCAGCGCCCGCTCGACGCGGGTCGCGGCCTTGTTGACGATGACGACGACCGGCCAGTTGCCGGGCGCGACGCCACCGTAGGCGACGCCCCGCGGCGCGGTCGTGCTCGCCGCCGCCTTCGCGCTCGCCGCCGCCTTCGCGCTCACCGCGGCTCTTGCCTGCGGGTCGCCGGCGTCGGCGCCACCGGCCGGCACGGCCGCTGCGACGACGAGCGCGACCGCGAGCGGAGCGCCGATGAGCATTGTCCGGGTCGGTCGCACGGCGACCACCTCCCCTTCGTCGTTGGTGATGCGAGTCTCTAGAACAGGCTGACGGTCGTGTCAGCCGGCGGCTGCATGCCGATGTGCTCGTAGGCGCGCTTCGTCGCCGCCCTGCCGCGCGGCGTGCGCTTGAGCAGGCCGCACTGCAGCAGGTAGGGCTCGTAGACGTCCTCGATCGTGTCCTGCTCCTCGCCGACCGTCACGGCGAGCGTCGACAGGCCGACGGGCCCGCCCTCGAACTTCACGCACAGCGCGCGCAGCAGCTCGCGGTCGAGGCGGTCGAGCCCGAGGTCGTCGATCTCCATCAGCGCCAGCGCCGCGTCGGCCGCGCCGGCATCGACGATGCCGCCGCGGCGCACCTCCGCGTAGTCGCGGACGCGCTTGAGCAGCCGGTTGGCGACGCGCGGCGTGCCGCGGCTGCGCCCGGCGATCGCCAGCGCGCCGTCGCGCTGCAGCCCGACGTCGAGGATCTGCGCGGAGCGTTCGACGATCGTCGCGAGGTCGTCGATGCCGTAGTGCTCGAGCCGGTGCTGCAGGCCGAAGCGGTCGCGCAGCGGCGCGGTCAGCAGGCCGGTGCGCGTCGTCGCGCCGATCAACGTGAACGGCGGCAGCTCGAGCGTCACGATCCGCGCGCCCGCGCCGAGGCCGACGGTGATCGGCAGCTGGCGATCCTCCATCGCGGGGTAGAAGGTCTCCTCCAGCGCGCGCTGGAGGCGGTGGATCTCGTCGACGAAGAAGACGCTGCGCGGCTCCAGCGCGGTCAGGAAGGCGGCGATGTCGGCCTTGCGCTCGAGCGCCGGCCCGGCGGTCTGCACGAACGGCGCGTCGAGCTCGGCTGCGACGATCTGCGCGAGCGTCGTCTTGCCGAGGCCCGGCGGGCCGGCGAGCAGGACGTGGTCGAGCGGCTCGTCGCGGGCGCGGGCCGCGGCGATCGAGATCGACAGCTGCTCCTTGAGCGACTCCTGGCCGACGAAGTCCGCCAGCTGGCGCGGGCGCAGCGAGCGATCGTGCTCCTCTTCCTCTTCGAGCAGCTGCGGGCTCTGGATGCGCGGAAACGACGACGTCATGGCTGCGCTCCGTTGCTCTGCTGACCGTCGCGGACGGGCTCGACGACTGCGGCCGCGCGCGAGGACCGCGACGCCTTGAGCGCCTGCGAGAGCAGCTCCTCGGCGGTCTCGGCGACGAGGTCGCGCAGCAGCTCGTCGGCCTCGACGTGGCTGAAGCCAAGCTCGACGAGCCCGTCGCGCGCGAGCCGTCGCGGGCTGTCGGCGCGCGTGATGACGATCTCCTCGTCGCCGTCGCCGTCGCCGCCGCCGACCTTCTCGCGCAGCTCGACGATGATCCGCTCGGCGGTGCGCTTGCCGATGCCGGGCACGGCCTGCAGCCGGGCGGCGTCGCCGGCCGCGAGCGCCGCGACGAGCTCGCGCGGGGTGCCTGCGCTGAGCACCGCGAGCGCGACCTTCGGGCCGACCGACTGGACGCTGATCAGCGCCAGGAACAGGTCGCGCTCCTCCTCGCTCGCGAAGCCGTACAGCGCGAGCGCGTCGTCGCGCACGACGAGATGGCTGTGCAGCGCGATCGACCCGCCGACCGCCGGCACGCGGCGCAGCGTCTCGGCCGAGACGGCGAGCCGGTAGCCGACGCCGCCCGCCAGGACGACGACGTGGTCGACACGGCGGACGGCGACCTCGCCGCGCAGCAGGGCGATCATTCGTCCGGCGGCGATGTCGCGGGCAGGTCGCCCGTGCCGGTGATCGGACCACGCCGTCCCTCGTCGCCGCTGCCGGCGACCGGGCCGCGCGAGCCGTCGTTGCGAAACACCTGGATCTCCTCATCGGCCTGCTCGGGGACCATCATGCTCTCCGCGACGGCGGCGGCATGCGGCGCGCCGTTGAGATGGCAGATCGCGATCGCCAGCGCATCGGCGGCGTGGTCGGGCCGCGGCGGGGACTCGAGCGACAGCAGCATCTGGACCATCCGTCCGACCTGGTCCTTCTCCGCCCGCCCGGCCCCGCAGACGGCGTACTTGATCTGCTGCGGCGTGTAGGAGACGCACGGCAGGCGCCGCTGGCCGGCGGCGAGCATGACGACGCCGCGCGCCTGGCCGACGGCCAGCGCACTGGAGACGTTGCGCCCGAAGTAGACGTCCTCCATCGAGAGGACGCTGACCTTGTGCTCGTCGAGCAGCTCGCTCACGCGGCGGTGGATGTTCGCGAGGCGGATCTGCGGCGGAGCCTCGGGGCGGGTCGTGATGACGCCGCCGTCGAGCGCGACGAGGCGGCTGCCGCGGCGCTGCACGACGCCGAAGCCGGTGTTCGCGGTGCCGGGATCGATGCCGAGGACGATCATCTGACCGTGATTCTGCGCGCCGCGTCGGATGCCTCTACGCTTCCGGCCGGTGAGCCCCGAAATCATCAGGCGCCGCCTGAACGTCATCCTGCCGCTGGCAATCATCGACGCGGTCCTGCTCGTGCCGCTGCTCTTGCACCGGTTCGCGGATCTCGACATCCCCGTGTTCCCGATCGGCATGACGCACGGCCTGCTGTTCATCGCGCTGGTCGCGCTGTGCGCGAAGGGCGCCTACGACCGGCTCTGGGGCTGGTGGTTCCCGGCGGTCACGGTCGTCACGGGCGGACCGCTGGGGTCGCTCGTCGGCGACGTCGTCATCCGGCGCAGGCTGAACAGCTAACGCATCGAAACGTGTGACGGCATGGCCCTCTTCGACGACACGCTCGAACTGGTCACGCGGCACAGGCACGGCTGATGCGCCGCTCGGTCGATCGCAAGGCCGAGGACCCGCTCGACGAGGTCGAGGGACCCGCGCGCGAGACGCGCTACAGCGCACGCGAGATCGCCGCGCAGGCCGGCGTCGACGTCGGGCTCGTCGTCGACGCGCACGCGGCGCTCGGGCTGGCGCGCGTCGATCCTCAGGCACGCTGCCTCGGCGAGGCCGACCTCGCGCTGGCGCGGCGCCTGCGGGCCGCGCTCGACGCGGGTCTGCCGGCCGAGCGCGTGATCGACGTCAACCGCGTCATCGGACGGGCGATGGCGCAGGTCGCCACCGCCGCGCGGCTGCTCGACGGCGACGCGAGCGCCGGCCGGCCGCCGGCGCCGCAGGCGGAGCGCATGACGACGGCCGTGCAGGCGCTGGCGCCGTCGCTCGAGCATGCGCTGTCGCTGCACCTGCGCGAGCTCGGCCGCAGCGACACGCTCGACGCCGCCGCGCTGGCGAGCGGGGCGCCGGTCAGCGTCGGCTTCGCGGATCTCGTCGGGCTGGGCTGGCTGGGCGGTGAGCTGCCGGCCGACGAGCTCGGCCGCGTCGCGCGGCGCTTGGAGGATCTCGCCGGCAGCGCGCTGCAGCCGCCCGTGCGGATGGTCAAGACGGTCTGCGACGCGGTGATGCTCGTCTCCCCCGGCCCGGCGGCGCTCGTGCGCTCGCTGCTGGAGCTCGTCGAGGCGGCGGGCGCGGAGGACGAGGGCTTCCCGCGCCTGCGCGCCGGCGTCGCCTCGGGCGACGCGCGCGAGCTCAACGGCGACGTCTACGGACGCGCCGTCACGATCGCCGGCCGCCTGACGGCGATCGCCCGGCCGGGCAGCGTGCTCGTCGACGCTGCGACGCACGACGCCGTCGGCCGCGATCTCGCGTGGTCGTTCGCCGGCGAGCGCCGGATCAAGGGCCTGCCCGGCGGGCACAAGCTGTTTCGCGCTCGCCGGCCGCCGCCGGCGCGCCCGGCCGGGTAGCGCTATCCCACGACGCGCTCGAGCACGTCGGCGTCGATGTCGAAGTTCGCGTGCACCGCGTCGACGTCGTCGTTGTCCTCGAGCGCGTCGATCAGCCGCATGAGCTTGGCCGCGTCGCCCTCGGCGACGGGGACGCGGGCCTTCGGCAGCCAGGCCAGCTCGGCCGATCGCAGCTCGATCTCGGCCTGCTCGAGCGCGGCGCGCACGGAGGTCAGGTCGGTCGGCTCGGTCGTGACCTCGAAGATGCCGTCCTCGGCCGCGATGTCCTGCGCGCCGGCCTCGATCGCCGGCAGCAGATCGTCCTCGCCGTAGCGCTCGCCGTCGATCAGGATCAGCCCGCGCTTGTCGAACAGGTAGGAGACCGAGCCGGGCTCGCCGAGGCTCCCGCCGTGCTTGGTCAGCAGGTAGCGCACGTCGGCACCGGTGCGGTTGCGGTTCTCGGTCATCGCCTCGATCAGCAGCGCCACGCCGCCGGGTCCGTAGCCCTCGTACATGACGTCCTCGATCGCCGCCGCGTCGGCACCGGCGCCGGTGCCCTTGGCGATCGCGCGCTCGATGTTGTCCTTCGGCATCGACGCGTCCTTCGCCTTCTGGACGGCGAGCTGCAGCGACGGGTTGCCCTCGAGCTCGCCGCCGCCGTCGCGGGCGGCGGTCGTGATCGCGCGGGCGAGCTTCGTGAACAGCTTGCCGCGCCGCGAGTCGACGACCGCCTTCTTGTGCTTGATCGACGCCCATTTTGAGTGCCCGGACATGGCCGCTGAGTCTAGGACCTCGCTCGATGCCGCCGATCGCGCGCCGCTCCGGGGGTCGTCGAGTTTTCGTCCGTCATTTGGACGTTCCCTCGAAGACCCCCCGGCGGAACCCCGCGTCGAGCCGGTCGCAGCTCAGGCTTTACCCTTGCCGCCGTGTCCGTTCCGAGCGAGATCTTCAAGGCGTACGACATCCGCGGCCTGTACGGCGAGCAGATCGACGGCGACGTCGCGGAAGCCGTCGGACGCGCGTTCGCGCGCGTGCTGTCCGAGCTCGGCGGCAAGCCGGTCGCCGAGCTGCGGATCGGCCTCGGCCGCGACATGCGCCTCAGCGCGCCCGAGCTCGCCGCGCGCTACCGCGACGGCATCGTCGCCGAGGGCGCGACCGTCGTCGACGCCGGCAAGGTCGGCAGCGAGATGCTCTACTGGCTCGTCGGCTCGCGCGCGCTCGACGGCGGGCTGATGTGCACCGCCTCGCACAACCCGAAGGCCTACACGGGCGCGAAGCTCGTCCGCGAGGGCGCGATCGCGCTGAGCGGCGACGCCGGCATCCAGGACATCCGCCGCACGATCGAGGCCGGCCTGGGCGCACCCGCTGGGACGCCGGGCACCGTCGAGCAGGTCGAGATCTACGCCGACTTCCAGGCCGACGCGCTGACGTTCGTCGACCCGAGCGCCGTCAAGCCGCTGCGCGTCGTCGTCGACGGCGGCAACGGGATGGCCGGGCCGATGGTCGGCCCGCTGCTGCAGCAGCTCGGCCTCGACCTCGTCACCGCCTACTGGACGCCGGACGGCGCGTTCCCCGACCACGAGCCCAACCCGCTGCTGCCCGAGAACCGCGCGTTCATCATGCGCAAGGTCGTGCAGGAGGGCGCCGACCTCGGGATCGCCTGGGACGGCGACGCCGACCGCTGCTTCTTCATCGACGACAGCGGGGCGTTCGTCGACGGCGATTTCCTGACGGCGCTGCTCGCCGAGTCGCTGCTGCGCAAGAGTCCCGGCGAGGCGGTCCTCTACGACGTGCGCGCGAGCCGCGCCGTCGCCGACACCGTGAGGCGGGCCGGCGGGACGCCGCACCCCAACCGCGTCGGCCACGCCTTCTTCAAGACCCGCATGCGCGACGAGGGCGCGATGTTCGGCGGCGAGGTCTCCGGCCACTACTACTTCCGCGACTTCTACTGCGCCGACAGCGGGACGATCCCGGCGCTGCTGATCCTCGAGCTGCTGAGCGTCGAGGGCGCGAAGCTCTCCGAGCTGCTTCAGCCCTATCGCGAGACGTACTTCATCTCCGGCGAGGTGAACTCGACCGTCGACGACGCCCCGGCGAGGCTCGCCGCGATCGAGGCGACGTACGCCGACGCGCGGATCGGCCATCTCGACGGCGTCTCGGTCGACTACGACGACTGGCACTTCAACGTGCGCACGTCGAACACCGAGCCGCTGATGCGCCTCTGCCTGGAGTCGATGAGCTCCTACGAGGACATGGAGCGCCGGCGCGACGAGGTCCTGGCGATCATTCGCTCATGACGGCGCGACAGCGCGCCGTAGCTCGACGAGAGCCGAGCGACAACGACGATCGCGCATCCTCGCGACGCCATCGCCGCACGGCGGCTCGCGTCGGCCCGCGACGCTCGTGCTCGCGATGAGCGAGGCGCAGGCGGCGCTGGCCCGCGCCGCCGACGCCGGCATCCACTGCCTGGCGATCCCGACGCCGTTTCGGATCGGCCGGGTCAACACCTACCTGATCGACGATGACCCGCTGACGCTCGTCGACAGCGGACCGAACTCCGGCACCGCGCTGGACGTGCTGGAGGGCGCGCTCGCCGCGCACGGCAAGCGCGTCGAGGATCTCGAGCTGATCGTCATCTCCCACCAGCACATCGACCATCTCGGGCTCGTCTCGATCCTCGCCCGGCGCAGCGGCGCGGACGTCGCGGCGCTCGATCTGCTGGCGCCGTGGGTGCAGCGCTGGAGCGAGGCGATGGACGCCGACGACGCGTTCGCCGAGCGGATCATGCGCGAGCACGGGGTCCCAGAGGACGTGCGCCAGGCGCTGCTCGGCGTCTCGCAGAGCTACCGCGCCTGGGGCGCGCCGGCGACCGTCACGCGACCGCTCGCGGACGGCTCGCAGCTGCGCCTGCGCGACCGCACGCTGCGCGTCCTGCACCGCCCCGGCCACTCGCCGTCGGACACGATCTTCCACGACGAGCAGCGCGCGATCGTGCTCGGCGCCGATCACCTGATCAAGCACGTCTCGTCCAACCCGCTGATCGCGCGGCCGCTGCAGGCGACGACCGACGAGCAGCCCGCGCGCCCGCACGCGCTGGAGACCTACATCGAGTCGCTGCGCGCGACGCGGGCGATGGAGGACGTCGATCTCGTCCTCGCCGGCCACGGCGAGCCGGTGACCGACCACGTCAGGCTGATCGACGAGCGCCTGCGCCTGCACGCCCGCCGCGCGGAGAAGATCCGTCGCCTGATCGCCGACCGCCCGCTGACGGCCTACGAGATCGCGGGGTCGCTATGGGGCAACGTCGCGGTCACGCAGGCCTATCTGACGCTGTCGGAGGTGCTCGGCCACGTCGACCTGCTCGTCACGGCCGGGCGCGTCGAGCCGCAGCGCGACGGCGGCGGCGTCGTGCGCTTCGCCGCCGTCGCCTGAGCGCTCGCCGGCTACTGCTGGAACAGGTTCTGCTGGTAGCGATGCGTGATGCGCTTGGAGCCCTTCGTGCAGGTCACCGTCGCGTTGAGCTGTCCGGCGCGCTCGCTGACGGTGCGGTTGGATTCCCTGCACCGCAAGCCGTTGATCGTCCTGCCGCTGCACGAGCCCCGGACGCTCTTGCCGCGACGGCACTTGTAGTACGCGAGGGCGAGGCTCCTGCCCGACCTGCAGGCGCTCGTCCGGTTCTGATAGATGCCCCGCACGCGGATGTTCGTCAGGTAGCCACCATTCAACCCGGCGGGGTTCTGGCTGCGAGGCATGTCGCCGCAGCTGAAGGACCGGACCTTGGATTGCGCCTGGCTTGCGGGTGCTCCGACAAGACCCGCCAGCAGGAGGCAAATCATCAAGGCAAGCGTCGTGAAGACGCGTGAATCGTGGAACAACGTCATTGCTTCTCCTTCGCGGAAGGTCTCTCGGAACGGTACTCGGTGGGAGCGCGACAAGGCGACATGCGGACCGGGCATGATGTCGAACCGTGAACACCGCCGACCGCATCCTCAGACTCTTCTCATGCGTGCTCGTCGCACTGCTCGTGCCCGCGACGAGCCATGCCGCGACGCCGAACCGCGAGCCAAAGCCGCACACCGACGCCGCCGATGCCGCGCCCAGTCCGCTCGACATCCGCTCGTATGCGATGGGTCAGCGCGGGACCGATCTCGTCCTGCGGATCACGACGGCCGGCGAGTGGGAGGCCTCGCAGCTCGCGCCGGGCTCAGGCCGCGCGCTGTGCGTGCGGTTCTTCTACGGCACCCTGCCGACGCCGCGCGGGCGCATCTGCGTCGTCGAGCGCGGCGGCGACGCCGAGGGCGACGAGGACAGGCCGCCGGTGCTGGCGTATTCGCGACTCGACCCGTTCGGGGTCACCGTCGAGAGCGTGATCGTCGACGCCGACGTCCATCGCCCGAGCAAGCGCTCGGTCGAGGCGGTCTTCGCCCCGTCGGCGGTCAACCTCACGCAGGGGCGCTACTCGTGGCAGGTGCAGTCCGAATGGTCATGCGCCGTTCCTGCCAGCTGCAGCGACCTGGCGCCCGACCGCGGCAACGTGATCGCCCAGATCCGGCCGCTGGCCGAGCCGGCCTGCTTCGGTGCCGCGTCGCGCAACCCGCGCTATCGCTGCCGCAACCGCGAGCTGCGACGTGCGGTCGTCCCGTCGCCTCAGCAGGCTGCGGTGTCGCCGAACTCGCCCTGCACGATCGTCTCGCTCAGGGTCCCCTACACCTGCGGCTTCGGCGTCCGGCCGAACATCGCCAACCGCACGATCGCGCTGATCGGCGACAGCCACGCCGCTCACTGGCGCGGCGCGCTGGAGGTCGTCGCGCAGGCCCGGCGCTGGCGCGGCTACTCCCTGACGCGTGCCGGCTGCCCGCTGTCGACCGCCACGCCGGCCGGGCCGAAGGCGCGCCGCGACAGCTGCGCGCGCTGGCGGCAGGCCGTCCACAACTGGTTCAAGCGCCGTCCCGAGGTGCAGACCGTGTTCGTCTCGCAGCTCGCCGGGCTGGGCGTCCGCGCCCCCGCCGGGCGCAATGCCCGCAACTACGAGATCCAGGGCTTCATCCGGGCCTGGCTGCGCCTGCCCCGGACGGTGCGCCAGGTCATCGTCCTGCGCGACACGCCGGTGACGACGTCGCGCTCCCCGCTCTGCGTCGAGCGGGCGGTCCGCGCGCGCCGGGCGACCGCCAACGTGTGCGCGATCGCGCGCACGCGGGCACTGCGTCGCGACCCTGCGGCGGTCGCCGCGAACCGGACCCGCGCGCGGCGCGTGCACCTGTTCGACCTGACGCGGCACATGTGCGGCCCGCGGTGGTGCTTCCCGGTCGTCGGGGGCGTGCTCGTGCACAAGGACACGACGCACATGACGAACATGTTCGCCACGACGCTCGGGCCGTTCGTCATGCAGCGCGTCGACCGCCTGCTCGGCGCCCGCCGCTGAGGGTCGTCCCGTGCGCATGGGGACGACCGCTTGCGACCGGGCCACTAGGCCAGCGGCTTGCGCGCCTCGATCTCGGCGCCGGTGTAGAGCGTCTTGAGCTTGAGCTTGCCGACGCGCTCGTCGAGCGGGTAGCCCATCCGCGCGATCAGGAACAGCGCCTTGTTGAGCGGGCGCACCCAGCGGCGGTGGTCGGTGCGCGGCAGGACGAAGTGGACGAGGTTGGAGAGCTGCAGGAACGCACCCGAGTAGGGCCGCTCGTCGACCCGCACGACCTCGAAGCCGGCGCGCTCGAAGAGCCGCCGCATCCCGAACGTCGTGAAGCGGCTGACGTCCTCGGGGAAGCCGTGGACGCCGAACGTGAACGGGATCCAGGCGAGCACCGGCGCGCCGGGCTTGAGCACGCGGTGCATCTCGCGCACGACCTGATAGGGGTCCTCGACGTGCTCGAGCACGCTGATCGCGAGCGCGCCGTCGAAGCGGTCGTCGTCGATCGGCATCGCGTGCGCGTCGCCGACGATGTCGGGGCTCTGCGACGTGTCGGCGTCGAACTTCGTCAGCGTGCATCGGAAGAGCGGTCGGTGGTCGTAGTGACCGGCGCCGACCTCGAGCACCTCGGCGTCGGGCGCGTGCGAGGCCGCCCAGCGCTTCAGCGTCGGCATCAGGATGCGCCGCGAGGCGCCGTGGTTCATGTCGTAGCGGACGTCGCGCAGGCCCATGGTCGCGCCAGCCTACGCGCTCAGCCGGCAACCACCGATCCTCATGGGCGCGGGTTGACCGCTCAGGGTCGCCGTGCGATCCCGATCACCTGGTAGCCGAGCAGCCCCGGCAGGCGGCGACCGAGCGCCTGCCACGCAGGCTCCACGCGATCGCTGAGCCGCGGCGCGCCGAGGTGGTTGCGCAGCGCCGGGACGATCGCGTGCACCTCGACGTCGCGCAGCCCGGCGTCCACGAGCAGCGCGCGCAGCGCGTCACGCGTGAACCAGCGCAGATGGCTGGCGTCGAACGTGCCGCTGTCGTGCTGCGGCCAGCGTCCGCGCAGCAGCGTCAGCCGCGCCTGCCAGTGCGCGACGTTGGGCACGCTGACGAGGATCGCGCCGCCGGGGCGACACCAGCCGGCCCCCCGGCGCAGGCCGGCGGCCGGATCGGCGAGGTGCTCGAGCACGTCGGCGAGCACGATGAGGTCAAACGAGTCCGGCTCGAACGGCAGCTGCGGGTCCTGCAGCGCGCCGTGCACGATCTCGTCGCCGACGCCCGCCGCGGCGCTCGCCGCGGTCGCGGAGAGCTCGAGCCCGGCGAGGTGCCCGGCGCGCTCGCGCAGCAGGGCCAGCAGGCCGCCCGAGGCGCAGCCGACGTCGAGCACCCGTCCGCCGGGCGGCAGCAGGCGCTGCGCGTGGGCCGCGATCGTGCCGTTGCCGAACGCCGCGTACGTCTGCGCCCTGGCCTCGTAGAGCTCCTCCGACAGGGGATCGCCAGCCATCACGGCGAGCGTACCGGGCGCCCCGCCCGCCGGAGGTGCTGGGCGCTGCCCGCCGGAGGTGCTGGGCGCGCTGAGTAGGGTTGCGCGGCCGGCGTGCGCTCGATCATCTCGATCCCGGCCGGGATGGCGGGCATGCCGATCGGGCTGTTCCTCGCGCTCACGACGATCGGGGCGGGCAGCTGGAACGCCGTCCTGATGACGACCGGCGCCGCGCTGGGCGGCCGCTTCGAGGAGGTCGGCGACATCATCGGACCGATCTCGACCGCCGTCGTGGCGGTGCTCGCCTTCGCCGTCCTCGGGATCCTCGTCTGGCTGCGCCGGCGACGCCTGCCGGCGGCCTGACGCCGCGCCGCACCACTACACTGCCCGCGATGCCGAGCCCGGTCCGACGCGCCGCCCTGAAGGCCCGGCGCGCCGCCCAGCAGGCGCGCCGCCTGAAGTCCCGCTTGCAGGCCGTCGAGCACCTGCGCCGCACGCTCAACAACGCCGACGGCACCGTCGCGCTGCAGGACAAGGCGCGCGAGCACATCGCCGACGGCACGCTCGTGATGGGCAACATGAGCTACTACGCGCCGAACGTCGTCAAGTACAAGGGCGACACGGGCCGCGTGATCATCGGCAACTTCGCCTCCGTCGCGCCCGACGCGGACTTCTACGTCGGCGGCCTGCACCGCGTCGAGTGGGTCTCGCTGTACGGCCTGCGCGCGATGCTCGAGCTGCCGGGAGCCTACGAGGACGGCTTCACGCACGGCAACGGCGACATCGTCGTCGGCAGCGACACGTGGGTGACGAACGGCTGCACGGTGATGTCCGGCGTGACGATCGGCGACGGCGCGGTCGTCGGCACGAAGGCCGTCGTCGCCAAGGACGTGCGGCCCTACGCGATCGTCGTCGGCAATCCGGCGCGCGAGATCGGCCGGCGCTTCGGCGACGAGCAGGTCGACGCGCTGCTGCGGATCAAGTGGTGGGACTGGCCGACCGAGGTCGTCAAGCAGCGCGTCGAGGAGCTGTCGAGCCCGGACGTCGACGCCTTCATCGCCCGCTACGACCCGGCGCGATAGTGGACGCCGCCGCGGACGGCTCCGGCGTCGCCGTCGTCATCGTCAACTACAACGGCGAGCTGCTGCTGCCCGACTGCCTCGCCGCGCTCGCCGCGCAGACGCTGGCGCCCGAGGAGATCGTCGTCGCCGACAACGGCTCGCGCGACGCGTCGCTGACGATGCTGCGCGCGCGCCACCCCGACGTCCGGCGCCTGGCGCTCGGCAGCAACCTCGGCTTCGGCGGCGGCGCCAACCGCGGCGTCGACAGCACCGCAGCGCCCTGGGTCTGCGTCCTGAACTCCGACGCGACCCCCGCCCCGGACTGGCTGGCACGGCTCACCGCGGCACCGCGCGACGACCGGACCTGGGCGCTGGGCAGCGTCCTCGTGAGCGCGTCGAGCGGACGGATCGAGAGCGCCGGCGACCAGTACGCGCCGCAGGGCTTCGCCTACAAGCTGCTGCGCGACCGCCCGCTCGACGCGCTTCCGAGCGAGCCCTACCGCGTCTTCGCCGCGCCCGGCGCGGCGCCGGTCTTCCGGCGCGACGTCTTCGAGCGGCTCGGCGGCTACGAGGAGCGCTTCTTCCTGTACTACGAGGACGTCGACCTCGCCTTCCGCGCGGTGCTGGCGGGCTATCACGCGCTGCTCGTGCCGGCCGCGCGAGTCACCCACCGGCTCGGGGCGACGACCCGCTCGCGCGCCCGCGCGCGCTTCTACGTCGCCCGCAACAGCGCCTGGTGCGCCACGCGCTGCCTGCCGCAGGCCGCCGCGCGGCCGCTCGCGCGCCGCTGGGCGAGCGAGCTGCGCTCCAACCGCCCGCGCCGGCTCGTGCCGGTCGAGATCGCCGGCCGGCTCGCCGCGCTGGCCGGGATGCGGCGCGCGCTGCGCGAGCGTCGCGCGATCCAGGCGAGCCGAACCGCGTCGCTGCAGGACGTCGCCGCGATGCTCGAGCCGCCCGCCGCGGTGCGGTAGCCGCCGAACCCGCCGTCCCGGCCGGCCCGACCCGGCGAGCTACTCGAGCACGATCGACGGCTTCGTCTCGCCGTTGCGACGCCGCTGGGACTCCACGTAGGCCTCCGAGCGGAAGTGCAGGACCGGGTCGTCGGACAGCTCGATGCCCGGCGGAACGAGCGTCGGGTCGAACATCGAGTCGTCGACGGCCTGCTGGTCCTCGTGGATGCGATCGAGCACGAGCGTGCCGGCGCGCACCCGGCGACGATCCTTCGGCCAGTGCTTGGTCAGGTCGTCGACGGGGTCGCCGGGCTCGGCCAGCTCGAAGACGAGCGTCCACTCGGCGGGCTCGCGCGCCAACCGTCCGCGGATCTCGCTGAGCAGGTGGAACGGCGGCAGCTCGCGGTGCTCTTCGGGCGTGATCGGATCGTGCGGCGCCGCCGGCTCCCAGTGGTAGCGAAACGCGCGCCGGTTGCCCTCGGCGTCGACGAGGTAGTAGGCGTGCAGCCCGCGGTAGGCGGCGGTCGCGAAGCTGCGCGGCGCCGGCGCCGCGACGATGTCGCGAAAGCCGCGCAGGCAGTGCGGGTGGGTCGCCAGGAAGGTCACGATCCGCGCCGGGTTCGGCAGGCCGGTCGGCAGGCCGCGGCGCTGCGCCGACGCCAGCTTGATGAAGTCCTCGGGAACGCGCGCGGGGAAGTCGATCAGGCTCAGCGCCGCCCACTCGGCGTTGCCCCCGGAGGGCAGCGCGAAGCGGACCGCCATCCCCATCACGATGCCGGTCTTGGCGCTGCCGCGATCGACGTTGTACGGGTTGCCCGCCGAGTTGGACAGCCGCCCGACGACCTCGATCCGATCGCCCTGCATGTGCTCGGCGCTCGTCAGCGCCGCCGCCTCGGGCGTCGCGGTGAAGTGGCCGCGCACGCCGATCCCGCGGGCGTGCGCGCGGCGAAAGCCGGGCACGCGCGCGATGTAGGTCTCCATGTTGTGCAGCAGGCGCTCGACGCGCTCAGGGCCGCCGTGCTCGTCGGGGTGGCGGCTCATCGCTGGATCACGGCGCAGAGCCTTCCAGACGCGGTGCGAGCTGTCTACGGCGACCGATGCGGGTCTCAGGCCGTCGCGCCGGGCGCCGGCCGGCGGCGCAGGTAGGCGAGGATCTCGCGCAGCAGCCGGCGCTCGACGAGCGCCGTCGCGGCGAGCGTCGTGAGGACGTAGAGCGCGAACAGCGCGAGCGCGGCCGGCAGCGAGCCTTCCTCTCCGAAGGCGAGGCGCAGCCCGAGCACGAGGGCGACGGCCGGCACGCATGGCAGCAGCGCGCGAGCAGTGTGTCGCAGGAAGCGGAAGTCCGGAAACAGGCGCCGCAGGTAGAACATCCGCACCGCGAAGTTCACGCCCTCGACGATCAGCGTCGCGAGCGCGAGGCCGGCCAGCCCCTCGGAGGCCAGCAGCGGCAGCGCGATCGCGAGGTAGGCGACGATCGCGATCGCGGCGGCGATCCCGATCGGCTTCGTGTCGGCGCGGGCGCGGTAGAACGCGTCCCAGTTGAAGCCGACCTGATGGACCGCGACGGCGACGCCGATCGCCTGCATCAGCCCGATGCCGGGCCGCCACTGCTCCCCGATACCGAAGCGGACGAGGTCCTCGGCGAACAGCGCCAGCCCGAGCCCGAACGGCGCGCCCCACATGAGCGCCAGCCGGTTGGACTTGACGAACGTCTCGTAGAGCAGCTCGGCGCGGTCCTGGACCGCGCAGATCGTGGGGTAGATCGTCTGCGTGATCGCCTGGTCGGCGCGGTCTGAGTACTGCGAGATCGTCGACGCCAGCGCGATGATGCCGACGCCCGCCAGGCCGAGCTTCGCCTCGCCGACGATCAGCAGCCCCTGGCCGACGACGATCCCCGACGCGCCGGCGAAGAACAGCGGCCAGGAGAACGACGCGTAGGAGCGCAGCGTCGTGCGATCGAAGGTCCAGCGGAAGCGGTACGGCGACGCGCGCAGCGAGACGAACGCCCCGACCCAGGCCCCCGCGACGACGCCGATGATCAGCGACCAGTAGTTCAGGCCCGCGAACAGCAGCCCGACGGCGATGATGAACGCCGCGATCGGGTCGAGGATCTGCAGCTTGCGCTGGCGCACGAAGTTCATCTCGCGGTAGAAGATCCACAGCGGTGCCTGCAGCGCCTGGGCGGGCACGACGAGCAGGGCGAACAGCGCCGGCGCGATGATCGCGTCGTTGTCGAGGATCACCGCCAGCCCCGGAACGAGCATCAGGCCGGCGACGAGCACGATCCCCGCGACCGACAGCTCGAGCGTCATCGCCTTGCGAAACGCGAGCTCCTGATCGGGCTCGTCCTGCTGGATGTACTTGTCGCCGATGCCGACCTGGCGCAGGAACATCAGCGTGTAGAGGACGACGAGGACGACGCCCCAGACGCCGTACTCGGCGGTCGTCACGAAGGCCGCGACGAGGAAGCCGCGCAGCAGGTTCAGCGTGTTGACGCTGAGCAGGAACACGGTGTTGACGATCGTCCCGCGGGCGGTGCGGATGCGCAGCCCCGACCCGGCCTCGATCCGCCCGCCCGGGACCGGCGGCTGCTGCGGCGCGGCCGGCGACGGCTCGGGC
>JAUYGN010000093.1 GCA_030690545.1 Solirubrobacteraceae bacterium
TCGCGCTCGCCGGCGCGCTCGCGCTCCTCCTGCCGGCTGGCGCGATCGCGGCCGTGCCGTCGCTGCGCGACGCGCTAGGGATCGCCGGCGTGCGCGTCGAGCGCACGGTCGATCCGCTGCCGCCGCTGCGCACCGGCGCGCTGGAGCTCGGCCGGCGCGTGGTGCCGGCGCGCGCGCAGGAGCTCGTCGACTTCGCGCTCGTGACGCCACGGGTCGCCGGGCTGGAGGCCCCCGACGAGGCGTACCACCGGGTGCCTCCGGCCGGCGGCGCACTGACGTTCGTCTACCAGCCACGCGCGAGCGGGGCGCCCGCGGCGCTGACGCGCCGCGGGCTGCTGCTGACGATGTTCCGCGGCACGAACGCGACGCGCGCCGTCGGCAAGCTCGTCGGCCCGGGAACGTCGGTCGAGCGCGTGTCGGTCGGCGGCGAGCCGGGCGTCTGGCTCGCCGGCCGCCCGCACGGCGTCGGGTTCACGGACGCGCGCGGCACGAACTGGGCCGAGATGCTGCAGCTCGCCGGCGACACACTGCTCTGGCAGCGCGGCCCGCTGTCGCTGCGCCTCGAGGGCGCGCGCTCGAAGGCCGCCGCGCTGCGGATCGCGCGCGGCGTGCGCTGAGTCGCGCCGCGGGCCGCGGGCGAATCCGTCACGCGAGGTCGTGGATCGCCGCGTCAACCGTCCAGCCCCAGCGTTCGCTTGCGAACGGCATCATCGAGGGAGAGGTGGTGGTCGGCAGATGCCGCGGGAACGGTCGGCCGGTGGTGGCTCTGGCGAGGCGACCGGCGCGCTGGCTGGGATGTACGGGTCTCGGTGCCGGTGCGTGCACGAGTGACGGATGCGGCGACTTGATCGGCTGGATCCGTCGCTCCTTCACGCGTTCGATGCTCGAGTGACGGATGCGGCAGCTTGATCGGCTGGATCCGTCACTCCGTCACGGGCGGCAACGCGAGCACCGAGCGATCGGGCCACGTTCGTCAGGCCTGCGCTTGATCTCGACCGATGATCGTGAATGGATCCCTGATGCCGGCGCGGCCGACGGGGAAGCGCGAGTAGCCGGTCTCGGCTGCGCGTGACGGTCTCGCTCTCAAACTCGGCGCCCGCGACGAGCCGGATGAGCTCTTCCGCGAATCGGCCGTGCAGACGCAGCAGACGGCGACGATCGCGGTGATCCGGTTCTCGGGCACCGCGATCCGCTGCACGGCAAGGATCGACGTCGGCGCCAGCGGCATCGTCGATCCCGGCCTACTTCCGCGCGCGCTTGCGCAGCGCGGCGAACTGCGGCCACGGGCGGGTGTTCGCGACGTGCGCGGGCTCGACCCACGCGCGGCGCGCCGTCGCGACGCCCCAGCGGACGTGCTCGAGGCGCTCGGCGCCGTGCGCGTCGGAGTCGATCAGCAGCGTCACGCCACCCTCCACGGCCGCGCGCGCGTGGACGTCGTTCAGGTCGCGGCGATCGGGCGCGGAGTTGATCTCGAGCATCGTGCCGCTGCGGGCCGCGGCATCGATGACGGCGTCGACGTCGAGCGCGTAGGGCTGGCGCGAGGAGATCTTGCGCCCCGTCGGATGGCCGATCGCGTCGATCCAGGGATGCTCGATCGCCGCGACCATCCGCTTCGTCATCTCCTCCGCCGGCATGCCGAACGACGTGTGCACGGAGGCGATCACCCAGTCGAGCTGGGCGAGCAGCTCGTCGTCGTAGTCCGGCGCGCCGCTGGGCAGGATGTTCGTCTCGGTCCCGGCGAGCACGCGGATCGCGCCGCCGAGGCGCTCGTTGACGTCCGCGACGCGCTCGATCTGGCGCATGAGCTCGTCGGGCGTGACGTGGTCGCCGAAGCCGTGCGTCGCCGAGTGGTCGGTGATCGCGATGTACTCGTAGCCGTGGGCGAGCGCCGCGCGCGCCATCTCCTCGATCGTGTTGCGCCCGTCGGAGGCGGTCGTGTGCATGTGCAGGTCGCCACGCAGGTCCTCGACGGTGACCAGGCGCGGCGCGACGAAGCCCGGCGCGAGCTCGCCGCGGTCCTCGCGCAGCTCGGGCTCGGGGTACGTCAGGCCGAGGCGCTCGTAGACCTCCTCCTCGGTCGCGCAGCGCAGCGTCTCGCCGGTCGCGTCGTCGAGGATCCCGTACTCGCTGACGTGCAGCCCGCGCCGTACCGCCGCCTCGCGCAGCGCGACGTTGTGCGCCGCCGAGCCGGTGAAGTGCTGCAGGAGGTTGCCGAAGTTCTCCGGCGCGACGACGCGCAGGTCGACCGGCAGGCCGGTGTGCGTGCGCCCGCGGGCGGCGTTCTCGTTCGGCGCCGAGGCGGACTCGATCAGCTCGAGATCGGCGAGCGCGCGCACGAGCGCGCCGGGGTCGGACGCCGTCGCGATGATGTCGAGGTCCTTCACCGAATCGGCCTGGCGGCGGGCGGAGCCGGCGAGCTCGACGCGCTCGGCGGCCGGGTGGGCGCGCAGCGCCGCGACGATCTGCTCGCCGGCCGTCAGCGCCCGATGCAGCAGGACGCGCTGCGCCGGTCGCTCGCCGATGCCGGCGTCGATCGACGACAGGACCGACTGCTCGAACTTCGCGCCGAAGCCCTTGACGTCGCGCAGCTTCTGCTGCTCGGCGGCGGCGCGCAGCATCGCCAGCGACTCGATCCCGAGCTCGTCGAACAGGCGCCGCGCGCGCTTCGGGCCGAGGCCCGGCAGGCGCGTCATCTCGAGCAGCCCGGCCGGGTACTTCGCGCGCAGCTTGACCGCCGCCGGGATCTCGCCCGTGTCGAGCAGCGCGACGATCTTCTCCTCGAGCGTCTTGCCGATCCCCGGCAGCGAGGTGACGGTTCCCTGGCGCGTGAGAGCCGCGATCGAGACCGTCGCCTCGCGCGCGGCCTTCGCCGCGCCGCGATAGGCGAGCACCCGATGGACGATCGCCCCGTCGAGCTCGTAGAGGTCGGCGAGCTCGTCGAAGGCGGCCGCGATCTGGAGGTTCGAGGGGTCCGACGTCATCGGGCACCGTGGGTCGTGAGGTGGCGCTGGGCGTGAGACCGCGAGGCACGGGCGCCGTCAGGCGAGGATGCAGGACCGAAGGAAGGCGTCAGCCTTCCGAGCGTCCGAGGACGCCGCCTGGCGGTGATCGGTGCCCGCGGTATCGCGTTCAACGCTGCCTCACGGCCCACTAGGGTACGCGCCGCGATGTCCGCCGCCGTCTGGCTCATCATGCCCACCTACGACGAGGCCGAGAACATCGCGGCGATCGTCGCTGCCGCGCGCGCGGTGCTCGAGCGGGCGGCTCCCGGCGACCACAGGATCCTCGTCGTCGACGACGGCTCGCCGGACGGGACGGGACGGCTCGCCGACGCGATCGCCGCCGAGCACGACGACGTCGAGGTCCTGCACCGGACGGTGCGCGAGGGGCTCGGGCCGGCGTACCTCGCGGGCTTTGCAGTCGCACTCGGCGGCGGCGCGCAGCTCGTCATGGAGATGGACGCCGACTTCTCGCATGACCCGGCCGATCTCGCACGGCTGCTGGCCGCCGCCGGCGAGGCCGATCTCGTACTGGGATCGCGCTACGTCGCCGGCGGCGGCGTGACCGACTGGGGGCACGTGCGGCGACTCGTCAGCCGCGGCGGCTCGTGGTACGCCCGCACGGTGCTGGGTCTCGACGTGCGTGACCTGACGGGCGGCATGAAGTGCTTCCGACGCGAGGTCCTCGAGGCGATCGACCTGCCCAGCGTGCGCTCGCGCGGCTACGCCTTCCAGGTCGAGCTGACGCACCGCGCGGTGCGCCAGGGCTTTCGCGTCGTCGAGCTGCCGATCGTCTTTCGCGACCGCCAGCGCGGGCGCTCGAAGATGTCGTGGCGGATCGCCGGCGAGGCCGCGCTGCTCGTGCCGCAGCTGCGCTTCGCTCGCACATCCGGCCAGCGTCGGGCCGGCTGAGCACGGGCGGCGCCGCCGGCGCCGATGCCGGGTCGGTGCGGACCTCCGATCTCGCCCTCGTCCGCGGCATGGCCGACACCCGCGCGACGCTCGACGCGTGGAGCGAGCGTCCCGGACCGGTCGTCGGGCGCTGGCTCGTCGGCTCGCTGGCGATCTCGCTGCTGCTGCTCGCCTGCATCTGGCTGATCGCGAAGGTGTCGACGCCCGATCCGACGGCGTCGTTTCTCGGACTCAGCGACCGCCCCCACATGGGTCAGGTCGTGCACGTCATCGAACGCAACGCGCTCGTCCTGGCGCTGCACGCGATGGCCTGCGTCGCGGGCTTCATCGCCGGCAGCTCGCTGCCGCTGGAGGCCGCCCGGCGTACCGGCGCCTGGCGCTGGGTGCACGAGAAGGCCGGACCGCTGGCGATCGCGTTCGTGGTCGGCGCGACGACGTTCTCGCTCGTGACGCAGGCCTTCGTGCTGGGCAGCGGAGCCGCCTCGCTGGCCGCGCACCTGGAGATCTCGCCCGGCCTCCTGCTGCTCGGCGTGCTCCCCCACGCGCTGCCCGAGCTCACGGCACTGTTCCTCCCCCTCGCGGCGTGGATCATCGCCAGCCGCCAGCAGGACTGGCACCATCTGCTGGCCGCCACGTTCGTCACGGTGATGCTCGCCGCACCTGTGCTCGTGGCCGCGGCATTCGTCGAGGTCTACGTCAGCCCCGACGTGCTGCGCTGGCTGGCGGCCGGGTAGGCCACCGTCGACCGGCGCTCACCGCTTCACTTTGTATAGTGGGTCGGAGATCGCAACCTTCGCAGAGGAGCCCACATCAATGGCCGGCATCATCGAAGTCACCGACGACAACTTCCAGGCCGAGGTCATGGAGAGCGAGACCCCGATCCTCGTCGACTTCTGGGCGCCGTGGTGCGGACCGTGCCGCGCGATCGCTCCGCTGCTCGAGGAGATCGCCGAAGGTCGCGAGGACGTCCGCATCGTCAAGCTCAACGTCGACGAGAACCAGGAGACGGCCGCGACGTACCAGATCCTGTCGATCCCGACGCTGATCCTCTTCAACAACGGCGCCGAGGCCAAGCGGCTGCGTCCGACGCGCAACAAGACGCAGCTCGAGCAGCAGCTCGAGCTCGAGCCCGCCGCGTAGCCGGCCGGCCGACCGCTCGCGCGGCCGGCCCCCGTCAGCCCTCCCGTTGCCCGCAGGTCGGTGACGGGCGGGCAGCGTCGCCCTCCGATCAGTCGATCCCCGCAGGCGCCGGCGCCGGCGCGTCGATGCCGAGCCCGCTCGCGACCGCGGCCCCGAGGCCCGTGTCGACGTTCGTCCAGTACCGCACGATGCGCGGCTTCATCTCCGGCTGCACGTCCGGGTCGTCCGCGTGGCCGAGGATGTTCGCCGCGAGGTTGTCGCGATCGGTCTGCGACATGACGTCGCGGACGAGCGTGCCGGGCTGGCCGAAGTCGTCGTCCTCGGCGTGCAGCTCGTAGGCGGTGCGCACCATCTCGCCGCTGACGTCCCAGGTCGCGTCGTCGCCGTAGCGCGCCTCGTCGGCGTGCGGGCCGCCGGCGGTGTTCGGCGCGTAGACCGGATCGCCGGGGTTCTCGTGGCGCATCGCGCCGTCCTTGTTGTAGCTGTGAAACGGGCACTGCGGCTGGTTGATCGGCAGCTGCAGGTAGTTCGGGCCGATCCGGTAGCGGTGCGTGTCGGGGTAGCTGAACAGGCGCCCGAGCAGCATCTTGTCCGGCGACGGACCGACGCCGGGAACCATGTTGGCGGGCTCGAAGGCGGACTGCTCGACCTCGGCGAAGTAGTTGGACGGGTTGCGGTCGAGCACCATCCGGCCGACCCGGATCGGCGGATAGTCGCCGTGCGGCCAGACCTTCGTCAGGTCGAACGGGTTGAAGCGGTAGTCGGCGGCCTCCTCGAACGGCATCACCTGGACCTCGAGGTTCCACTGCGGCGCGTCGCCGTCGCGGATCGCGTTCCACAGATCGGCGCGGTGGAAGTCGGGGTCCTCGGCGGCCATCGCGCCGGCCTCGGCGTCGGTGAAGTTCTCGATGCCCTGGTCGGTCTTGAAGTGGTACTTGATCCAGAACCGCTCCCCGCCGGCGTTGACCCACATGAACGTGTGGCTGCCGTAGCCGTTCATGTGGCGCAGCGTCTTCGGCGTGCCGCGGTCGCTCATCAGCAGCGTGACCTGGTGGGCGGACTCGGGCTTCAGCGTCCAGAAGTCCCACTGCATGTTGTTGTCGCGACGATCGGTGTCGGCACGGCGCTTCTGGGAGTGGATGAAGTCTTGGAAGTTCGACGGATCGCGGACGAAGAAGACCGGCGTGTTGTTGCCGACGAGGTCGTAGTTGCCCTCCTGCGTGTAGAACTTCAGCGCGAAGCCACGCGGGTCGCGCGCCGTGTCGGCCGAGCCGAGCTCGCCGGCGACGGTCGAGAAGCGTGCGAACATCGGCGTGATCTTGCCGACGCCGTTGAAGAGGTCGGCCTTCGTGAGCTGCGAGACGTCCTCGGTGACCTCGAAGAAGCCGTGCGCGCCGGAGCCCTTGGCATGGACGACGCGCTCGGGCACGCGCTCGCGGTTGAACTGCGCCATCTTCTGGATGAGGTAGTGGTCCTGCAGCAGGATCGGGCCATCGGAGCCGACCGTCAGCGAGTGCGAGTCGCTGGGGGCCGGGATGCCCGCGTCCGTCGTCGTATGCGGTGGCGTCTTGTCGCTCATGCCGTTCCTTCGGTCGTTCTCCGGTGGCCGTGCTCGTCTGGCGCGCCGGGCGAGCCCAGCGGTGACGTCCTCATCTACGGCGTACCCCGACGCGTGCTCGGGAATCAGGAGGAACGTCTCGCACCCGACGGCACCGGCGGCCGTCGCCGAGCGCCGTGCGGTCCGGGCGATCGTCAGGTGCCCGTCGGGGCGGTGCGGGCGTCGTGGTGGGCAGCGACCACAGCCGCGCTCAACGCACGGTCATAGACCGCGACCTCGTCGATCCCGCCCTTCGCCGGATAGATCGACGACAACCGACCGATCGACCCGTTCAGACTCGCCGCCCCCTCCGCCGGCAACCCCGTCAACGTCGCCACGACGACCCCATTGCGATACAGCATCAGCGAACCCGCCGAACGCACCATCGCCCAATGCACCCACTCACCAACGTTCGCAGCAGTCACGCCCTGCACCAGATACTCCCGCGACCCGATATGCACCCCCGCATAGAACCCGCCCGGACGCGGCATCAACCGCACCGAACCAACACCGCCATACAGCGTGTTGTTGACCGCCGCCCCAGCCTCGATCCGCTGCCAACCCTCAACCGTGAAATCAACGACCGGCGACGTATTCGGCAACGCGATCACGTCATCGACACCATCAAACCCCGCCGCACCATCACCATCGCCAGTCAACGCCCCCACCACGCCAAACGTCACACCGTTCTGCGCAGTGCCATCACGACCACCCTTCAAATCCACCACCCGCACCGAACCCACACCCTCACCAAGACGCCAATACGACCGCAACCCCTCCGTCGCCAAGACCCGCGCCGCATACGACGACCCAGGCCCCGGCTCAACAGGCTCCACCGGCTCAACAGGCTCCACCGGCTCCACCGGCTCAACAGGCTCCACAGGCTCCACAGGCTCAACAGGCTCAACAGGCTCAACAGGAGGTGGCGTTATCGTGCCGGAGACGCTCAGGCGGAACGTGTCCATCGTGATCGACTGGTCGCGCGTGCCGTACGCATCGTCCCCGCCGACATGGCCGAAGACGTAGATCGTCCCGTCGGCGACCTGCAGGCTCGTCGGGTAGTAGGCGCCCCGCCGCAGCGCGCTGTTGGGCAGCGCGACCCACGTGCTCCCGTGGTCGATCGTGTAGTGGATCATCGTCATGTTGTTCGCAGGATTGGCCGCGATGTGCAGCACGACGCCCTCGTTGGTCATCAACAGCTCGGGATGACCGGAGTGCGGGAAGTCGGGCACCGGCTTGACCTCGGTCATCGTGTAGCCCGTGATCTCGCCGCTCGCATCGCGATCCGCGCGCAGCAGCGCCTGGTTGCGCACCTGCGTCGGATTGCTCGTCGCCGGCGTACCGGGCGGCGTCAGCATGCGCGACCGGAAGACGGACAGGAGGTCGCCGTTGGCCAGCTCCGCGACGTCCCACTCGTTGGGGAACATGTAGGACTCCGTCGGCAGGAACGTGAGCGCCTTGGACCAGGTCAGCCCCTCGTCGTGGGACACCATCAGGAGGGCGTGCACCGGGGTGCCGGCGAGCCGCGTGCCAGCCTTGGCCAACCATTCCTGCCCGGTCGCCACGAGCCGCCCGTCGCGCAGGTACCGAATGCGCGACAGCTGGTAGGTGGCGCTCTCGGGATCCAGCAGGTACTGCGGCTCGCTCCAGCTCGGGTTCGGGTCGCTCGCCGTCGCGGGCGCCAGCCGCTGAACGTACGCGGTGCACTTGACGTTCGGCTCGATGTGACAGATGTCCTCGCCGTTGACGCGCCGGATGATCGTGCCGTCGCGCAAGCCGATCGTCGCCTGCGGAGTCGCCGCGAGGGGGTGCATGCTCGGCCCGGTGGACGACTTCAGGAGATCGCTGCGCCAGTGAACGAAGCTCGCGCCCGGGGCGGGGGCGCGCAGGAACTCGGTCGACGTCTCGAGGTTCGAGAAGTCCCTCGTCGGGGTGCTGGGAACAGGGCCGACCGCCTGGCTGAAGCCCACCATCAGGCTCTGATCGCGCGGATCGATCCAGGATCCGGTGAAGCTCGTCCAGCCTCTCGGCGGACTGCTCACGTACGGCGAGTGGTACAGCTCGGTGGAGCTGTAGCTGCCCGGCGTGATCGACACCGTGGGCGTCGTGGCCCACGCCGACGCCGCACCCACCGACCCCATCGCCAGCGAGCACAGCATGAGCACCACGGCGCCGAGAGTCGACCATCGATGACGTGCAAACCAACGTGGAGCACCAGCAACTGCCATGGCAGACCGAACCTCGTGGTCGTGATGGACTGAGCGTGACCATCGACACGATCGACGCTCTCCTGGAGCCGATCGAGCGCGCACCGGACGACTGTTGCGCGCAGGACCGGGCCCACCGCGATGGCGGCGAGTCGCTGCTCGGACGCGGGCGCTCCGGTCAGCGGAGCGGGGCGGAGCGGTCAGGCCGCGCGCGCGACCGAGATCCGCAGCTCGCGGCCTTCGATGCTGGCGATCTCGCCGCTGCCGTTCGCGCCGGCGTAGCTGACGCGCACGGCGAGCACCTCGCCGCTGAGGTAGGGCTCGTGCGCGCGCGCCGCCGCGAGCAGGGTGGCATCGCCGCCGAGCCCGAGCTCGATGCGGTCCGAGACGTCCAGGCCGGCCTCGCGGCGGGCGAGCTGGACGGCGTGGACGATCTCCCGCGCGAGCCCCTCGCGACGCAGGTCGTCGTCGATCGACAGCTCCAGCGCGACGGCGTGCGACCCCTCGCGCTCGAGCTGATAGTCCTGCAGCGGCGCCAGCGCGAGCAGCAGGTCGTCGGCGGCGAGCGTGTGGTCGTGGCCGTCGATGAAGACGCCGACCCCGCGGCCTTCGCGCAGCGACTGCGCGACGCGGTCGGCGTCGAGCCCCGCGACGGCCTCGGCGACGAGCGGCATCTGCTTGCCGAAGCGCGGGCCGAGCGTGCGGTAGTTGGGCTTCAGCGTGTGGGAGCCGAGCTCGTCGGCCTGCGTGACGAAGCGCAGCCGCTTGACGTTGAGCTCCTCGCGCACGACCTCGCCGAGACGCTCGATCGCAGCGCGCTCGCGGCCGTCGGCGACGACGACGCACTCGTGCAGCGGCTGGCGGACCTTGATCTTCGCGGCTCCGCGCGCGGCGAGCCCGAGGCGCACGGTCTCGCGCGCGATCGCCATCGCCTGCTCGAGCGCCTCGTCGCGCTCGGCGGGCAGCGGCCAGTCGGTCAGGTGCACGCTGGGCTCTGCGCCGTCGAGGTTGTCGTAGATCTCGTCGGCGACGAACGGCGTGTACGGCGCGAGCAGCTGGGCGACGGTCACGAGGCACGAGCGCAGCGTCTGCAGCGCGACGCCGTCGCCCTCCCAGAAGCGCGGGCGCGAGCGGCGCACGTACCAGTTGGAGAGGTCGTCGACGAAGTCGGCGATCGCGCGCCCGCCGCTCGTCGCGTCGTAGTGCTCGAGGCGGTCCGTGACGACCTCGACGGTCGCGCCCAGGCGCGAGCGGATCCAGCGGTCGAGGTCGGTCTCGGCGCCGGGCCCGCCGGGCTCGTACATCGTCGCGACGCGGTACGTGTTCCACAGCTGACGCAGGAACAGCCGCACGCCCTCGCCGATCGCCTCGCGCGAGAAGAGGTAGCCGTCCCACGGCTGCTTGGAGGTGAAGAAGTACCAGCGCAGCGCGTCCGCGCCGAACTGGTCGATGACCTCCCAGGGACCGACGACGTTGCCCTTGGACTTCGACATCTTCTGGCCGTCGGCGTCGAGGATCAGGCCGAGGCAGACGACGTGCCGGTAGGGGACCTCGGGCCCGCGCAGCAGCGTCGAGACGCCGAGCAGCGAGTAGAACCAGCCGCGCGTCTGGTCGAGCGCCTCGCAGATGAAGTCCGCCGGGTACAGCTCCTCGACGGACCGCTCGCCGGCGAGCGGCTCGTGGCGCTGGGCGAACGGCATCGCCCCCGAGTCGAACCAGACGTCGATCACCTCCGGGACGCGCGTCGCCGTCTCGCCGCACTCCTCGCAGGCGAAGCGGACCTCGTCGCAGTACGGGCGGTGCGGGTCCTCCAACCGCACGCCGGAGCGCTCTTCGAGCTCGTCGAAGGAGCCGACCACGGTGACGTGGTCGTTGCCGCAGCGCCAGACGGGCAGCGGCGTGCCCCAGTAGCGCTCGCGCGACAGCGCCCAGTCGACGTTGTTCTCCAGCCAGCGCCCGAAGCGCCCCTGCTTGATGTGCTCCGGATGCCAGGCGATCTGCTCGTTGGCGGCCAGCAGCTCGTCACGGATGCGCGACGTCGCGATGTACCAGGAGGGCTTGGCGTAGTACAGCAGCGGCGTCGAGCAGCGCCAGCAGTGCGGATAGGAGTGCTCGTAGCGCTCGGCGCGCAGCAGCCGCCCGCGCCGGTCCAGATCCTCGACAAGGTCGGCGTCGGCGTCCTTGACGAAGCGCCCGGCGTAGACGCCGATGCGCTCGTCGTAGGTGCCGTCGAGCCGGACCGGGTTGACGACGGTGAGGCCGTACTGCGCGCCGAGGCGGAAGTCGTCCTCGCCGAACGCGATCGCCGTGTGGACGAGGCCGGTGCCGTCCTCGGCGGTGACGAAGTCGGCCAGCAGGACGGTGTGCCCGCGCTCGCCGTACTCGTCGCCGCGCAGGTAGGGAAAGGGCGGCTCGTAGCGCACGCCGTCGATCGCGGCGCCGGGGAAGCGCTCGAGGATCTGCACGCCGGCGCGGTCGCCGAGCACCTGCTCGATCAGCGCCTCGGCGAGCACGACCGGCGCGTCGAGCCTGCCGGTCTTCGCGCGCACGTAGGTCAGCTCGGGGTCGACGGCGACGGCGGCGTTGGAGACGAGCGTCCAGGGCGTCGTCGTCCAGATCAGCAGCTCGTCGCCGGCCTGCAGCGGGCCGCCGTCGGCGGCGACGCGGAAGCGCACGTAGACCGACGGGTCCTCGACGTCCTGATAGCCGAGCGCGACCTCGTGGCTGGACAGCGCCGTGCCGCAGCGCGGGCAGTAGGGGACGACCTTGTGGCCCTCGTAGAGCATCCCCTTGTCGGCGATCTGCTTGAGCGACCACCAGACCGACTCGACGTAGCTGGAGTCCAGCGTGCGGTAGGCGCCGTCGAGGTCCAGCCAGAAGCCGATCCGCTCGGTCAGCGCGTTCCAGTCCTCGAGGAAGGCAAAGACCGACTCGCGGCACTTCGCGTTGAACTCGGCGATGCCGTACCGCTCGATCTCCTCCTTGCTCGTGAGCCCGAGCTGCTGCTCGACGGCGATCTCGACCGGCAGGCCGTGGCAGTCCCAGCCGCCGCGGCGCTCGACGTAGCGCCCGCGCATCGTGCGGTAGCGCGGGAAGATGTCCTTGAAGGCGCGGCTCAGGACGTGGTGCACGCCGGGCGGTCCGTTGGCCGTCGGCGGGCCCTCCCAGAAGACCCATGGCTCGCCGCCCTCGCGACGGCGCAGCGACTCCGCGAAGACGTCGCGCTCACGCCAGCGCGCGAGCACCCGCTCCTCGAGCTTCGGGAACGAAACCTGCGCATCGACGGGCCGCTTCGCCATGGCCGTGCAGTGTAGGTACAGCGGCCACTCGCCCGGCGCTCGGGCGGACCTCCGGCTCCGGGGTCGCGCGCCTTGGAGCCGCGCCCGGCCCGTGGTGCTACGGAAGCGTGCCGGGAGGACCGAGGATCTCGCACCGGTGCTCTGCGGCGACCGCCGTCAGCGTGGCCGGGTCGAGCGTCTCCAGCGCCGCGACGCTGCTGACGAAGCGCTCGAAGCCGGCCGGGCTGCTCATGATCAGCCAGCGCGCCGGCCGGTCGCCGACGCGATAGGCGTGCGGGATCCCGCGCGGGGCGAGCACGCAGTCGCCCGGACGGCAGTCGATCTGCCGCCCCGGCAGGTACAGCGTGACCTCGCCGTCGACGACGTAGAAGATCTCGTCCTCGGCGTGGTGGACGTGCAGCGCCGGCATGTGACCGGCGGGCACCTCGATCATGTCGATCAGGCTGAACCGACCATCCGTCTGCTCTGCGCCGATGAGGATGCGCGCACGGCTGCCCAGGAAGTCGAGCTCGTCGGCGGTGGTGGTGCTGGTGGCGACGGCGGCGGTCATGAGGGTCCTTTCGTGGCGTTGCGCCCGCGGCGCGTGACCAGGCAATCGTGCTCCGCTCCCAATATCGGCGCAACCGAACTTCCTGAAGCTAGTATTGGCAGCACCGATGCTCGATCTTCGCCGTCTGCGGACCTTGCGCGAGGTGCTCGATCGCCGGTCGTTCTCGGCCGCGGCGAGCGCGCTCGACTACACGCAGTCCAGCGTCTCGCAGCAGATCGCGACGCTCGAGCGCGAGCTGGGCGTCACGCTGGTCGATCGCACGAGCCGTCCCGTCAAGCCGACGGCCGCCGGGGCCGCCGTCCTCGCGCGCGCCGATGCGCTGCTCGTCCAGTCAGACGCCATCGAGCGCGAGCTTGCCGCCCTGAGTCGCGGCGAGGCCGGCACGCTGCGGATGGGCGGCTTCTTCACCGCCTGGGCCACCTTCCTGCCCGCGGCGGTGGCAGCGTTCTCGCGCACGCACCCGCACGTCGCGCTCGAGCTGCACCAGCTCGAGCCCGACCCGGCGGTCCGCGGCGTGCGCGCCGGCGAGCTCGACCTCGCGGTCGTCTACCGCGCCGGGCCACCCGACGACGATCCCGCCGTGCAGTCGACCCATCTGCTGGACGATCCATACGTGATCGCGCTGCCGAGCCGGCACCCGCTGGCGACACGGCGGGAGCTCGTCCTCGCCGACCTCGCCGACGAGCGCTGGGTCGGCCCGCCCTCCGACCACGCCCACACGCAGATCCTGCGCGACCTATACCGCGAGCACGGCGGCTTCGAGCCCGACGTGGCTTACGAGACGCGCGACATCGCGATGGCCCAGCCGATCGTCGCCGCCGGATTGGCCGTCGCGCTGCTGCCCGCGCTCGCGCTCGTGCCCACCCACGCCGGCGTCGTCGTACGCCGGCTGCCGTCGACGCCGCCGGCGCGCTCGGTCTGGACGGTCCGGCCGTCCCATCGGCGAATGCCGATCGCCGTGGCGATGAACGAGGCGCTGGCGCACGCCGCGCGCCAGCAGGACCGAGCGTCCGCGGCGTGACGGGTCAGGCAGCGAGCTTGCGGCAGATCTGCGCGAGGCTGCGCTTCTCCGCCTCGTCGAGGACCGCGAAGGCGGCGGCGACACGCTCGCTGTGCTCCGGGAACAGGCGGTCGACGATCTCCGCTCCGCGGTCGGTGATCGCGACGCTCGCCGCGCGCCGGTCGGTCGCCAGGCGGCGGCGGGCGACGAGCCCGCGGCTCTCGAGCGTCGTGACGACCTCGGTCGCGTTGGCCTTCGACGTGCGCAGGCGCGCGCGCAGCACGCGCAGCTCGAGCTCACCGCCCGCGGTCGTGAGGATCACGAGCATCGAGAAGCCCGTCGCCGACAGCCCTTCGCGCTCGAGATCGGCGCTCAGACGTCGGCGCACGGAGGACTCGGCACGCAGCAGCAACTCGAGAGCACGATGCGCGAGCGGGTCGCCGGGAACGAGGGTCATCCTGGCGTCGGACCGTACCCGCCACGCCGGACACCGCGGGGACGGCGGTTATGAGACGCGGGCGAGGCCGCCGCGCGAGCGGACGTGCGGCGCAGCGTCGGGCGCGTTGAGGCGCGCCAGCAGCAGGTCGCGAGCGCCGACGGCGCTCGCCCCCAGGCGCTGCACCTTCGACTGGTCGGACTCTCCGAGCGCGCCGCGGAAGTCGAGCACCTCGACGTGCTCGGACGCGCGACGCGACTGGTAGGCGATGCGGCCCAGCGCATCGAGCCAGGCTCGCCTGCCGGTCAGCACGACGAGCCGTGGGCTCAGCGCTTGCAGGACATGCGCCAAGCGACTCGCGTCGATCTCGGCCGTCAGCAGCAGCGTGCGAAGACCGGCGCGGCGCAGGCACAGCTCGAGCGTCTGGGCATGGAGCGCGTCGATGTCGCTCGGCGCGCTGGCGTCGAAGATGAGCACGGACTCGGTCCGCGTCGCGGGAGGCGCGACGCGCTTGGCGGCGGCCAGCCAACCGGTCGCCCAGCGCAGGGCGAACCCGAGCTCGGCCGAAGGTGATGCCCCGTCCGCCGAGCCGAGGCTGTCGATCGCCGGCAGCAGCACCTCCTCGACGGTGCGCTCGACGGAGCGTACGGCGAGGCTCTCCTCCAGGATGCGATCGGCTTCGAGCTCCTCGAAGCGGCACAGCGCCGATCGAAGACGCGCCGGCGACGACGGTCCGGTGCCGCGCTCGCGCGCGATCGAGATCGCCGACGAGACGTTGTGGGTCTCCTCGAACGCCTGGCGCAGCGCCTCGATCTCGGCGAGGTCGAACTGGCGATGCCCGCCGGCGGTGCGGCGCGGCGTGGGATAGCCGAAGCGGCGCTCCCAGGACCGCAAGGTATTCGGGCTTACGCCCAACATGGCCGCGGCGGCGTGGGTGCGTAGGACACTCATCAGTGCTCAAGGTTCTTGCCGGACCGACACCAAACGTGCCTGTTCCGAATCCCTCGTCACCACAGACTAGGGGACTTCGCGCGCGAACTCTAGATGAGCACGAGGAGAGCTGCCTGCGGCGACCCGCAGGACCCGATCCGCGCCCGGAAGCGGACGCCGAACTCGTGCCGCGGGCGCACGACCGTCGTGCGCGGTTCGCCGGACCCGCCGGCGACCTCGATCAGCAGCGTGAGCAGGTGCTCGGCGCTTGGCGCGTTCGCGTCGGCGGGGACGAGGAAGTCGGCGATGTGCTTGTTGACCGCCTGCGTCTCGTCGATGCCGAGCAGCTCCTCGGCGGCTGCCGACACCGCGCACACCGACAGCGTGGCGTCGACGACGAGAAACGGCTGGTCGCGGCGCGGCGCGACGTCGCCGCCGGCATGCAGCACGAGCCCGAGGCCGCAGTGTCCGCACACCCGCGATGGCTGCGCGGCGAGCGCGCTCGGCTCAGGTCGCGTACCGCAGTGCCCGCAGAACGAGACGAGCGCGACGCCGCGCTCGTCGAGCGGCACCGAGCGCAGTGCCCGCGGCGGCCTCATGCCTCGGCCTCGCGCCGCTCGTCGTCGTGGTCTCCCATGGCCAGCGACGCGTCGTCGCGCAGCTCCGGCAGCCGGCCGCCGACGAGCGCCAGCAGCCGGCGGTGCGCACCGAACGGCGCCTCGCCCAGGACCTGGCCGCCCGCGGCGCCGATGCTCGCGCTCAGCATCGACCGGCGAAACAGGACCACCGGCAGCGGGCCCGCGGTCGCACGCACGCGGTAGGTCCACTGCGCGACAGCCTCGTCGGAGTCGTGGCCGCCGGCGATCACGACGGCGTCCGGCGACAGCGACGCGACGATGTCCGACAGGCCCGCGAGGCCACCGATCGGCAGCGCCAGCGCGGGCGCGCCGGAGCGCCCGCAGAACAGCTCGAAGGCTCGCGTGGCCAGCGCATCGGGATCGAGCTCGTTGCGCGTGGCGTCGCCGACGAGCACCGCGAGGCGCCGCACGGGGGGCGGCGCGAGCCGTTGCGCGCGCCGCAACCAGCCGTCCGCCCAGCGCGCGGCGAACGCCCAGGGCGCGCTGTCGGTGCCGAAACGCTCGCCGAGCTCGTCGAGCGACGGGAGCAGCACCTCTTCGATCGAGCGCTCCAGGGAGCGCAGCGCGAGCGCTGACTCCATCGCGCCGTCGGCGCGGTCGAGCTCGAAGCCGGCGAGGGCGCCGACGAGCGTGTCGGTGTTGGCGCTGAGCGCCTCGCGGGCACGGCTGACCGCCGTCGAGATCGAGAGTCCCTGGCGCAGCGCGTCACGCAGCGCGGTGACCTCGCCGTGGGTGTACAGGCGATGACGTCCCGTCGTTCGCCGCGGCTTGGGATAGCCGAAGCGACGCTCCCACGCCCGCAGCGTGTTCGGGCTGACGTTGAGCAGCGCCGCTGCCTCGCTGGTCTTCAGAGTCCGCATTAACGGGACATGATCCGCCCTAGCCCAACCCGATGCAAACTCGCCGAGCGCGATGCCGCCCTGCGCGGCAGGCATGATCGGCGCCGACCTCGCCGCCAGCGCCCTGGTTGCGCTGGATTCAGGTCCAGAACGTATGCATTTTGCGACCGGCGCGCTTCGGATGCGGCGCTCCTCCGAGCAGGCCTTCGCGGTCGGAGATCGCTCGGTTACGTTAGGCGCCGGCCCCATACCCACCACCACTCCCGGAGGTTCCATGAGCCAGCTCAAGTACCGCGCATATCCCCTGCTCATCACAGCGATCACGGTGATCGCGGCGACGGGCGCGGGATTCCGCGGCAACTAGTGCTCCACCAGCCGTCCATGTAGCGCGGGCGCCAACCGGCGCGAGACCGCTCTGCGTCCCCGTCACGGCCGGTACGGTTCACGGCGTGAAGGACGCTCGCGCTACTGCGCATCCCACGGTCGCGGTCCTCGCGGCCGTCGGGATGCTGCTGGTGGCCATCCCGCTCCTGCTGCGCTCCTCGCCCGCGGAGCTGTACGACCCGCTGACGCTCGTGCTCGCGGCGGGCGCCTGCGTCAGCGTGCTGTTCGCATCGAAGTGGGAGGGGCCGATCGACGTCTCGGCGGCGTTCGTCTGCTTCATGCTCGCGGTCGCCTTCGTCGGGCCGGTCGGCGCGTTCGCGGTTCCGGTCGTGGCCGAGGTCGTGGCGTTCGTCGTGCGCCGCTACCGACCCTCCACGCGCCCCTACCGGGCTTCCGTCCTGCCGATCAATCTCGCGGCGACCGCGGTCCCGAACCTGCTCGCCGCGTTGCTCTACGCCGAGCTCGTCGGCACCCTGCAAGACGGCCGGTTGGCCGACCTGGGCCTGCTGACGCTCGTCGCGATCGCGTTCCTCATGGCGAACTTCGTCGTGCTCAGCACGCTGCTCGCGCTGCTCGATGGGGAACGTCTGCGAACGGCGCTGCGGATCCCGTATGAGCTGCTGCCCTCGCTCGCGCTGACCGTCGCCCTGACGGTCTCGATCGCCGGGGTCTTCGCACAGTTCGGCCTCGCCGCGGGCGTCTTCCTCGCCCTGATCATCGTCGCCTTCACCTACATGTCCCGGCTCGTCGTCGTCGCGCGCGAGCGCACGAGCCAGTACGCGGCGATGTCGTGGGGGGTGCTGTCCTCGCTCGTGCGCGCGCTCGACCGGCGCGATGGCCGGACCGCCCGCCACAGCGCCGCGGTCGCCGCGTTCGCGCGCGACATCGCGCTGCAGTGCGGGATGAGCAGACGCGACGCCGAGCTGGCCCACACCGCGGGCCTGCTGCACGACATCGGACGCTTCGCGTTGCCCGATCGCGTCATGGAGCGCCACGGCACGCTGACGCAGGACGACTGGGACGCGATCTACGAGCATCCCGAGCTGGGCGCCGACCTGCTGCGCGACCTCGGCGTCTACGGACCGGTCGCGGAGATCGTGGGCGCGCATCACGAGCGGATCGACGGACGCGGCTATCCGCGCGGGCTGAAGGGCGACGAGATCCCCGTGATCGCACGGATCGTCGCCGTCGCTGAGGTCTACGACACGCTGACGACCGAGGACACCTATCGCGATCAGATGACGTCCTTCCAGGCGATGACCGAGCTGCGCCGCGTCGCCGGGCATCAGCTCGACGAGCGCTTCGTCGAGGCGCTCGCGGCATTGCTGGCCGGTCGCGGCATGGACTACCGCCACGCCGACCTCGCCGACTTCGACACCGAGCTGGCGATCGAGGGCCGGATCGCGGTCGCGACCGAATCGGCGACGAGCGCAGGCGGCCTGGCTGCGATCACGAGCAAGCCGACGGCGCGCTAGTGGTGCCTCCGCTTGCTGGAGGGACCACCAGGTGCGGGTGAGTCCGCGGGCGATCGGCAGGCTCGCGCGGAGCTGCGCGCTGACCCTGCTCGCGCTGCTCGCGCTCGCCGGCTGCGGGCAGCAGCGCGCGGCGCTGGCGCCGTCATGCCTGGACGAGACCGCGATGCTCGCGGCGCTGCAGCGCGCGCCCGGCCCGGTCGCGCTCGACGGCGCCACGCCGCTGTCGCGCTGCATCAGCAGCGCGCGCGACGGCAGCGACCTGCGATCGCTCGGCCACTCGTTCACCCGCTTGACCGACACGCTGCGCGCGCAGGCCGCGACCGACGCCGACGCGGCGCTGCGACTCGGCTACGTCGCCGGCGCCGTGCGCGCCGGGGCGTCGCGCACGAGCAGCGGGATCGCCGACCAGCTCGCGCGGCGCGTGGAGCAGCTGGCGACGCTCCGACGGGACGCCGGCACCGCCGCCGACGCGGCGTACCGCCGCGGACTCGCCGCCGGTGAGCGCGACGGATGAAGCTGCGCCTGTATCACCATCGCGACGGCGCGCGGATCGCCTACCGCGAGGCCGGCGTCGGCCCGAGCCTGTGCCTCGTGCACAGCGCGGCGCTGTCGCACCGCGAGTTCGCGCCGCTCGTCGAGCACCTCGCCGATCGCTTCCGTCTCGTCCTCCCCGACCTGCCGCTGCACGGCGACTCCGAGGACCGGCCGCGGCATCCCTACAGCCTGGACTGGCTCGCCGAGGTGATGGCGGCGTTCTGCCGGCAGACCTGCGGGCCGCATCCGACCGTCGGCGGGCACGGGGCCGGCGCGGAGATCCTGCTGCGCGCCGCGGTCACCGGACAGCTCTCGCCGGCGCGGATCGTGCTGATGCCCAACCGTCTGCACGGCACCCCGACGCGATCGCGGCTGCCCGCAGGGCTGCGCACGGTGGCGCCCGCCGCCGCGCTGCCGGGCATCGACCGCGCGGCAGCTCGCGTCGTGCGGCTGGCCTACCGGCCCGAGCACGGGATGAAGCTCACGGCGCGCGCCAACCCTGCCGCGCGCGACCTCCTGCGCCACGCGACGGCCGATGTCGCCGGCAACGCGAACCTCGCGCGGTCCTGGGCGCGCTGGCTGCGGCGCTGGCCGCAGGGCGCGCAGAGCGAGCTGCTCGAGGCCTACCCGCGGCTACGGGCGCCGGTGCTGCTGCTGTGGGCCGACCGCGATCGCTACCACCCGCTGGCGGGCGCCGAGGAGGCGCTCGACCTGCTGCCCGATGCCCAGCTGCGCGTGCTCCCGGACACCGGCTACCTGATCGCCTACGACGATCCGGTCGGGGTCGCTCGCGAGCTGACGGCGTTCTGCCTGTGACGCCGGCCTCCGGCATACGGCGTACCGGCGGGCGCAGGTCCGGCGTTCTTCAGCCCGCGCTGCCCCGCGCCATCCTGCGCAGATCCATCGCCTCGTCGTAGGTCGCCTCGTCGACGCCGTGCTCGAGCGCGACCTCGCGCAGCATGCGGCCCGACGTGGCGGCCTCCTTGACGATCGCGCCGGCCTTGTCGTAGCCGATGAACGGGTTCAGCGCGGTCGCCGCGGCGAGCGTCGACTCCGCCGAGCGCCGGCAGCCGTCGTCGTTGGCCTGCAGTCCGGCGACGCACTTGTCGGCCAGCAGGCGGCTCGTCGTCGACAGCAGCCCGATCGAGCCGAGCAGGTTGCGCGCGATCAGCGGGATGCGCACGTTGAGCTCGAAGTTGCCCTGCAGCCCGCCGATCGTGATCGCGGTGTCGTTGCCGATCACCTGGGCGCCCACCTGCAGGACCACCTCCGGGATGACCGGGTTGACCTTTCCCGGCATGATCGACGAGCCCTTCTGCAGCTCGGGCAGGAGGACCTCGCCGATGCCGGCGCGCGGGCCCGAGCCCATCAGCGCGAGATCCTGGGCGATCTTCGTCAGCGAGACGGCGACGACCTTCAGCGCGCCCGACAGCTCGACGAGCGCGTCGCGGTTGGCCTGCGCCTCGAACGGATCCTCGGGCGCGGAGATCTGCAGGCCGCTGGCCTCGGCGAGCCGGGCGCGGATCCGCTGCGCGAACTCGGGGTGCGTGTTCAGGCCGTTGCCGACGGCGGTGCCGCCGAGCGGGATCTGCGCGACCTGCGGCAGCGCGTTGCGCACGCGCCGCGCGCCGAGGCGCAGCTGCGCTGCGTAGCCGGCGAACTCCTGGCCGAGCGTCACGGGAACGGCGTCCATCAGGTGCGTGCGACCGGCCTTCACGACGTCCTCGAACTCCGCGGCCTTGGCGGCGAAGGCGGCCTCGAGGTGCTCGAGCGCGGGCAGCAGCGCGTTCGTCGACTCGTCCAGCGCGGCGAGATGGACGGCGCTCGGGAACACGTCGTTGGACGACTGGCCCATGTTCACGTGGTCGTTCGGATGGGCGCCCTCGCCGGCGAGGTTCGCGATCACCTCGTTGGCGTTCATGTTCGTCGACGTTCCCGAGCCCGTCTGGAAGACGTCGATCGGGAACTGGTCGTCGTGCTCGCCGGCCGCGATCTCGTCGGCGGCGCCGCCGATCCGCTCGGCGAGCTCGGCATCGAGCTTGCCGAGGTCGGCGTTGACGCGTGCCGCGGCGCCCTTGATCGCGGCGAGCCAGCGCACGACGCTGACCGGCACGCGCTCGCCGGAGACGGGGAAGTTGTCGACCGCCTTGGCCGTCTCGCCGCCCCACAGCTGCTGGTCGGCCGTGCTCATCGTGCGCGCTCCGCGTCGTTGCTCACCATGGCGCCAACGCTACCGCGCAGCCCGCGGCGGCGGCGCTCCGCACGCGAGCGGCGCTACTTGTCGCCGGCCGCCGCGGCCTGCGCGGCGAAGCGGCGGCCGACGCCCTGCACCGTGGGCTTGGCCTTGCGCCGCACGTCGAACAGCCCCTTCTGGTTGAGCCCGCGCACAAGCTTGATGTCCGGCACCTGGCGCGTGATCGAGCCGCCGAAGAACGCCGGCGAGACGCCGAAGTCGCGCAGGTTCCAGATCAGCGCGCCGCTCAGGTCGGGGATCGCGGCGTACGTCGAGAGGTGGACGTCGAGCAGCTGCGACTGGAAGCCGTAGCCGCCAGGAGCGGTCGTGCGGTTGAGCCCGTTGCCCTCGGCGCCGAACTCCGTCACCGCGATGACCTTGTTGGGAAAGATGCGCCGCAGCTGACCGAGCCGCGTGCGGATCAGGTTGCGCAGCGTCGCGGCGGAGGCGTACGTCGACTCATACCAGCCGATGTAGTTCGTCCAGCCGATCATGTCGATGTTGTTGTAGATGCGCGACATCTGGCGCGGCGGATGGGCGCCCCAGATGTCGAGCGCGACGGGGCGGCTCGGGTCGATCCGCTTGAGCTCGGCGGCCATCGCGTCGACGTACGGGATCTGCCCCCTGGGATGGCCGCCGCCGGCGACCTCGTTGGCGAGGTTCCAGGTGATGATCGAGGGATGCAGCTGCGTCTGACGGAAGGTCGTGCGCACGCGCTCCTTGGCGACGCGCACCCGCCGCTCGCCGCGCGACGTCCACGCGCCCGGCGCGTCGGTCGGCCCGACCCCCTGCCAGATCATGATCCCGGCGGCGTCGAGGCGCTCGAGCAACCCCGGATCGAGCGGGTGCTGGGCGCGCGTGCCGTTCGCGCTGATCATCCCGAGCTCGGCCACGAGCCGGTCCTGGTCGACCGGCCGCAGGCCGTCGCCGCGCCCGAAGGCGTCCTCGTGGATCGACGCGCCGCGCAGCTTGATCGTCGCGCCGTTGAGCTGCAGGCGGCTGCCGACGGCGCGCACCTCGCGCAGGCCGACGCGGGCGCGATACGTCGCCTCGTCGGGGACGGCAAGCGCGAGCTCCCAGAGGTGCGGCGTCTTCGGCGACCACAGCTGCGGGTTCTCGATGCGCAGCGAGGTCCGCAGGACCTTCGTGCCGTTCTTGGCGATCGCCTCGGCCGGGAACTCGACGTCGATCTTGCGATCGCCGTGCGTGAGCGAGCCCTGGACCCCGAGCGGCCGCGCCTCGCCGTGGTTGTGCACGTGCACGGCGAGGTCGACGAGCGCCGCGCCACCCTCGAGGCGCGTGCGCATCGTCGGGTGCATGAGCTCGCTCGGACCGATCCGGCGGATGCTGACGCCGCGGTTGATCCCGCCGTAGTTGAACCACAGGCGGTGCCAGCCGTCGCGCTTCATCGCGGTCGGGCCGCGGTAGTCGGCACGCACGACGAGCGAATGCCTGGTGCCGGCGCGCAGGAAGCCCTTGAACTCGAACGGCAGGTAATGACCGATGTGCCTGGCGACCTCCTTGCCGTCGAGGAAGACCCGCGCCCGGTGGTTGACGGACTCGAAGCGGATCGCGTAGACGCCGTCGGCCGGCACCTGGACGCTCGTGCGATACCAGGCGACGGTGCCGCGGAAGATCGGGATCCCGCGACGGCCGGTGATCCTCGTCGCGTCGGGCACGTAGGGGACCCGCACGAGCGTGCCGCCGAACTTGCCGTTCTGAAAGCCCTTGCGCAGGCCGGAGGCGTCGCGATCGCGGCGAAAGCGCCACAGGCCGTTGAGCTGGGCGCGGTCGCCCGGTCCCGCGTAGATCGTCGGCGGCGCGCCGTGGGGCGACAGCACGACGGGCGCCGCCGGGGTCGCTTCGGACTCCGCCGAGGCGACCATCACGAGCACGCCGGCGAGCAGCGCGACGAAGACGCAGAAGCCGCCGATCACCGCCCGAATCATCAGTTCGTCACCCAACCCCGTCTCATCTGACCTCACGATTCCCCCGGTCGCTGAGCCCACGATGCAGCACGTGCCGGCGAGAACGACCGTCTCGCTCCGAACACGGCGACGCGGCAAACCTACCGTTCTGCGGCGCGGCACACGCCACCGACCGCCGGATCGGCGCCTAGCCGCTCATTCGCGCAACCGCATGCGATCGCCCGGCTGCAGCTCGGTGGGCTTGAGCTTCGGGTTGAGCTGCTGCAGCCTGTCGATGCTGCGGCCGGTCCTCGCGGCGATCGATGCGAACGAGTCGCCGCTGCGCACCGTGTAGGTCTGCGGACCCTTCGGCTTGGGCTTGGGCTTGGGCGGGTCGCGGTGCAGCTGCAGGCGCTGACCGGGCCTGATCGACGAGGGATTGACGTACGGGTTGAAGGTCTCGAGCTCCTCGACCGTCAGCCCGGTCTCGCGCGCGATCGCCACGTAGGAGTCTCCCGAGCGCACCGTCCAGTAGGGCGGCAGCTCGCGCAGCTGCGCGGCGCGGCCCTGCTCGGAGCTCGACGCCTCGTCGGCGCCGGTCAGGGTGACGACGACGACCACGACGATCGCGAAGAACAGCACCGCCAGCCCGACCGCGATGAGATACACGAGGTTCCTGCGGTCGTCGTGCTCGACGTCGCTGCGATCGGGCGGTGCGTCATGGGGTGGGAGCATGGTCCTCAGACGCGAGGATTCCCCCGTTCGCCGATTCTCAGTCGTCGATCGCGAGCGCCACGTACTTCGTCTCCAGATACTCCGCGATGCCCTCCGGGCCGCCCTCACGACCGACGCCCGAGTGCTTGACGCCGCCGAACGGCGCGCCGGCGTTGGAGACGAGGCCCTGGTTGAGGCCGATCATCCCCGTCTCCAGGCGCTCGGCGACGCGCAGCGCTCGCTTCAGGTCAGCGGTGTACAGGTACGCGACGAGGCCGAACTCGGTGTCGTTGGCGGCCGCGATCGCCTCCTCCTCGGACGCGAACGTCGTGATCGGAGCGACGGGACCGAAGATCTCCTCGCGCAGCAGGCGGGCGTCGCCGGGCACGTCGACGAGCACCGTCGGCGCATAGAAGTGGCCCGGGCCGTCGCCGGGCGCGCCGCCGCACAGCACGCGAGCGCCCTTGCCGACCGCGTCGTCGACGAGCTCGACGACCTTGCGCAGCTGGTCGTCGTCGATCAGCGGGCCGACCTCGACGCCGTCCTCGGTGCCGCGCCCGATCTTCAGCGCACGCATCGCGGCAGCGAGCTTGCGCGCGAACTCGTCGGCGATCGGCTGCGCGACATGGAAGCGGTTGGCGGCCGTGCAGGCCTCGCCGATGTTGCGCAGCTTGGCGATCATCGCGCCCTGCACCGCGTCGTCGACGTCGGCGTCCTCGAAGACGACGAACGGGGCGTTGCCGCCGAGCTCCATCGAGACGCGCAGCACCTGCTCGGCGGCCTGGCCGATCAGCGTGCGGCCGACCTCCGTCGATCCGGTGAACGACAGCTTGCGGGTCCGCGCGTCGCGGATGACCGGCTCCATCACCGAGCCCGACGAGCTTGCCGTGACGACGTTCAGCACACCGGCCGGCAGGCCCGCCTCGGCGAGAATCTGCGCGAGCATGAGCATCGACAGCGGCGTCAGCTTGGCCGGCTTGACGACCATCGTGCAGCCGGCCGCGATCGCCGGGCCGATCTTGCGCGTGCCCATCGCCAGCGGGAAGTTCCACGGCGTGATGAAGACGCACGGCCCGACGGGCTGGCGCATCGTCAGCAGTCGCCCGGCGCCGGCCTCGTGCGTCGAGAAGCGCCCGTCGATGCGGACCGCCTCCTCGGCGTACCAGCGCAGGAAGCTCGCGCCGTAGGCGATCTCGGCGCGCGACTCGGCCAGCGGCTTGCCCATCTCGAGCGTCATCAGCAGCGCGAGCTCGTCGGTGCGCGCGACGATCAGCTCGTAGGCGCGCCGCAGGATGTCGCTGCGCTCGCGCGGGGCGCTCGCGCGCCAGGCGCCGGCGGCGAACGCGTCGTGCGCGGCGCCGAGCGCGTCGAGCGCGTCCTGCGGCG
>JAUYGN010000094.1 GCA_030690545.1 Solirubrobacteraceae bacterium
CGGCGGCGCGCTGCGCGCGGGCGGCGAGGCGCGCCGCGCCGGAGCGCTCGGACGCGGCGCCAGCACGATCGGGGCGCGCTCGGCGGTCCGCGCCTGCGCGTCGTCAGCGCCGATCACGAGCGCCGACTGACGGACCGACTCGGCGACCGGGTCCGACCAGCCGCCGAAGGCGAACACGGCGCTGACGGCGAGCAGCGACAGCGCCGCGGCAGCGACGAGCGACACGCTGGCGCCGATCGATGCGAAAAGAGCGCGGGTCCCTGACATCCATGACGGCTATCGGCAGATCGGGCGATCACCTGAAGACCCCGCGCGGATCTTGTGAGGCATTCGACTCCCAGCTGCGGTCGGGCGTGATCCGCGGCGGACGGTGCGACGTGTCGACGATCAGGCACTGCCAGCTCCTGGGGTCCGGTCGCGGCACGCAGGTGCGGTACAGATCGACGTCGACGACGACGGAATCCGCGCGGTCGACATGGGCGCGCGCGAAGGCATCGCCGTTTGCATCGACCCACAGCCGCACCGCCGCCGACTGCTCGGCGAACGCATGCTGCGAGGCCTGCAGCTCCGGCCGGTGGACGAGCCCGGCGACGAGGAACGACACGGCGACCACGCCGAGTGCCGTCAGGCCGGCGTAGTCCTCGGCGACGATCGTCGGCAGATCGCGCCGGCGGCGACGCAGCACGAAGCCGCCGAGCCTGCCGAGCAGCGCGACCGCGACGACGTTCAGGCAGCCCGCCAGCAGCAGTGCCGCGACGAAGCCGCTGCCCTCGCCGGCGACCGGCAGCCAGTGCAACAGACCGGCCTCGACGACGGTCGCGACGGCGAACGCCGGCCACAGCCAGGCGCCGCGCCGGCGCCAGCGCAGGCGCCGCAGCCGTTGCCGGCGCGGACCCTCAGCGATCTCCGCCATGCCAAGCAGCGTACGTACCCGGTACGCTCGCAGATGACGGTTCGCATCTCGCGCGGAGATCCCGACGAGATGTCGACAGGCGAGGTCGGCGATCCCGCTCTCGACGACCGCGTACGAAAGGTGAAGATGGCGACGGGCAGCACGGACGTTCACATCGGTCCCAACACACCCGCCCCGCAGAGCGCTTCCTCGCATCTGACGATCGACGACCGCGTCGGCCTGCTGCGCGCGATGCTGCTGATGCGCGCGATCGAGGAGCGGGCGATGAACCTCTACCGGCAGGGCAAGGTGCCGGGCTCGTTCTACGACGGCTTCGGGCAGGAGGCCGTCTCGGTCGGCGCGACCTGGGCGATGGCCGGCGCCGACCGCCTCTGCGTCCTGCACCGCGACCTCGGCGCGCACCTCGTGCGCGGCGTGCAGCCGTCGAACGTCCTCGCCCAGTACATGGGCCGCGAGGCCGGCATCACGAGCGGCCGCGACGGCAACGTGCACTTCGGCGACTACCGCACCGGCTGCGTCGGGATGGTCTCGATGCTGCCCGACATGATGCTCGTCGCCGCCGGCATGGCGATGGCCTTCAAGCTGCGCAACGAGGCGCGCTGCGCGCTGACGTGGTTCGGCGACGGGTCGACCTCGCGCGGCGACTTCCACGAGGCGATGAACTGGGCCGGGCTGCAGCAGCTGCCGGTGATCTTCGTGCTCGAGAACAACCAGTTCGCCTACTCGACGCCGATCGACCAGCAGTTCGCCGTCAACCCGGTGCAGCGTGCCGCCGGCTACGGCTTTCCCGGCGTGTCGGTCGACGGCAACGACGCCGAGGCGGTCTTCGAGGCGACGCGCGAGGCGCGCGAGCGGGCGATCTCCGGCGGCGGGCCGACGCTGATCGAGGCCGTCACGATGCGGATGCACGGTCACGGCGCGCACGACGACATGAAGTACGTGCCCAAGGCGCTCGTCGACGAGTGGCGCCAGAAGGACCCGATCGACCGCCAGAGCGCGCGCGTCAGGGAGCTCGGGGTCGACGTCGACGCGCTCCGCGCGGAGGTCCGCGCGGAGGTCGACGCGGCGGCCAAGCAGGCGCTCGCCGGCCCGATGCCCGATCCGGCGACGGCGACCGACCGCCTCTTCCATCCGCGCGACGCCGACGAGATCCTGCTCGAGGACGGCGCCGCCCCGTGGAGCGGCTTCGGGACCTCGCGATGAGCGAGCTGACGTACCTGCGCGCGATCTCCGACGGGCTGCGCACGGAGATGCGCGACGACGAGCGCGTCCTGCTGATGGGCGAGGACATCGGCGTCTACGGCGGCGCCTTCAAGGTGACCGACGGCTTCATCGAGGAGTTCGGCGCCGACCGCGTGATGGACACGCCGCTGGCCGAGTCGGGGATCGTCGGCACGGCCGTCGGCGCGGCCGTCGTCGGCTTGCGTCCGGTCTGCGAGATGCAGTTCGCCGACTTCGTCTCATGCGGCTTCGATCAGATCGTCAACGTCGCCGGCAAGATGCTCTACCGCCAGGGACTGCCGGTGAACATCACCGTGCGCCTGCCGAGCGGCGGCGGCTTCTCGGGCGGTCCGTTCCACTCCCAGAACCCCGAGGCCTGGTTCATGCACTCGCCGGGCCTGAAGGTCGTCGCGCCGAGCACCGCGGAGGACGCCAAGGGCCTGATGATCGCGAGCATCCGCGACCCCAACCCGGTCATCTACATGGAGCACAAGAACCTCTACCGGCGCGTGAAGGGCGAGGTTCCCGACGGCTCCTACGAGACGCCGTTCAGCGCGCGCGTCGCGCGCGCGGGCACGGACCTCGTCGTGATCACCTACGGCGCGATGGTGCACACGGCGCTGGAGGCGACCGAGGACCTCGAGGACGCCTCGGTCATGGTGCTCGACCTGCGCTCGCTCGTCCCGCTCGACGAGCGCGCGATCCTCGACGCCGTCCGCGAGTGCTCGAAGGTCGTGATCGTCGACGAGGCCAACCAGACCTGCGCGGCCGGCGCGCAGGTCGCGGCGATGATCGCCGAGCACGGCTTCGAGGATCTCGACGGACCCGTCGTCCGCGTTGCCGCACCCGACGTCCCGATCCCCTTCTCGCCGCCGCTCGAGGCGGCCGTCCTGCCCTCCGTCGATCGCGTCAGGGAGGCCTGCCGTCAGCTCCTCGAGTACTGATCCGGCGACCGTCGTCGACGTGACGATGCCGCAGATGGGCGTCTCCGTCGCCGAGGGCACGGTCGTGCTGTGGCGCAAGCAGCGCGGCGACTGGGTGCAGGCCGACGAGACGATCTGCGAGATCTCGACGGACAAGATCGACACCGAGGTGCCGGCGCCCGCGTCCGGGCGCGTCGTCGAGGTGCTCGTGCAGGTCGGCGCGACCGTCGACGTCGGCGTCACGCTCGCGCGAATCGCCACCGACGCGCGCCCCGGCGAGCCGCACAGCTCCGAGGACGATCGCCCGCCGGCCGAGGCTCCTGCGCCCGAAGCTGTGGATCCGCCGCCGGCTGTGGATCCGCCGCCGGCTGCGGCATCCGCTGCGCCGCCGCCAGCCGCGCCGGAGCGGCCGCCGGCACCGAGCGGGCGCGCGCGCCGCGCAGCGCGGCGCTACAGCCCCGTCGTCCAGCGGATCGCCGACGAGCACGACATCGACCTCGATGAGGTGCAGGGCAGCGGCCGCGACGGCCGCGTGCAGAAGAAGGACGTCATGGCCGTGGTCGCCGCCCGCGGCGGGCCTGCGGCCGGCGACGCCGGCACCGCCGAGCCGACGTTGCACATCGAGAGCCCCTATCGACCCGGCGCCGGCGGCTCGGCGAGCGGTCCCTACACGCCGCCCGAGGGGCGGCCGCTGTCGCGCATGCGCCAGGCGATCGGCGTCCACATGAAGCACTCGCAGGACACCGCGGCGACGTGCACGACCTGGATCGAGGTCGACGTCTCGCGGATCGAGCTCGCGCGCCGCAAGCTCGGCATCACCGCGCTGCCGCTGATCGCCCGCTGCACGATCGGCGCGCTCGTCGAGTTCCCGCTGCTGAACGCCTGGCTGGAGGGCGACACCCACACGGTGCACGAGCAGGTCAACCTCGGCATCGCCGTCGCGCTCGGCGAGGACGGCCTGATCGTGCCGGTCGTGCGCGGCGCCCAGGACCTCTCGCCGGAGGGCCTGTCGCGGCGCATCCGCGATCTCGCGCGGCGCGCTCGCGCCCGAGAGCTGACCCCCGACGACGTCCACGGCGCGACGTTCACGATCACGAACCCGGGGCAGTTCGGCTCGATGATGGCGACGCCCGTCATCGCGCAGCCGCAGGTCGCGATCCTCGACGTCGAGGCGATCGTCAAGCGCCCGGTCGTCGTCACCGACGCCTTCGGCGACGACGCCATCGCGATCCGCCCGATGGTCATCCTCGGCCTCTCGTGGGACCACCGCGCGCTCGACGGCGCGCTCGCCGCCCGCTTCCTGGCCGGCGTGAAGAAGCGCGTCGAGGGCTACGAGGCGTGACCGCGCCAGACCTCAGAGGTCGAGGTAGCGCTTGAAGAAGTAGGGCGTCGCGGGCAGCCGCAGGAGGTCTGCGTCGGCGTCAGCGGGCCGGAACGCGACGTCGACCCGTGAGCCGATGACGTAGCCGCGCAGCTTGTGCCCGGCGCTCTCGCCCCAGCGAGCCATCCCCTGGGGCTCGGGCGTCTCGGCGAGGGCCGGGTCGTCGGCCAGCACGCCGACGACGCTCTTCGTGCAGCGAGCGCAGTCGTACAGCGTCATCGGACCGGCCTCGTCGATCGTCATCTCGTCGAGGCGCTGCTCGAGGCCACACGAGCACGTCAGCAGGAAGTCGTGGTCGGTCGTCTCGGGCCGGCCGGCCGCGCGAAACGGATCGCAGTAGCGCATCCCGCGCGAGCCTAGCCCCAATCGCCGCAGAACGTGCGAAGGGCGCGCCGGGAGGAGTCGGCGCGCCCTTCGCGGGAGCTGCGAGGAGCTCGTCGCACCGACAGACTGGCGAAGCGGGAGGAGAGGCCGGCCAGGCGGTGCGCGAGTGCGTGGCCCGACCATCGTGCACGAGCCCTATCCAGAAGTCCAATACCAGATCCCGCGGCAACTCATAAGCTGTGTGTATGGAGCTGCGCCAGCTGCGCTATCTCGTCGCCCTCGCCGACGAGCGCCATTTCACGCGCGCCGCGGCGCGCGAGCACATCGCGCAGCCCGCGCTCTCACAGCAGATCCGCCGGCTGGAGACCGAGGTGGGGCTGGCGCTCGTCGAGCGCACGACGCGGCGCGTCGCACTGACCGACGCCGGTGAGCTGCTCGTCGCGCGCGCCCGCCACATCATCGCCGAGCTCGACGCCGCGCAGGCCGAGCTGCAGACGCTGGCCGGCGTGCAGGGCGGTCGCCTGTCGGTCGGCGCGCTGCACACGATGGGCCCGGTCGACCTGTCGCTGCTGCTGGCCTCCTTTCATCGCAACCATCCCGCGGTCGAGCTCACGGTGCGCGAGCAGTCCAGCGAGGAGCTCGCCGAGATGCTGCGCGACGACGTCATCGACCTCGCCTTCCTGTCGGTCACCGAGCACATCCAGCGCCGCGGGCTGGAGCTGTACCGGCTCGTCTCCGAGCAGCTCGTCGCGGTCCTGCCGACGCAGCATCCGCTCGCCGGGCGCGAGGGCGTGCGACTGGCCGATCTCGCGGGCGAGCCGTTCATCAGCTTCCGCAGGGGCTCGCGACTGCGCGAGCTGCTCGACTGGGGCGCGGCGGACGCCGGCTTCGAGCCGCGCGTCGCGCTGGAGTCCAACGAGAGCCGGCGAATCCGCAGCCTCGTGTCCGGCGGGCTGGGCGTCGCGATCCTGCCGCGCTCGGACGCGGCGAGCACGGGCGCACCGGTCGCGGTCGCGCGGCTGATCGAGCCCGAGCTGAGGCGCGACGTCACGCTCGCCTCACGGGCCGGCCGGCGCCACTCGCCCGCGGCGACCGCGTTCCTCGCGCTGACGCGGCGCGTCTTCGACGGCTCGGGCGAGCCCGCTGACTCGCCTGCGATCATCGATCCATGACCGAAGAGCTCTGGGTCTGCCATCTGCCCGTGATCGAGTACCGCGCGGCCCTGGCGCTGCAGGAGCGCGTGCGCTCGGCGCGCCAGGAGAACCGCGTCCCCGACACGCTGCTGGCACTCGAGCATCCCCGGGTCTATACGCGCGGACGCCGCTCCGACCCCAGCGAGCTGCCGCTGGGCGAGGACTGGTACCGCGACCAGGGGATCGACATCGTCGACACCGCCCGCGGCGGCAAGCTCACGTACCACGGCCCGGGCCAGCTCGTCGGCTACCCGATCATGCGCATCGACGATGTCGTCGCCTACCTGCGCACGATGGAGCGCGCGATCGTCGGCGCACTTGGCGAGATCGGCGTCAGCGCCCGCTCGCGGCCCGACGAGGGACCGGACTACACCGGCGTCTGGATCGCGGAGCGCAAGATCGCCTCGATCGGCGTCCATGTCGCGCGCGGCGTGACGACGCACGGCTTCGCGATCAACGTCGACAACGACCTCGAGCCGTTCGGCTGGGTCGTCGCCTGCGGCCTCGGCGGCGTGCAGATGACGTCCGTCGCCGTCGAGCTCGCCGCTGACGCGGGCGGCGCGGCCGGATCGCTGCACGCCGTGCGCGAGCGCGTCACCGCGCACTTCGCAGCCGCCTACGACCGCGACGCTCGGGCGATCTCCTTCGAGGCGCTGACCGCCGCGCTCGGCGATGCGCCCGAGATCGCAGCGAACGCGCTCGGCGCGGCACCCGCGCCTGCGCCCGCGGGTCCCCGCGCGAGCGCGTGAGCCGAGTCCTGAACGCGGTCCGGCGACGCGCCGCGGCCGTGCGCCACCGCGGAACGACGGTCGGCTGCCCGATCTGCGAGCGCACCTTCGACCGCTTCAAGGACGCCTGGAACCGGCCGAACGCGCTCTGCTGGCGCTGCGGATCGCACGAGCGCCACCGCGCGCAGTGGCTGCTGTTCGAGCGCCGCCCGCAGCTGCTGCGCGACGCGCGCTCGCTGCTGCACTTCTCGCCCGAGTGGTGCCTGCGCCAGCGGCTGGCCGCGACCGACGGCCTGCGCTACGTGACGACCGACCTCGATCCCGCGCAGGAGGCCGAGCTGCGCCTCGACGTCACCGCGCTGCAGCTGCCCGACGAGGCCTTCGACGCGGTGATCTGCTCGCACGTGCTCGAGCACGTCGACGACGACGTGGCCGCGATGCGCGAGCTGTGCCGGGTCACCGCCGCCGGCGGCTTCGCGCTCGTCATGGTCCCGCTCGCGCTGGACCGCGCGACGACCTACGAGGACGCATCGATCACCGCCCCCGAGGACCGCCGCCGCGCGTTCCTGCAGCACGACCACGTCCGCCTGTACGCGCCGGACATCGCCGACCGGCTGCGCGCCGCCGGGTTCGCCGTCGAGGTCGTCGACCTGCACGCCGAGCTCGGTCCCGACGGCGCCGCCCGCCACGGCCTGCTGCCCTCGGACCTGGCCTTCCTCTGCCGCCCCGGCTGACCGCTACCCTCGAAGGACACGATGGCAACCGAGCAACGCAGGCTCTCGACGCGGTCTCGCGCCAACCCCGGCGGGATGGACGTGCTCAGCGTGCTCGGTCCGGACGTGCGTCCGATGCGCGAGCGCAAGCCGCCGTGGTTCAAGGTCCCGGCGCCGGGCGGCGAGCGCTACCGCGAGCTGACGCAGCTGATCGCCGACGAGAACCTGCACACCGTCTGCCAGGAGGCGGCCTGCCCGAACGTCGGCGAGTGCTGGGAGCGCGGCACCGCGACGTTCATGATCCTCGGCGACACCTGCACGCGGCGCTGCGGCTTCTGCAACGTGCGCACCGGCAAGCCGACCTGGAACGACCCGCTCGAGCCCGCCCGCGTCGCGCGCTCGATCGCGAAGATGGGTCTGCGCCACGCGGTCATCACGTCCGTCGACCGCGACGACCTGCCCGACTACGGCGCGAGCGCGTTCGTCGGCGTCATCCGCCAGACTCGTCGTCAGGCGCCGCGCTGCAAGGTCGAGGTCCTGACGCCCGACTTCCGCGGCCAGGAGATGCCGCTCGCGAAGGTCATCGCCGAGCGGCCCGACGTCTTCAACCACAACGTCGAGGTCGTGCCGCGCCTGTATCCGATCGCCCGCCGCGGCTCGCGCTGGGAGCGCTCCTGCCGCGTGCTGCGCAACGCCAAGGAGCTCGGCGGCGGCGCGGTGACGACGAAGTCCGGCCTGATGGTCGGGCTCGGCGAGACGCACGACGAGATGGTCGACGCCTTCGCGACGCTGCGCGAGCACGGCGTCCAGGTGCTCACCGTCGGCCAGTACCTGCGCCCGACCGAGCGCCACCTGCCGGTCGTGCGCTACTGGCACCCGGACGAGTTCAAGGCGCTCGAGATCGCCGCCTACGAGCTCGGCTTCGACCACATCGCCGCCGGCCCGCTCGTGCGCTCGAGCTACCACGCCGACCAGCACGTGCCGCAGGACGAGCCCGGCAGCGGCCCGCTCGCCGTCGCCGCTCCTTGACTTCGGATACCGTCGGTATCAAAGTACCGCCGGTACGCGAGCGAGGGAGGCGCCGGTGCCGGACAAGGTCAGGTTCTATGGCTTCACAGGGTCCAACTCGGTCTACACGGGCCGGCTGCTGCTCGAGCACAAGGGGCTCGAGTACCGGTTCGTCAAGCTGCCGCCCGCCGCGCACGCGTTCATCCTGCTCGCGCTCGGATTCCCGACGATGGGCGCCCCGGCGCTGAAGATCGGTGGCCGCCGCGTCTCGGGGACGCGCTGGATCGCCCGCGCGCTCGACGAGCTGTACCCCGACGACCCGCTCTTCCCGGCCGACGCGGAGCTGCGCCGCGAGGTCCAGCGCGCCGAGCGCTGGGGCGAGGAGCTGCAGAACGCGACGCGGCGGACGTTCTACAGCGCGGCGCGGCGCGACCGCGACGCGTTCATGAGCGTCCTCGGCTCGGGCCGCGGCCCGGTGAGGCGCGCCGGCCTGCGGCTCATGTCGCCGATCATCATCCGGCTCGCGACCGGCGTGCACCGCGCGAGCGACGACGCCGCGCGCGAGGACATCGAGCTGCTGCCCGAGCGCCTCGACCAGATCGATGCCTGGATCGCCGCGGGCGTGCTCAACGGCGAGTCGCTCAACGCCGCCGACTACCAGATCGCCGTCAACGTCTCGGCGCTACTGCTCTGCGACGACTTCATCCCGTTCGTCGACGGCCGCCCGGCGGCGGAGCTCGCGCGACGCGTCGCACCAGACTATGTCGGCCACCTCGACCCGGTCGTGCCCGACGAGTGGATGGCCGAGCTGCGGACCGCGTACGCCCGCAGCGCAGCCGGCGCAGGCGCCGTCGCGCCTGCGCCGAACGGGACGAGCGTCGCCGACAGCGACGCCACGCGCGTCGCTTCGCTCATGCGCGCGAGCCTCTGAGCGGCGCCACGTGGCGACGGCACCCCGCATGACGCGCGCCGAGCGCAGCGCGCAGACGCGCGGCGACCTGCTCGCGGCCGCCCAGCGGCGCTTCTTCGAGAACGGCTACCACGCGACGACGGTCGACGACATCGCCGACGAGGCCGGCTACACGAAGGGTGCGGTCTACTCGACGTTCGGCAGCAAGGCAGCGATCTTCCTCGCCCTGTTCGACGAGATCGTCGACCAGCGCCTCGCGGCGACGCGCGCGATCGTCGACCCCGACGCGCCGACCGCGGAGAACCTCGCGGCGCTCGCCGCCCAGCCCGTCGAGGAGCGCAACGCGCGCTTCCTGCTGCTCTCGATCGAGTTCTGGGTCCACGCCGCGCGCGAACCGGCGCTGCTGGACGCGTTCTCCGAGCGCTACCGGCGACTGCGCGCGAGCCTCGCCGAGCTGGCCCCGCACGACAGCGCGCTCGGCGCGGAGCGCTGGGCGCTCGTCACGCTGGCGCTCTCCAACGGCTTCGCGCTGGAGCGGCTGATCGACCCCGACGGCGTGCCCGGCGATCTGATGGCCGACGTCCAGGCGCGGCTGCTGGCGGGCATCCGGCCGATCCCGTGACGGCCGGCGCCTCGACGGTGCCGCCCGTGCGCGCCGGGTAGGGTGCGGTCCGGGCGCCCGTGTTCCCGCTCAAGGACAACATCCCGACCGACCGGACGCCGTTGCTCACGATCGCGTTCATCGCGATCAACGTGTTCGTCTACTTCGTCCTGCAGAAGGGCGGGATCTTCGACGGGCCCGACGACCAGATCGTCGTCGACTACGGCGCGATCCCGTACGAGATCACGAACCCCGGCGATCAGTGCGGGATCGCCGGCGGGCAGGTCGTCTGCGAGGGCCAGCCCGGCGTCTCCGGCAGCGCGCCCGACCAGCCGGCCACGATCGTGACGATCTTCAGCTCGATGTTCATGCACGGCAGCATCCTGCACCTCGGCGGCAACATGCTGTTCCTGTGGATCTTCGGCAACAACGTCGAGGACGCGATGGGCCACGTGAGGTTCCTCGCCTTCTACCTGCTCGGCGGCGTCGCGGCGCTGTTCGGCCAGGTCATCATCGACCCCAGCGCGGCGATCCCGACGATCGGCGCGTCGGGCGCGGTCGCGGCCGTGCTCGGCGGCTACATCCTGCTCTACCCGCGCGCACGGGTGGTGACGGTGATCTTCATCGTCTTCTTCTTCACGATCATCGAGCTGCCGGCGATGCTGATCCTCGGCTTCTGGTTCCTGCAGCAGGTCGCGTTCGGCTACTTCGATCTCGCCAATCCGACGGGCGGCGGCGGCGTCGCGTACTTCGCCCACATCGGCGGCTTCCTCTTCGGGCTGGCGGCGATCAAGCTCTTCGCCAACCGCGCGAAGGACTACTCGCCGCCGCCGAAGTACCCCGTGTACTGAGTCGACCCTCCCGGCGGGCGCGCTGCTCCGCGGCGAGGAGGCTCACGCGCTACGTGCCGTGCTGCGCGCCGACCGCGGGCCTCGATCGCGTCGCCACGGCGGAGAGGTCGAAGCCGGCGGGCAGCTCGAGGTCGTGCGCCGCGAGCAGCTCGTCGTCGGCGAGGATCTCGTGGCACGGACCGTCGCCGACGATCCGGCCGCCGGCGAGGATCACGGCGCGCTCGCAGAGCTCGGCGGCGAGCGGCAGGTCGTGCGTCGTGACGAGCATCGTGCGATCGATCGTCTCGAGCACCTCGAGCAGCTCGCGGCGCGCGCGCGGGTCGAGGTTCGCCGACGGCTCGTCGAGCACGAGCAGCGTGGGATCCATCGCCAGCACGGTCGCGATCGCGACTCGCCGGCGCTCGCCCATCGAGAGCTGGTACGGCGCGCGGTCGACGACGTGCGCCATCCGCACCCGGCTCAGCGCGTCGGCGACGCGATGCTGCACGGCCTCGCGCTCGAGCCCCATGTTCAGCGGGCCGAACGCGACGTCCTCGCGCACCGTCGGCATGAACAGCTGGTCGTCGGGGTCCTGGAAGACGACGCCGACACGCGCGCGCAGCGCCGTCAGGGTGTCCTTGGCGACGCGCAACCCCGCGACCTCGAGCTCGCCGTCGCCGATCATCAGCCCGTTGAGGTGCATCATCAGCGTCGTCTTGCCGGCGCCGTTGGGCCCCAGCAGCGCGACGCGCTCGCCGTGCTCGACGCGCAGGTCGATCCCGCGCAGCGCCTCCTCGTGGCCGGGATAGCGGTAGCGCAGGCCGCGTGCGTGGACGACGCAGGTCACGCGGTCGCCCCGGCGATCCGCGCCGACAGCGTGACGGCGAGGACGCCGGCGACGAAGACGGCGTCGGCCCGGCCGAACGCGAGCGGGTGCAGCTGCGGCATGGTCCCGTTATACCCGCGCGCGAGCATCGCGTGGTAGACGCGCTCGCCGCGGCTGTACGTGCGCAGGAACATCGCGCTCGCCATCCGGCCCATCGCGCCGACCTGCAGCGCGTTGCGCGGGGCGTACCCGCGCGAGACGAGCGCCGCCCGCATCCGGCCGGCCTCCTCGACGATGACGAACAGGTAGCGATACATGAACGCCGCGATCAGCACGAGCAGGCGCGGCATGCGCATCGCCTCGAGGCCGCGCAGGACCGACGGGAACGTCGTCGTCGCGCCGAGCAGCGCGGCGCCGACCGTCCCGATCAGCGCCTTCGCGGAGACGGCGCCGAGGACTTCGAGACCGGCCTGGTGAATCGTCAGCGGGCCGAATGCCCAGCTGTCCCCGCCGCTGCGCACGAACGGCACGAAGACGGCGACGAGCAGCACGAGCGGCAAGATGAAGCGCACCCGCCGCCACACCGCCCGGGGGCTGACGCGCGCCGCCGCCGCGTAGGTCGCGAGCACCGCGACGCAGCAGACGTAGACCGGCCAGTGCGCAAGCGGGGTCGAGACGGCGATGATCGTGACCGAGAACAGGCCGACGATCTTCGCGCGCGGATCGAGCCGGTGAACGCGGCTGCCGGGGTCGCCGGCGAGGCCGGTCAGCTCGAGCGCGTGGCTGCACAGCCCGCTCACCGCGGCTGCTCGCCTGCCGGTGCCGGCTCAGGCACCGCCTGAGCCGGCACCGGTTCAGGCAGTGGTGGCGCCGCCGCCACCGTCGCGGCGTCTGATGAGGAGTGCGAGCCCGTAGCCGAGGCCGAACATGAACAGCGTTCCGACGAAGCCGGCCACGCCGGTCGCGACGCGCTCGTCGTCGATGCCGGGGAACGCGTAGTCGGGGATCGGCGACGACTCGTGCAGCGGCGTGTCCTTCGCCGCCTCGACGAACGCCTTGTCCTCGGCGACCCGCTCGAGGCCGTCGGGGGTCGATGCCGCGAACGGCGACACCGCAGTCGCAAGCCCGACGGCGACGGCGAGCCCGACGATCGTGAACAGCTTCAGCGGAACGCGGCTCATCGTGCTCCCTCCCCGGCCAGCGCCGGCGCGCCAGCCGCGTAGCGCTCGGGATCGCCGATCGCGATCAGGTCCGGCCTGGAGGCGAGCACGGCGGAGACGGCGGCCACCGTGATCACCGCCTCGCCGATGCCGATCAGCGCGTGCACGCCGACCATCGCCGGCAGCACCGTGCCGAGCGGGACGGTGCCGGAGATCGCCAGCTGCAGCGCGGTCGCGATCGCGCCGACCATGACCGCCGTCCAGGCGACGACGGCGACCGTCCCGAGGAAGGCTCCGCGCGTCTTCGGCAGCACGCGCAGCGCCGCCACCATCAGGAAGCCCGCGAGCAGCGCGCCGAGCGCGCCCATGTTGACGATGTTCGCCCCCAGGACCGTGATCCCGCCGTCGGCGAACGCGATCGCCTGCACGGCGATGACGACCGCCGTGACGATGCACGCGATCCACGGGCCGAGCAGCACGGCCGCGAGCGCCGCGCCGAGGAAGTGGCCACTCGTGCCGCCGGCGACGGGGAAGTTCAGCATCTGGCCGGCGAAGATGAAGGCGGCGAGGACGCCGAGCAGCGGAACGCGGTCCTCGGTCAGGCTGACGTTCGCGACCCGCAGGCCGTAGGCGATGATCACGATCGCCACCACCCAGAGAACGGCCGAGACCCCGTTGCTGAGGAACCCGTCCGGAATGTGCAATGCGATCGGCAGGCTGTACATCGACCTTCTCCCCCTCGCTTGAAGCGCTCGGACATTGCGGATCCAGCCGTTACAGCCTGACTGTCCATTAGACGGTGAGGCCGGGACTGCGACCGTCTTGCAGATTCAACTGCTTGCGCGAGCGCAATGCAAGGGCGTACCCGCATGCGTCGTCGCGCCAGTCAGCACCGCCGTGCGGCGCTGCGTGCCCCAGAGTTGACATGCGTAGATGTGCATGTAAGCATGTGGGCATGGGCCAGGCACATGGAGTCAGCTCGGCGACGCCCGTCAGCGCCGAGGACGCGCGCCACGTGGCGCGGGTGATGGGCGCGCTCTCGACGCCCAGCCGGGTCCGGATCCTCGCGCGCCTGCGCGAGGGACCGGCGACCGTGGGCGAGCTCGCGATCGCGATCGCGATGGAGCAACCGGCCGTCTCGCACCAGCTGCGGATCCTGCGCGACCTGGGGCTCGTCCTCGGCAGCCGCAACGGCCGTCACGTGATCTACGGGCTTCACGATCCCCATGTGGCGACGCTGCTCGACGAGGCGCTGCGCCACATCGAGCATCTGCGCGCCGGCGACGCCGAGCCTCCACGACCGCCTGCCCTCGACACCACGACACCGACGACGCAAGGAGCACCATGACCGAGGAGCACGCCCACGACGCACCGCATGCCCACGAGCACGAGCACGGTGACGTCAAGCACTCACATGCCCACACGGGCCACGACCACGAGCACGTCGAGCACGAGCACGAGCACACCCACAACGGCGATACGCACGTCCACGCTCACGTGCACGAGGCCGGCCTCGAGGACGTCCACGAGCACGAGCACGCCGCGTAGCCAGCACCACCCCGACAGCACGATCCTGCCGGACCGAGGCCTGGTGATCGCCCCGCCTCACCCGGCAGGATCGTTGCGCACCGGGGTGGGGCGTATGAGCCTCGCCCGGCGAGGACGACGCGCCACACCCCTGCAGGACGTGACCCGAGGCGGGCGAGGCGATCAGGCGTCCGGCTCGGCGAGGTCGGCGATGTCCTGCAGGTCGAGCGGCCGAGCGGCCGCTCGCTTCATGGCGAGCAGACGCTCGGCGCCGAGCCCCGCGATCGCAGGTCATGCCGGGCGTCGCGTCGACGGTGCCGACCTCGCGACGCCCTGCGGGACCGCAGCAGGAGTGCCAGGTCCACGATCGCTGCGCCGTGACCCGTCAGATCGGGGGCCGCGGGTCGTACTGGATGCCCCGCTTCACCTGACGCGCACGATCCGCGCCGGCCAGCCGCGCCACGAGGTGCAGCGCCATGTCGATGCCGGCACTGACGCCGGCCGAGGTGACGACGTCTCCATCGTCGACCCAACGGTCGTGTGCGCGCACGTCCACCGTCGGGTCCAGCGTGCGCAGCTCGTCCAGGGCGCCCGAGTGGGTCGTCGCCGGACGTCCGCTCAGCAGCCCGGCGGCGGCGTAGACGAGCGAGCCGGTGCAAACGCTGGTCAGCAACGGCACGATGGCGCGCTGGGCGCGCACCCAATCCAGGTGCGCAGAGTCGCGCAGCAGGCGGCGCGTGCCGGCTCCGCCGGGGTGCACGAGCACGTCCAGCCGCGGGGCGTCGTCGAGCGCGAAGTGCGCTCCGATCACGAGGCCCTTGGCAGCGGTGACCGGACGACCGTCGTGCGACAGGCACGCCGCAGCCCATCCGTCCTGCGGGTGCTCCCGCGTCCAGTGCGCGAGGACCTCCCACGGGCCGACGGCGTCGAGCTCCTCGACCCCGTCGAACAGCAGGATCCCGATGTGACGCCGGCGCGACATGGTCCGACCAGCGGTCATGTCGCCGGACTATACGAGCGCCCCCGGGTCCGTCGCTCGGCCAGGAGGTCATCACGTGCGGGCGCGCGCGTACGCGCCCCGACCACGACCGGCAGGCCGCGGCGGGCCAGCGGCCCTGCGGGGGAGCCAGCACGTCGCCATGCTCCCCGCAGGGCCTCCGATCCGGCCCGTCAGCGCCTGACGTTGACCGCGTAGCGCTTGCCCGCCGCGACCACCGTGTAGCTGCCGGCGCCGATGCGCCGCGGGGAGCGCAGCGTCACCCGGCCGTTGCTGCGCAGGATCTTGCCGCGTGCGATCACCCTGCCCTGACGGACGAGCCGCGCGGGGAACGTCCGCACCGACGCCTTCGCCGCACGCGGGTTGGCGGCCGCGCGGACGCCGCAGCTGATGCTGCGACCGTCCTTGCTCACGCGGCACGTCGTCGCGCGCGCTGCCGGCGTCCTCGTGGTCGTCGGCCTGCTCTTGGCGACGGCGCGGTCGCCGCGCCCGTCAGACGCGAGCGCGATGCTCGCCGCTGCGTCTGTGCCCGGAGCGCCTGCGACGCCCGTGGTGCCCGGAGCGCCCGCGGCGCCCGGAGCGCCAGGTGCGCCAGCCGGACCGGGCTGCGAGACGCCGCCACCCGTGGGCGGCGGACCTGCCGGCGGCGGGGTCGGCTGGCTCCCGCCGCGACCGAGCAGCGTCGCGTAGAGGTCCGTCTGGTCGATCAGGCCGGTGACGTTCGCACCCTGCGGTCCCTTCGCCGCGACGCGGACCGTCGAGCCCGTGTGCGACGAGCCGACGGCCTGCGTGCTGTAGGCGACGGTCATCGGATCGCCGTCCGCCGTGCGCACGGTCGCCGTCTGGACCCCGCTGTTGGCGCCCGGGACGATCTGCGTCGAGTGCGCGTGGTCGGAGGTGACGATGATCAGCGTGTCGGGGTTGCTGCGCTGGTAGTCGAGCGCGACCTTGACCGCCTCGTCGAGCACGACGACGTCGCCGATCGCGCCGCAGATGTCGGCGGCGTGCTCCTGCTTGTCGACCATCGCGCTCTCGACCTGCAAGAAGAAGCCCTTGCTGTTGTCGAGCAGCTGGATCGCCTTGCGCGTCATCTGCGCCAGCGACGGCTGGATGCCGCGATCGGCCACCGTGCAGCGGGTGTCGGGGCCGCCAACGCCGCCGGGCTGCGCGACGAGCGGGTTGTAGCGCGGCGTCATGTTGCCGTTGGCGAACAGGCCGAGGATCGGGCCCTCGGACAGCGTCTCGATGTCCTCCAGCGCCGCCCGCGTGTCGACGTAGTGGTAGTTGCGGGAGTTCTGCGCGTAGTTGAGCACCGTCCCGCCGGCGTCGATGTTCTGGTTGAAGCGGCTCAGGCCACCACCGAGGATCACGTCGATGCGATTGTCGACGAGCTGCTCGGCGATCGAGCCCTTGCCGCCGTTGACCTTCCGCGCATGCGCGCAGTTGCCCATGTCCGCCGGGCCCTGGCATGCGCGCGCGTTGATGTGCGATGCGGCTGCCGCCGGCGTCGCATCGGTGATCTCCGACGTCGTGACGTTGCCCGTTCGCTTGCCCTCTGCCCTGTACTGCTCGAGCACCGTGACGTAGTCCTCGCCGGGGACCGTGTCGGCGATGCTGGGCCCCTGCGAGACGCGGCCGTCGACGGTCTTGCGACCCGTCGACCAGGCCGAGGCGGTCGGCGCGGAGTCCGACACGTAGTTGATCGGGTAGTCGGGGCCGGGTCCGGTCTTCAGGCCGTGGACGGTCATGTCGCCGACGAACGGCAGCTTGTCGAGCTCGAAGCGACCGTTCGCTCCGAGCGCGTAGTTGCGCGCCGCGGTGATCATCGACTCGTCGGTTCCGTCGCCGATCAGCAGGATGACGTTGCGGGGCTTGGACGAGTCGATCTGCGCGGCCAGGTCGGCGGAGCGGTCGGCGAAGCCGAGCGGGCCGACGGCGAGGGCGGCAGCCGCCGAGGCGAGCAGCGCTGCGGACAGTCCGCCGGCGGCGAGTGCGCCGCGACGGCTGAAGCGATGGATCATCGGGAGATTCCTCCTCAGGAACACTGATACGTCGATGGACGTGATGCGCCCGGGAGTCTTCGATCCGCATCGCGCACAGCCGTGTTCCGGCCGTTACGCCGGCGTGAAGATCTTGTGGCGAGCGCCCGCCGGGAGCGCGTGGTCAGGCGGACCGCTCACCGGCGGCGCTCAGCTCGCTCGGCCATGCGGGAGCGAGCTGCGGCTCGTGCAGCGTTGCGAGCTCGCGCTGCTCGCGCGCAGCGCCCGCATCTGGCGCACGCGCTGCAAGGAGCCGGGCACCAGACAGCGACCCTCCTCTGGCACGATCGACGCGGGCGCGCCCGTCGCCGCTCCACGAGCCATCACGACACCCTCCCGGCCCGCATAATGCGAGGCTATCTCAGTCATGGGCGATACGCTCGAAGTCGTTCGAGCTGCGCCTTGGGATGCGCCGTCAGTCGTCGCCGTGCGAGACGTGCTGCAGCGCGACGTCCATCAGCACGCGGATGTGGGCGTCGGCGAGGGCGTAGTAGACGATCCGGCCCTCGCGGCGGTTGCGCACGGCACGCTGCGCGCGCAGGATCCGCAGGTGCTGGGAGGTCGCGGTCTCCGACAGGCCAACGCTCGCCGCCAGGTCGCAGACGCACAGCTCGCCGGCCTCCAGCAGCGCAGCGACGATCTTCACGCGCGCCGGCTCGGAGAGCACCCGGAACGTCGCCGCGAGCTCACCGGCGAGCTCGGGCGCCGGCAGGCGCTCGCGCACGGACGCGACGCGCTGCGGGTTGACGACCCGCGTCAGGCAGCGTTCGAGCGGCACCGCCTCGTCGTCGGCGGGCGTCACGTCCTCGCGTTCGCCGGCATCGCTCATCGTGGTGCCGAGTCTACGCCGAACGACCGGCACGCCCCCCGGAGCGCCGGCCGCCCCGTTGCGGCGCCCCGGCAGCGGCTGCGCGGTCAGTGCTCGTGATCACAGCACGCGTGGCCGGCGTGGGCCTGGCCGTCGCCGTCATGGTCATGATCGGCGTGATCGTGCCGATCGCCGGGCGCGTCGCCGGCCGCCGACGGGCGCAGGATCGGGATGCCGCGCAGGCGACCGCCGGGCGTGCCGACGATCAGCCGCAGGCCGTTGGCGACGACGACGAGCGAGGCGCCGACGTCGGCGCCGACCGCCGCCCACAGCGGCAGGCTGCCGGCCGCCAGCAGCACGAGCGCGGCGAGCTTCGTGGCCAGCGAGAAGGCGATGTTCTGGCGGACGACCGCGCGCGTCCAGCGCGCGAGGCCGACCAGCTCCGCGACCTTGCGCGGATCGTCGCCCATCAGCGCCACGTCGGCAACCTCGATCGCCGTGTCGCTGCCTGCGCTGCCCATCGCGATCCCGAGGTCGGCGGCGGCGAGCGCCGGCGCGTCGTTGACGCCGTCGCCGACCATCGCCGTGCCGGCGCCCAGCAGCTCCAGCGCGCTCGCCTTCTCGTCGGGCAGCAGACCGGCCCGCAGCTCGCCGACGCCGAGGCGCGCGGCGATCGCCTCGGCGACCGCGCGGTTGTCTCCGGTCAGCAGCACGGTGCGCTCGATGCCGAGCCGGCCGAGCAGCGCGACGGCCTCGGCAGCCTGCGGACGCGGCTCGTCGGCGAGCGCGAGCGCGCCGATCGGCTCGCCGTCGCGGGTCACGAGCACGGCCGTGCGGCCACCCGCGGCCAGGCGCTCGAGCGCGCTGCCTGCCTGGGCGGGCAGCTCGCCCGCGGTGCCGAGCATGCGGGCGCCGCCAACGGTCACGAGCCGTCCGTCCACGCGACCACGCGCGCCGAGCCCGGTGAGCGCCTCGAAGTCCGTCAGCGCGGGCAGTGCGAGCCCACGCGCCCCGGATGCGTCGACGATCGCGCGAGCGAGCGGGTGCTCGGAGCCCTGCTCGACGCCGGCGGCCATCGCCAGGAGCTCGTCCTCGGAGACCGCGAACGGCTCCGTCGCCACGACGCGCGGGCGGCCGAGCGTCAGCGTGCCGGTCTTGTCGAAGGCGACCGTCCGGATGCCCGCCGCGCGCTCGAGGTGCGCGCCACCCTTGATCAGCACGCCCGACGCAGAGGCCCGTCCGAGCGCCGAGACGATCGAGACCGGCGTCGACAGCACGAGCGCGCAGGGGCAGGCGATGATCAGCAGTGCCAGCGCCGCGTAGAACGCGTCGGCGAACGAGATCCCGAGCACCGCGGGCGCCAGACCGGCGACGAGCACAGCGCCGGCGATCACGAGCGGCGTGTACACGCGCGCGAACGCGTCGACCCAGCGCTCGGAGGGCGCCTTGCGCGCCTGCGCCTCGGCCACGAGCCGGGCGATCTTCGCGACCGTCGTGTCGCCCGGCGCCGCCTCGACGCGCACGACGAGCAGGCCCTGCGCGTTCAGCGTGCCGGCGAAGACGCGATCGCCGGGCAGCTTGTCGACCGGCGTCGACTCCCCGGTGACGGCCGCCTCGTCGACCGCCGAGCCGCCTTCGAACACGCTGCCGTCGGCGGGCAGGCGCTCGCCCGGTCGGACGACGACGAGGTCGCCGACGACGAGCTCCGACGCCGCCACGTCGACGTCCTCGAAGCCACCGCCGGCCGCCGCGCGGCGCACGCGCGCGGTCGCCGGGGTCAGCGCGACGAGGCCGCCGAGCTCGCGCCGCGCGCGCTCGGCGGCGCGGCGTTCGAGCAGCTCGCCGATCGAGAACAGCACGACGACGAGCGCCGCCTCCATCCACGCGCCGATCGCCAGCGCGCCGAGCACGGCGAGCGTCATCAGCAGCTTGATGTCGGCCTGACGCGTGGCGCGCAGGGCCGCCAGACCGGAGCGCGCGATCGGCACGCCGCCGAGCGCGGCCGCCGACCCGTAGAGGATGCGCGCGGCGATCTCGCTCCCGATCACCAGGTCCGCCACGATCGCGAGCAGCAGCAGTGACGTCGCGACCGCGGTGACGATCTGCGTGCGCGGCCAACGTCCGGTATCCGGCGGTGCCTCTCCACCGGTGGGGACGACATAGCCGAGCGCCCGCACGCCGCGCGCGATCTGCGGCGGATCGACGACGCTCGGGCGGTACTCCACGCGTAGCCGTTCGGCCGTGAAGCTGACCGACGCGAACGTCACGCCCGCGATACGGCCGACGGCGCGCTCGATCGTGCGCGCGCAGCCGGCGCAGTCCATCCCGCCGACCTCGAGCACCTCGTGGTCGAACTCGCGCTCGAACTGCACGGCCGCGTCGGCAGCCGCCTCGCGCATGCAGGCCAGCGAGCACAGCTCGGGGTCGTAGCGGACGAGCAGTGCGCGCCCATCCTCACCGGCCTGCACGGCGTCGATCCCGTCGTGAGCCTGCAGCGCGTCGCCGACGCGCGCGACGCACGCCCCGCAGTCGCCGTCGCGAGGCAGCTCGAGCTCGACCTCCAGCGTCTGCGTGCCGGCCATCAGCTTGCCTCGATATCCGCCCGTGAACGTGTCATCTGCGCAGACGTGAAGATATACCGTTCGCGCGCGTCCTACCACCGGAAGGCGTGGCCGATCGCTACGGCGGCATCGCTCGCCGCTGCCGGCCCCGCACGAGCGCGCTCAACGCTGCGGCCCGCGCGGATGCGTGCCGCTGTGTCGCATCCGCCTCGCCCTCGCCGCTGCGTGCCGCCAGCTCGCGGATGTCGGCGACCTCCCCGCACCACGTGTCGGCCAGCACGCGGTCGTGGGTGATCAGCAGGACGCCGAGCTCCTGCTCGGCCTGGATCGCGGCGATCGCCTCGAGCAGGGCGGCCTGCGTCGAGACGTCGAGCATCGACGACAGCTCGTCGCAGATCAGATAGCGCGGCGCCACGATCAACGCTCGGGCGAGGCAGGCACGCTGCAGCTGCCCCTCGGAGACCTCGTGCGGGAAGCGCTCGAGCAGGTCGTACGTCAGGCCGACCCGCGTCGCCCAGTCGTGCAGCAGGACCGCGCACTCGGCGTCGCGCGCGGCCAGCAGGCGGCTCGCCACAAGCGGCTCGAGGATCGCCTCGCCGACGCGCAGGCGCGGGTCGACCGCCATCCGCGGCGACTGGAAGACGAGCTGCACGCGATGGCGCAGCTCGCAACGGCAGTGCACCCCCCACACGTCGATGCGATCGCCGTCGACCGTCAGCGAGCCGTCGTCGGGGGCGAGCAGCATCGCCATCACCTGCGCGAGCGTGCTCTTGCCCGACCCGCTGGGACCGACGAGGCCGAGGCGCTGACCGCGCTCGAGCTGCAACGATGCGCCGTCGACGGCGACGACGTGCCCGCCGGACGCGCGGTAGCTCTTGCTGATGCGCTCAGCGCGCAGCATGGACGAAGCAGCGCGCGAGCACGCCGTCGGGTGCGGGATAGAGGTCGGGCAGCGCCTCGGTGCAGCGATCGAAGCGATCCGGGCAGCGATCGGCGAACGCGCAGTGGCCGGGCAGCGCGGTCAGCTCCGGCGCCATGCCGGGGATCGACTTGCCCTCGCGCTCGGGCAGCGCGCGAAGCAGCTCGCGACCGTACGGATGCGCCGGCGCCTCGAAGAACGCCGCCGTCGGGCCGAGCTCGACGATCCGGCTGGCGTACAGCAGCGCGATCCACCCGGCCAGCCGCTGCGCGAGGCGCAGGTCGTGCGTGATGACGAGCAGCGACGCGCCGCGCGCCGAGATCTCCTGCAGCTGGGCGGCGGTCGTCTCGACGAGCTCGGAGTCCAGGCCCGACGTCGGCTCGTCGGCGATCACGACGTCGGGCTCGCCGACGAGCGCCATCGCGTTGACGATCCGCTGCTGCATGCCGCCCGACAGCTGGTGGATGTAGCGCCCGCCGATGAAGTCGAAGTCCAGGCCGAGCTCGCCGAGCAGCGCGCGCAGCCGCCTGCGCGCCTGCTCCTCGCTCAGCCCGCGGGCACGCGCACCCTCGATCAGCTGGCCGCCGAGCGTGCGCACGGGATTCAGCGACGACGCCGGGCTCTGCGGGATCAGCGCCATGCGCCTGGCTCGCAGCTCGCGCAGCGCGGCCGGCGCGAGGCCGAGCAGCTCGGTGCCGCCGAGCCGGACCGAGCCCGCGACGTCGACGTTGCGCGGCAGCAGCGACAGCAGCGTGTGGGCGAGCACGGTCTTGCCGCTGCCGCTCTCACCGACGACGAGCAGCAACTCGCCCGGCTCGATCGCGACGCTCGCCTCCGACAGCGCCCGCACGATGCCGCGTCGCGTGCGGAAGCCGACCGACAGCGCGTCCACCTCGAGCAGCGCGCTCACAGCTCGAGCTCCGAGCGCCAGCGCGGGTGCAGGTGCTCGCGCCAGTACTCCGCGATCGTGCCGATCGTCATCGCGATCGCCAGCAGCGCCAGGCCGGGGAACAGCGCGATCCACCAGCCGCCGGCGAGCAGCGAGCGTTGCCCGTCGGCGAGGATGTTGCCGAGCGATGCCTGGTGGGGCTCCAGGCCGAGCCCGAGGAACGAGTACGCCGACTCGTGGAACACGGCGTGCGGCACGGTCAGGACGAACGCCAGGCCGACCGCCGGCAGGAGGTGGGGCAGGTAGTGGCGCCGCGCGAGCCGGTGGCGGCTCGCGCCGCCGCCGATCGCCGCCAACACGAACGGGCGCTCGCGCACCGACAGCAGCTCCCCGCGCACGATCCGCGCCAGCGACGGCCAGTGCGTGAAGCCGATCGCGAGCATGATCGCGCCCGTGCCGCCGAGCACCGGGCGGAAGAGCACGAGCAGCAGGACGCCGAACAGGAAGTGGTTCTGCGACGCGAAGACATCGGTCATGCGCATCAGCACGGCGTCGGCCCTGCCGCCGAGCGTCCCCGCCAGCACTCCGACGAGTGCGCCGACGGCGACGGCCGCAAGCGATGCCAGGACGGCGATCACGAGCGAGATGCGAACACCGTGCAGCACCCGCGTGAGCAGGTCGCGACCGACTTCGTCGGTGCCCATCGGATGCGCCGCAGTGGGCCCCTCGAGCACGTGGTCGAGATCGACGGCGGTGTCGTCGAGCGGCGCGACGACGTTCGCCAGCAGCCCGGCGACGACGAGCAGCGCGAGCACGCCCGCCGCGACGCGCATGTACGTCGGCCAGCGCCGCGCCGTCTCGACGAGCCGCTGCGTCAGCCCGCCGCGCAGGCGCAGCGCGGCGCCGGCCGCGCTCATGCCGCCGCCTCGCGCACGCGCGGGTCCATGACGCGGTACAGCACGTCGGCCAGCAGGTTGCCGAGCACGACGAAGACCGACGCGCACAACGTGATCCCGAGGATCATCGGGATGTCCTCGCTGAGCGCCGCCTGCAGCGCGAGCTGCCCGAGCCCGGGCCAGCCGAAGATGCTCTCGATCAGCACGGCGCCGCCGACGAGCTCGGCGAGGTGCGTGCCGGTCAGCGTGACGAACGGGATCAGCGCGTTGGGCAGCGCGTAGCGCAGCAGCACCGCGACCTCGCCGATCCCCTGAGCACGAGCGAATTGCACGTGGTCCTCGCGCAGGACCTCCAGCAGCGTGTTGCGCACGTAGAGCGTGAACCACGCGTAGCCCGTCAGCGCGAGCACGACCATCGGCAGGATCAGGTGGTCGAAGTCGATGCTCGCGCTCTGCACCGAGCGCGGGTCCGACGTGAATCCGGCCGGCAGCCAGCCGAGCTCGATCGAGAAGACGTACAGCGCCAGCAGCCCGACCCAGAACGACGGCGCGGCCGTGTTGAAGTAGCACGACGTCCGTACCAGCCAGTCGAAGACGGTCCCGCGAAAGGCCGCCGCGAGCACCCCGAAGACGAGGCCGCCGACGAGGACGAGCAGCAGCGCCCCGCCGATCAGCGCGATCGACGCACTCGCCCGCGACACGATCTCCGGGCCGACCGGCTGACCGCCGGCGACGATCGAGTGGCCCATGTCGCCCCGGGCGATGTTGCCGATCCAGCGTCCGAAGCGCTCGTGGAGCGGCTGGTCGAAGCCCCACGCGCGGGCGATCTCGGCCTTGCGCTCGGTGCTGACGTTGCTCTCCGCGCCGACGTACGCCTCGACGGGATCGAACGGCGAGATCTCGGTCAGCGCGAACGTGACGGTCGCGACCGCCAGCAGGACGAGCGGCAGCACCGCCAGGCGCCGTGCGATGAGCTTGAGCATGACGCCCGGCCGGATCGGCTCAGCTCTTGGGCTCGATCGTCCAGTCCTCGAGATTCCAGGTCGTCCCGCGCGAGAAGCCGTGCGCGTGCGGCTCGACCTGCGGCTCGACGCCCTGCACGCGCTTGGACACGACCGAGATGTGGCGCAGGCGCACGAGCCACAGCCAGCTGGCGTCCTCTGCGAGCGCCTCCTGGAGCTTCACGTAGTCCTGCTTGCGCTCGTCCTGGTCGAGCTTGGAGCGCGCGGCGTCGAGCGCCGCGTCGATCTCGGCGTTGCGCGTGCGCGGGTAGTTCGTGAACGGATCGTCGTCGTTGGCGAACGTCGAGTGAAACAGCGTGTAGAGCTCGATGTCGGGGTCATACGGCGTGCCGTAGCCGAACTCCGTCGCGCCCCGGTCCTGGCGCTTCTCGATGACGTCGAAGGTCAGGCCCTCGAGCTTGACGTCGACGCCGATCTCCTTCATCTGCGCGGCGAAGGCGAGCGCGACGTCCTTGCGCACGCTGTCGCTGGCCGGATACATCAGCGTGAACGAGAGATCGCGGCCGCCCTTGGAGCGCGTCGCGTCGCCGCTGCGCGTCCAGCCGGCGGCGTCGAGCAGGCGACCGGCCTCGTCGGGGTCGTAGGGCCGCTCGGCGACCGGGCTGTAGGCCCAGTGGCCCTTCATGATCGGTCCGAAGGCCGGTTCGCCGGCACCCGCCAGCGCGCCCTCGACGATCTTCTCGCGGTCGACCGCGAACGACAGCGCGCGCCGCACGGCGGCATCGCGCAGCACCGGGTCGCGGTTGGGCAGCGCGGCCACGCGCGCGTCGGCGGTGGGGATCTCGAAGACGTTGTAGTTGCCGTTGCGGCGCACGCGATCGGCGAGCTTCGGCACGATTCCGGCGGCGTCGATCGTGCCCTTCTCGAGCAGGGCGACGCGGGCGTTCTCGTCCTCGACGGCCGTCAGCACGATGCGCTGGATCTTCGGGGCTCCGCGGAAGTAGTCGGGGTTGGCCTCCATCACGATCCGGCCGCCCGGCTCGAACTCCTCGAGGACGTACGGGCCGGTGCCGACCGGCTTGCGATTGAAGGCGGTCGTCTTGATGTCCTCGCCCTCGAGCCGGGCGGCTGGGACGATCCCGATCTGCAGCTTGTCGTCGAAGGCCGGATCGGCGCGGTTGAGCGTGAACCGCACCGTCGTGTCGTCGACCGCCGTCGCCTCGTCGAGCGAGTCGAGCAGCGTCGCCAGCGGCGAGGCTGAGTCCTCGTCGAGGATCGCGTTGTAGGTGAACGCGACGTCCTTGGCCGTGAACGCCGTGCCGTCGTGGAACTTGACGTCGTCGCGCAGCCTGACCGTCACGGTCCTGCCGTCGTCGCTGCGCTCGGGCATCTCGCTGGCGAGATCGGGCTCGGCGGTCAGGTCCTTGGCGTAGCGCAGCAGTCCGTTGAAGAACTTCTGGTTGCCCTCGTAGACGTTGTCGGAGGCGATCGGGTTGAGGTTCTCCGGCTGGCCCGGCAGCGCGATGACGAGCGTGCCGCTCGCGACCGCGTCGTCGCCCGCTGTGTCGTCGCCGGCGCCGCCGCAGCCGGCGAGCCCGATCGCCAGCGCGACGAGTCCTGCGGCGACGCTTCCGAGATGCAGCTTGCTCATCGTTCCTCGCCTTCGCTTCCGTGAGCGCGAACCGGCGCCGATGCCCTGGTCGGCGCACCTCCCCGCGACCGGTCCGTGATCCCGCGAGCACGGGACGACGCGACCGTAACACACTGGTGCTAGGACTTGCAATGTCGTCGCGTTTACTGCCCGGTCGCGTTTGCTGGGCGTTCTCGAGGCCTTCAGCCGACCGATGCGCTACGTTGCGATCGTGACCGTCTCGCCGGACCGCGCTCCCGTCGTCGTCACCACCCTCGACGAGGCGATCGACGCCGTCCGCGCCACCGGGCTGCGCCTCACCGCGGCCCGCCGACTCGTGCTCGAAGCGCTGCTCGCGGCACGCGGGCCGATCAGCGCCGAGGACATCGCCGACGGCCTCGGCGGCACGATGACCCAATCGGACATCGCCTCCGTCTACCGCAACCTCGAGACGCTCGGCGAGCTCGGGCTCGTGCGCCACTTCCACGCCGGACACGGTCCCGGCCGCTACGTGCTGGAAGGCCTCGGCGAGCACGAGTACCTCGCCTGCGAATCCTGCGGCAAGCTCGAGTCCGTCCAGCCGCAGGCGCTCGACCCCGTCCGCGACAGCGTCCGCGAGCTGACCGGCTTCGAGGCACGCTTCTCGCACTTCCCGATCGTCGGCCTCTGCGCCGCCTGCGCCGCCGAGAAGCGCACGGCCCGCACCACCCACACACACTGACGCGCGTCGCCCGGTCCCGCTCCGAGCGTCGACATTCCCGATCCGCCGGGCAGCGGGCGCCATGCCGGGTCGCGTGACGTTGGCGCCGACGACCCGTCGCGCCTACGCTGTCGGTCATGCCGGTCCGCTACTGGTTTCGCTGTGACGTCTGCGGCTGCCTGCCAGACGACGCGACGCGCAGCGCGATCGGCGCCTCCACGCGGGAGGACCTGTTCGGCGAGCTGATCGACGCGATGCCCGGCAAATGGCTCGTGTGGCACGCCGGCGGCTTGCTCGGCCCGCGCCGCTACGCCTGCCCGGACCATCGCAAGCAGCTGTTGAAGTCGATCCGCTACCACTACGCCTACTGCGGCGAGCAGTGGGTCTGGAAGCGCCCTCCCTACCCGCAGCGCTGGCCTCCGGACGGGATCGCCGACGCCGACGACGGCACGCTCACGATCCCCGACTGGTTCACGCCCGGACCCGGCGCGACCGGCGGGCCTGCCGCGGAGGATCCCGGAGCGGCGTAGCCCGGCTCAGCCCTGAGGCCCCGACCGGCGGGCGTCCTCCTCGTCGCGGCCCGGGTCCTGATCCTTGACCCCGCGGCGGCGGCGCACCTCGGTGACCGTGTCGGCCGGCGGCGTCGGCAGCTTGAACGTCGTGATCCCGTACTCCAGCGCGAGCTCGACCTGCGCGGCGTCGTAGGCCTGGCGCGCCCGGGCCCAGTCGCTGCCGGCGCCATTGATCTGCAGCCAGCGGCCGTTGTAGACGAGCGCCAGGCTGGCCTCCGATTGCACCTCATGCGCGACGACGATGTCCATCGACAGCGGCTCCGCGCCGGCCGCCAGCAGCGCACGCAGCTCGCGCAGGCTGGTGAGCGTCGTCGTCGCGTCGTCCCACTCCAGCGTGACCTCGCAGACGAGCGGATCCAGCGGGCCGGCCTCGACGGCGGCCAGCGCGGCGTCGACGATCACGTCGAGGTCCGTCCAGCCGTTCCAGCGCTCGCTGAGGGAGAACCCCTCCATGACCCGCGAGCATAGCCGCGCTCGGCCGTGTCGCAGCGCTTCAGGCGATCGTGGTCAGACGAGCGCGCTCAGGCAAGGCGAGCGGCGACATGAGCCGCCATCTTCGCCACGGTCGGGACCGGATCGTCGGTCGCGCGCTCGACGGCGTCACGCAATCCGACCATCCGACGCGCGCTGATCTGATCGAGCGCCATCAGTACCACCCAGGGATCGTCGGGCCGCTCGAGAGCTTCTCTCAGCAGCGGCTCGGCAGCCGGCGGATCGATGCGCACGAGCGCCATCAGCGCGTCGATCCGGGTCGAGCGGTAGTGCTCGTTGCGCGGCTGGCGCCACAGCGCGATCAGCGCTTCCCGATCTCCCTCGCGCCTCGCCTGCTTGATCTGGCGTCCCAGCTGCCGCCGCGCGCGACGGGCCTTGCGACCGCCGCGCTCCAGGTCATCGAGTGCGGCAGACGGCGCGGCCTCCGCCGCGCCGACACCCAAGAGCCGCAGAACCTTGGCAAGCAGCTCGAAGACCAGCGTGAAGACGGCTTCGACGATGGCGAACATCAGCAGATCCAGGTCGCGCCGCAGAACCAGCGCTCAGCCAGGCGGTCGGCCCCCCGCAAGCCGGGCCGCCGCGACCGCGACCTGCCCGAACGCGATCTGGCCGTCGTTGGGCGCCAGCTGCTCGGGCACGAGCACGCGCAGGCCGGCGGCGTCGAGCGCCTCGACGGTGAGCTCGAGCAGCAGCCGGTTCTGAAAGACGCCGCCCGACAGGACGGCGAGCTGCAGCTGCTGGCGCTCGGCGACGAGCACCAGCACGTCGGCGGTCGCGCGCGCCAGGCCGGCGTGAAAGCGCGCCGAGATCGCCGAGACGGGCACGCCGGCGGCGATGTCGTCGAGCATGGCGAGGATCATCGGGCGCGGGTCGAGCGCGACCGCCTCGCCGCGGTGCTCGAACTCCAGCGGGTAGGGATCGGCGGCGGCGCGGTCGGCGAGCGCCTCGAACTCGATCGCGCCCTGCCCCTCGTAGGTCACCTCCAGGCGCACGCCGCAGATCGCGGCGACGGCGTCGAACAGCCGGCCGATGCTCGAGGTGAACGGCGAGCCGGTGCCCTGCAGCGACATCCGCGCGACCATGTTCCAGCGCTGCTGGACGATGTCGGCGAAGGCGGGCGGCAGCGCCACCTGCATGTCCGTCAGCCAGGCGCAGGCCATCCGCCACGGCTCGTGGATCGCGCGCTCGCCGCCGGGCAGGCGGATCGGCCGCAGCCGACCCGAGCGCGCGATGCGATCGAGGCCGCCGACGAGGATCTCGCCGCCCCACACCGTGCCGTCGGTCCCGTAGCCGGTGCCGTCGAAGATCGCGCCGACCGCGGGACCCGTCTCGCCGTGCTCGGCGAGCGTCGCCGCGAGATGCGCGTGGTGGTGCTGGACGGAGAGCAGCGTGACGTCCTCGCGGCCGAGCGCGTAGCGCGTCGAGAGGTAGTCCGGATGCAGGTCGTGGACGACGACCTGCGGCGTCACCTCGAAGAGCCGCTCGAAGTGCGCGATGCCGTGCTCCAGCGACTGCAGCGTCTCGTAGTTCTTCAGATCGCCGATGTGGTGGCTGCACCAGGCGCGAGCGTCCTTCGCGACGCAGAAGGCGTTCTTCTGCTCGGCGCCGACGCCGAGCAGGTGCTCGGGCGCGGCGATCGGCAGGTCGAGGCTGACGGGCACGTAGCCGCGCGAGCGGCGCAGCAGCAGCGGGCGCTCGCGCACGACGCGCACCACGGAGTCGTCCGTGCGCGTCGCGATCGGCCGGTCGTGGACGAGGAAGCGGTCGGCGATCCGGCTCAGCCGCTCGCGGGCGTCGTCGTCGTCGAAGGCGATCGGCTCGTCGGACAGGTTGCCGCTCGTGAAGACGAGCGGCACGCCGGCGTCGGTCGCGAGCAGCTCGTGCAGCGGCGTGTAGGGGAGCATCAGCCCGAGCTCCGGCGCGCCGGGCGCGACCGACGGCGCGACGTCGGCGTCGCCGAGCCGGCGGGCGAGCACGATCGGGCGCGCGCGCGAGGTCAGCAGCGCCTCCTCGGCCGCGTCGAGCTCGACGAGCCGGCGGGCGGCGTCGACGTCGGCGACGAGCAGCGCGAACGGCCGGTCCTCGCGGTGCTTGCGCGCGCGCAGCGCGGCGACCGCCTGCTCGTCGTCGGCACGGCAGGCGAGGTGGTAGCCGCCGAGGCCCTTGACCGCGACGATCCTGCCGGCCAGCAGGTCGTCGGCCGCCGCCCGCAGCGGGTCGTCGACGTCGGCCACCGGCTCGCCGTCGCGCTCGAGCAGGCGGACCTGTGGTCCGCAGGCCGGGCAGGCGTTGGGCTGGGCGTGAAAGCGCCGGTCCGCCGGGTCGTCGTACTCGGCCCGGCAGGCGTCGCACATCGCAAAGCCGGCCATCGTCGTCAGCGGGCGGTCGTAGGGGATCCCCTCGACGATCGTGAAGCGCGGCCCGCAGTTCGTGCAGTTCGTGAACGGATAGCGGTGGCGGCGGTCGGCCGGATCGGCGAGCTCGGCCAGGCAGTCGGCGCAGGTCGCGCTGTCGGGCGTGACGGGCGCCGTCGCCGCGCCACCGCGCTCGCTGGCGACGATCTGAAAGCCGGGCGCGCCGAGCAGCGGCACGGGCTCGGCGGCGATGTCGCGCACGTCGGCGAGCGCCGGCGCGTCGGAGCGCAGCCGGGCGACGAACGCCTCGACCGCTCCGGCCGGCCCCTCGGCCTCGACAAGCACGCCGCGCTCGTCGTTGAGGACCCAGCCGGCGATCCCCAGCTCGCCCGCGAGGCGGTAGACGAAGGGGCGGTAGCCGACGCCCTGCACCGTACCGTCGACGCGAACGCGAACGCGCCGCAGGGACCCGTCGGACCGGGTGCTCATCGGGCGGGCGCCGGCGGCCCTGCCAGCTCGACGAGCTCGCGCAGCACGTGGTAGACGCTCGCCTGCGCCTCCTGGATGCGCGGGATGTTCTGCGAGCGCGAGACGACGACGTGGTCGGCGAGATTGCCCTGCGCGACGTTGCCGCCGTCGTAGCCGACGAAGGCGATCGTCACGAGCTTTCGCTTGCGCGCCTCGCGCAGCGCCTCGAGGATGCTCAGCGAGTTGCCGCTCGTCGACAGCGCGAGCAGCACGTCGCCCTCGCGCCCGTAGGCGATCACCTGGCGCTGGAAGATCTCCTCGGTGCCGATGTCGTTGGCGACCGCGGTGATGATCCCGGTGTCCTCGGTGAGGTCCAACGCGCGGCGTGCAGGGCCGCCGAACAGCGGGGTGTGGAAGTCGGCGACGACGTCCATCGCGTCGGTCGCCGAGCCGCCGTTGCCGATCGCGATCAGCCGGCCGCCGGCGTCGAGCCGCTCGCGCAGGACGCGGGCGGCGTCGAGCAACGTGTCGCAGCCATCGGTCAGCGACTGCGCGCGCAGCGCCGCGATCTCGTCGGCCTTCAGCAGCATCGACTTGCGGACGTCCTCGAGGATGTCGTCGAGGTTGTGCTCCTGCTGGGTCAGGAACGGATACAGGAAGCTCGACGCGCCGGGGTCGTGGACCGGCTTCGCGCCCCGTCCCTCGAGCAGGCCGCGGTGGTCGAGGAAGATGTGGACGAGCTCCCACAGCAGGTGGTACAGCGTCTCGACGATCTCCTGGCGGATGAACGGGTCGGCGACCGCCGACAGGTCGAACTCCCATTCGGCGCCCGATCCGGGCGCGAACGCGATCGTCAGGCAGCCGCGCTCGCGCGCCGCGGCGAGCGCCGCGAACGTGTCGGCGTCGTCGCCGAAGCCCATCGCGATGTCGTCGCCCTCGGCCTCGAGCGCAACCTGGTCGGCGACCGAGCCGCCTTCGCCGGCGATGCCGAGCGCGGGCAGCGCGCTCTTGCCGACGATCACCGGATGGACGAACTCGACCGCGACGTGACGCGCGTCGGAGCGGTCGGCGGGCGTCGCGCCGAACGCCACGAGCCGGCCGTCGCGCGCGAAGCGCTCGGCCATCTTGTGGCACAGTCGCGCGAGCCGCTGCGCCTCAGCCTCGAAGAAGCGGGCGTTGGCGTCGCTGCGCTCGCGCAGCAGCGTCTGGACCCGTTCCGCCCCGGTGCTGGTGGTCGGGCTCACACCACCGGGCGCCTGCGTCACGCCGGCGCGTGCTCGTGGTCGGGGTGATCGTGGTCGGCGTGATCGTGGTCGTGCGCGGCCTCCGCGGCGACCCGCGCCGGCAGCGCCTTCAGCCAGGCGCGAACCTCGTCGACGCCCTCGCCCGTCTTCGCGCTGACGCGCATCACGGTCGCGTCGTGGTTGACCTGCTTGATGTTCGCCTCGAGGCGATCGACGTCGAAGTCGAGGTGCTGCAGAAGGTCGACCTTGTTGATGATCACGAGCTCGCAGGCACGGAACATCAGCGGGTACTTGAGCGGCTTGTCCTCGCCCTCGGTGACCGAGCAGACCATGATCCGCGAGTCCTCGCCGATCCGGAACTCGGCCGGGCAGACGAGATTGCCGACGTTCTCGACGATCAGGACGTCGATCTTGTCCAGCGGGACCGCCGGCAGCGCCGAGCGCACCATGTTCGCGTCGAGATGGCACTCGCCGCCGAAGCCGTTGTCGGTGTTGAGCTGGACGACGGGGATGTGCAGCACCGACAGCCGGTCGGCGTCGAAGCTGCCCTGCACGTCGCCCTCCAGCACGCCGACGCGCAGGCCTTCCTCGGCGATGTCCTCGAGCGCCCGCTCGAGCAGCGTCGTCTTACCCGCGCCGGGCGCGCTCATCAGGTTCACGACGGTCACGTCGGAGCGATCGAAATCGCTGCGATTGGCGCCCGCGATCGTGTTGTTCGCGTCGAGCGCGTCCTCGACGACCCTCACCTTGGTGCGGTGCATGCGGCGTCCTCCTCGTCTTCGACCTCGATCGACTCGACCATGAACTCTTCGCCCGTCGCGACCTCGACGGCGCCCGGTCCGCAGGTGCCGCAGATGAACGCCGGGATCTCGATCTCCCACTCGTTCTCACAGGTGTTGCACCGCAGCACCGCCGGCACGTCGACGATCTCCAGCGTAGCGCCCTCGCAGGGGGTGTCCTTGCCCACGATCGCGAGGTAGAACAGCAGCGTGTCCTTGACGACCTGACGCAGCCGACCGACGCGCAGCGTGATGTGCGTGACCCTGCGTCCCGCCGCGTGCTTGTTGACGGTCTGGACGATCGCGTTGGACAGGTCGAACTCGTGCATCTGGCCGCCCCGGCCGATCTAGGTCGGCTCGTCGACGGCGTACGCCTCGTCCGTCAAGAGCTCCGTGGCGGTCTGGATGACGAGGTCGACGGCGCGGTCGACGGCCTCCTCGACGACCGGGCTCAGGCCCATGCCCATCTCCTCGACGGTCTGCGGCTCGCAGGCGACGATGACGACCTTGCCCGGCCAGCCGCCGGTCAGCTTGATGAAGCGCAGGACCGTCTCGGGGTCCATCGCATGCGGGTTGAGGACATCGCCGTCCTCGACGGAGTCGCCGGACACCTCGTCCTCGTCGACCTCCATGACGTACAGCGTGCCGGGCGAGCCGCCCTGCCGGCTGACGTCGATCATCAGCAGGCCGTCGTAGCCGTACATGACCTGGTAGGCGAGGTCCAGGCCGCCGGTGCCGAAGTCGATCACCGCGACGCCCTCGGGCAGCTCGCGGCCCTCGATGCGCCGCGCGACCTCGCTGCCGAAGCCGTCGTCGCGCTGCCAGGAGTTGCCGATGCCGGCGATCAGCACCCGCTTGGGGCGGTCGGTCACGTCGGGCTCGTGCAGCTCCAGCGGCGCGTCGGGCGCCGGCGGGCGCCAGGTGTCCTTCGGCGGCTCCAGCGTCTCTCGCGCGCGCTCGGCGTCTTCGCTCATCGTCATGACGGCACCACCTCGACCTCCTCGGCAAAGAAGAACAGAAAGCGGCCGCTCTCGCCGAGGATCTCCTGCATCGGATCGTCGTCGATCGTGACGCCGAGATGCAGGCGGTCGTCGACGCGCAAGAAGAGCCGGTGGATCGTCGCGGTGCGGCCGTTGAGCATCTTGTCGTACACGTCGGCGTCCTGCGGCGGGTGCAGGACGACCTTCTGGCCGCGGTGGTACGTGACCCCCTCGTAGGTCACCTGGCGCTCGCCGGGCGGATCCTCGAGCCGCACGCGGCCGTGCAGGTCCATCAGCTGCTGCGGCGTCGTCGCGTCGGCGCGGGCGAGCATCTCGCGCACCTTCGGGTCCTGCGCGCCGATCTCCTCGCGCTCCTGGTCCGACAGCGCCTGGATGTGCAGGACGAGCGCCTCTTCGATCTCGGTGCCGTCGAAGAAGTCGTTGACGCTCTCGGGCGCGATCTCGGGATGGTCGGGCAGCATGATCGTCGGCGCCAGCAGCGCGTCGTCCTTCGGCGAGGCGAGCACCGGCCAGGTGTTGACCTGACAGCAGCCCGCGACGCCGTCGTCGCCGCGCTCGAGCGGGGAGATGAACGTCGGAGCCGGGTGGGTGGGTGCGGTTACATGCGACAGCAGATGCGTCGAGAGCATGCTCTTCAGCAGCGCGTCCTTGCGATCGCCCGTCGCCTCCTCCTCGGTCAGCGGCGTGACGTTCTCGACCTGCAGCGTCACGCGACCACGCCCGTCGGGCAGCCGGTCGATGATCAGCTCGGCGCGGCCTTCGAGCTCGTCGAACTCGAACGACACGGTCGACGGTGCGGCGCCGAGCTGGACGCGCCGCTCGACGGCCTTGTGCTTGTCGCCGGAGGCCTGCAGGAAGCGCACCTCGCCGGTCACGAGCGCCTCGGCCGACGTCACGATGCCCTGCATCTGCATGCGATCGAAGGCGTGCGTCTCGTTGCGCGCGTAGTCGGCCGGGTAGACGATCCCGAACGGCGTCGGGGTCGCGTTCTTCGTCGCGCCCGGCGTGTACGGGTACAGCGCGTAGCCCTCGAACAGGAGGGAGTCGACGAGCCGCTCGAGATGGGTCTTCGTCGAGGTGGCGCCGACGTCGGAGGGGCTCTCCGGCGTGATCGGCTCGATGCCGCTGCTCATCGCGGGGACCTGCCTTCCGTGTCGAGGCTGCGCGGAGTGCACGGGGAGCGCACGCGCATCAGGACGACCCCTCCGAGTCGACGTGCGGCGCTCGCTCGAGCAACTCCAGGACGGTCGCGTCGTAGCTGTGCAGGCCGCGCTCGCGCTTGCGATCGGTGAGCGCCTGCAGCGTGTCGTCGTGCAACAGCACGAAGCCCGAGTTGCCGTGGTGGTGCTTCATCATGTTGCGCCAGACGCCGACCGGCATCCGGTACTGCGCCGACGTCGACCACGGCAGATGCACGACCTGCACCTGGCGTTGGGCGCCCTCGTAGAGGATCCGGCCCGTGAAGTGCATCGTCAGCGGGACCTCGCCGTCGGGCAGGGCCGACACGTAGCGCGAGGCGACGACCTCGAGGTCCGCGGTGCAGGGCACCTCGAGGCCGAACGTCGTGGCGCCGGTGAACGAGTGCACCATCGTCGTCGCGTGGCACCACAGGAAGCTGCGCGTCGTCGAGGGCCAGCGCTCGGGGGCGCCGAAGAGGTCGAACAGCTCCGCGCGGGTGTCCGCGTCGTACTCGCGGCGCGCCGGGTCGAAGTTGATCTGCGCGGTCAGCGAGATCGCGTAGATCGGGCGGTCCTTGGGCTCGAAGGCGCTGAGCTCGAAGCGCAGCGTCGGCTGCGCGGCGAACGGCTCGTGCGCGGCGCCTAGCACCTCGAAGGTGACCTCCGGACCGAAGTCACGCTCGCCCGCGGCCGGCGGGCGAAGATCGGGCATCGGGCTCATATGACTCCAGCCTTGTCACGGACGTAGTCGAAGAACTTCGGCACGGCATCCTCGATCGCGCTGCCGCCGGAGATGCCCTGCCAGGTGGACTTGATCAGGCCGACGAGCCGGTAGCACTCGTCGATCGGCACGATCGCGTGCTGGTGCGCGCCGACCATCCGGTTGACGACGAGCGCCTCCGCGTCGGCCTCGAGGTCGAGCAGGATCGGGTTGTACTCGACGAGCTTGTCCCAGCTCTCGAGGTGCAGCTCGCACTCGGTCGCTCCGGCCGGGCTCGGATAGAGCGCGACGACGGTATTCGTCCCGGTCGAGCGCATGAAGAACGCGAGGCCGACCGGCAGCTGGAAGGCCGACCACAGCTCGTCGGGAAAGACGAAGTCGTCGAGCCAGAGCGTGCGCGTGCTGACCGGGCAGTAGTTCTCCAGCCCGGACTTCATCGCCAGGCACGGCTCGCAGGCGCAGAGGATGCGCCGCTCGTTGAGCTCGAGCAGGTGGCGATGCTCGTCGGACAGCGGCTGTCCGCACAGCTCGCACTTTTCCGTCTGCGCAACTGGCGCGGGCCGCGCGAGGCGGCCCAGGCCAGTCACGAGAGTGGAGGGCAGACGACCGCTGGCGGTCACGTACCCACGCCCGAGGGACACTCGGTGTACGGCGCGTCGGCCATCGGCAGCACCGGACCACCGACCTGAACCATCGGCAGCGACAGGCCCGCGGGCCCGTCGTCCTTCGCGTCGTCCAGACCGACGGCGCCCTCGACCTCGAGACCGAGCAGATCCGGAGCGGCAGCGTCGATCGCCTCACGCAACGCGTGCTCGAGCGTCGCGGCAGACGAGGGACATCCGTTGCAGCTGCCCTGCAGCTGCAGGCGCGCCACACCGTCCTGGACGCCCAGCAGCTCGACGTTCCCGCCATGGGAGGCGAGAAACGGTCGCACGCTGTCGAGCGCTTGGGTGACGCGCTCCTGGAGCGGCACGGGGTACAGCCCGTGGATCAGCAGCAGGCTGGCGACGATGCCGTCGTCGAGCAGCGCGTCGCGGATCGGGAGTCCGGGCTCCCCGGCGTCCGCGAGGACGCCGAGGATCCGGTCCAGACCAGCTCCGTACAGCTCGAGAACCGCGCCGACGAGCTCCTGCACGCGCTGCTGCGCGACAGGATCGGCGATGTCGTCGAGCGAGCCCAGGAGCTCCTGGACCCGCTCGACCAGCTCTTCCGGAGCTTGGGCTTCAGTAGCCACTTGGGCCCCTAGCACATCCCCGTCGGCGTGTGCTGAACCTTCGTGACACGGCCCTTGCCGTTGTACATGTGCACGCCACACGGCAGGCACGGGTCGAAGGAGCGCACAGCGCGCATGATGTCGATCCCCTTGAAGTTGTCCGGCCCGTTCTCCTCGAAGATCGGGGTGTTCTGGACAGCGTCCTCGTAGGGTCCCGGGGTCCCGAACTTGTCGCGCGGGTTCCCGTTCCACGGGGTCGGGGGATACGGCTGGTAGTTCGCGACCTTGCCCTTGCGAATCACCATGTGGTGGCTGATGACGCCGCGAGCGGCCTCGTGGAACCCGCAGGAGACTGCCTCCTCCGGAACCGTGAAGCTGTTCCACGACTTCGTGCGGCCGGCGCGGACCTCGACGAGTGCCTTCTCGAGGTTGTACAGACCGATCAGCGCGGAGATCGGCTGATGGTAGGTACGGGCGCGGTCACGCTCGATCGCGTTGGACCACGGCGGGATCTTCCACTCGAGCTCCATCTCGGGCATGTTCAGCGACTTCGGCAGCACCATCTGGATGCTGTGACCCGTCGCCTTGAGGTACCCGAGATCGACGAGCCCGGCCTTCGCCGTGCACCAGTTGCGCGCGAACGGGCCGCCTCCGGTGTCCGTCGCGACGTAGATGTCGTTGCGCTTGTCGTACATGCGCGGCGCAGCGACCCACGAGTACTTGTCGTTGAAGTCACGCTTCTGCGGACGCGGCAGGGTCTGCTTGTTCCACGGGTGGCGCTTGTCCACCGGATTGCCAAGCGGATCGTGCGTGACGAACGTCTCCTCCTGGTCCCAATCGTCGAAGTACGAGTGGCCCAGCAGGATCCGCATCGCGAGGTTGATCTCGACCAGGTCGGTCGTGATCAGCTCGCCCTTGAACACGAGGCCCGGCGTGATGAACCGCTTGCGGCCCCAGTCGGTCATCGTCTTGTACTCGTACGTCACGTACTCGGGATCGTCGAACGCGCCCCAGCAGATGATGTCCGTGTCGCGGTAGCCGACCCGCTCGTAGCCCGGCATGGCCTCGTAGAAGAAGTCATACAGGTCGTCGTGCATCGGCACCGTGCGCTTGATGTAGTCCATGTAGCGCATGAGCCGCACGTAGTAGTCGGTCATCGTCTGATGCGTGATGTCCGCGCTGCAACCGCCCGGCAGGATCGTCGAGGGGTGCGTGTGCCGGCCGCCGAAGAGGCAGTACATCTCACGCGTGTACCGGGCGACGCCGAGCGTCTCCAGGTAGAACGAACCCGTGAACGGGTTCAGCGCGCGCATGATGTCCGCGATCGTCTTGTAGCCGTGGATGTCCGAGTGCGGGGCCGACGTGTTCTCGGCCTTCGCCAGGACGGACGGGTTGGTCTCCTTGACCATCTGCTCGCAGAAGTCCACGTTGGCCATGCAATCGTTGAAGATCGCATGGTCGAACATGTAGTCCGCGGTCTCGGCCAGGTTGAAGGCATAGTCGCCGAGCTTCGGCGGCTTGACCCCATAGGCCATGTTCTGGTTCAGGCAGGAGACCGTACAGTGGTTGTCTCCGCAGATGCCGCAGATACGACTCGTGATGAAGTGCGTATCACGCGGATCGATGCCCTTCATGAAGATGTCGAATCCACGGAAGATCATCGACGTGCTGTAGCACTTGTTGACCTTGCGGTTCGTGAAGTCGATCTCCGTGTGGATGCCGAGCGACCCGACGATACGGGTGATCGGATCCCACGCCATCTCCTTGACGACGACCCCGGAGGTCGCAGTCGGTGTCTGAAGTGTGGCCATGTGTGTGTGCTCTCCTCTTTACTTCCAGTGAGGCGTGTAGCCGGTTGTGATCTCGGCTCTCGGGTGACGCCACTCAGGCTCCTTGTCGCCGATCCTGTTGATCGACTGATTCCGGAAGTACCTCAGCAGCGGTCCGTAGGTGAACTTCGCCGTGTTCGACGACAGCTTCGCCTTGGAATCCTCATCCATGAACGGCATGAACTTGTCGGGGAAGCCCGGCATCGTGCAAGCCATGCAGATGCCACCCACGTTCGGGCAGCCGCCGACCCCGCTCTGCCAACCGCGGATCGGGACGTTGCACTTCACGACCGGACCCTTGCACCCGAGCTTGACCAAGCACCGGTGGTCGGAGCCGTACTCCGTCGCGAAGTTGCCGTGCTCGTAGAAGGCGGCGCGATTGCAGCCCTCGTGCACGGTCCGGCCGAAGTGCGCAACCAGCCGGTGCTGCTCGTCGAGCTCCGGAACCGGCGCGATGCCGGCCAGTGCCATGACGAGAAGCGTGAGCGCCTCGGTCGTGTTGTCCGGCTGCGCGGGGCAACCGGGGATGTTGACGATGGGCAGCCCCGCGGCGGAGGTCCAGCCCCAGCCGAGGTAGTCGCACAGGCCCATCGCGCCCGTCGGGTTGTTCTTCATGGCCGGAATCCCGCCATACGTCGCGCAGGTGCCAAGGGCAACCGTCGCAGCGGACTTCGGCGCGAGGCGATCGATCCACTCGTTCGTGGTGATCGGCTGGCCGTTGGACGGGTTGACTCCCATCCCGGCCCAGTGACCCTCGCCGTTGATCTTCTCGTTGGGGATCGATCCCTCGACGATGAGGACGAACGGGTCGAGCTTGCCGGCCTCGGCGTCATACCAGGCCTGCAGGAACTCCGCGCCGTTCTCGTACGCGAGCACGGGCGTGTGAGCCACGACCTTCGGCATGCCCGGAATCGCGCCCGTGATGATGTCCTCAAGGCTGGGGTTGACCGCCGACGTCATGGCGACCGAGTCGCCGTCGCAGCTCAATCCCGACGTCAGCCAGATGACGTGAGCAGTGATCTGCTCCGTCTCATGCTGGCGTGGTGCGAACTCGATTGATGCCATGTGAGCTCCTCCCTTTCGACTAACAGATGCGCGGCAACGGATCGCCCACGAGCTGATCCATCACCCGCTTGCCTCCGAAGGCGGTCGCCATCAGCACCATGCCTTCGGGTTCGGTCTTGCATTCGCCGATCTCGGCGGCCTCTTCGCCGCCCGGCATTGACCGCAACGCGGCCAGCGCTGCGTCCGCCGCCTCGGGGGCGACGATCGCAACGAGCTTTCCCTCGTTTGCCACGTGCATCGGGTCGATCCCGAGGATCTCCGCGGCTCCCGCTACCGCCGGGTGCACTGGCACCGCGGCCTCGTTGATGACCATCGCGATTCGCGATGCCCGTGCGAGCTCGTTGAGGACCGATGCGACGCCGCCGCGGGTCGCGTCGCGCAGGCAGCGCAGCGACGGACCGGCCTCGTCCAGCAGCTTGTCGACCATCGGCCAAAGAGATTGGGTGTCGGACGTGATGTCCGCGTCGAGCTCGAACTCTCCGCGGGCGAGCATGATCGCCGTGCCGTGGTCGCCGATCCGTCCGGAGACGAGGATCTTGTCGCCCGGTGTCAGGGAGGACGGCGACAGGCTCGCGCGGTCGTCGAGGACGCCGAGCCCGGTCGTGCACATGTACATCTGGTCGCAGGCGCCGCGCTCGACGACCTTCGTGTCGCCGGCGACGATCGGCACGCCGGCCTCCACCGCCGCGGCCGCGATCGCCGCGACCTGCTCCTTGAGGACGTCGGCCGGCAGGCCCTCCTCGAGGATCAGCGACAGCGTCAGCGCGAGCGGCTTGGCGCCGGCCATCGCGAGGTCGTTGACCGTGCCGTTGACGGCGAGCTCGCCGATCGTGCCGCCCGGGAAGCTGATCGGGTTGACGACGAAGGAGTCCGTCGTCATCGCGACGTTGCCGCCGAGCACCGGCACCGTGCCGGCGTCGGCGAGCGCCTCGAGCGTGGCGTTGGCGAAGGCGGGAACGAGCAGGCCCTCGATGAGGCTGGCCGTCGCCTTGCCGCCGGCGCCGTGGGCCATCGTGATCTGCGTGTCGCGGAACTTCTGGCGCTTCGCGCGGGCGGTCTCGATGATGTTGAGCACCTTCTGCTCACGCTCTGAGACCTCGGAGGGCACTAGACGACCTCGCGCTCGCGGGCGAAGCGCCCGTAGTTGTAGTAGGCCGCACAGGCGCCCTCGCTGGACACCATGCACGTGCCGATCGGCCGCTCGGGCGTACAGCCGGAGCCGAAGACCTTGCACTCCCAGGGCTTGATGACGCCCTTGAGGACCTCGCCGCACTGGCACGCCTTCGGGTCGGCGACGCGGATGCCGGGGACGCTGTACTGGATCTCGGCGTCCATGTCGGCGTAGGCCTCGGAGAGCTTCAGCCCGCTCTGCGAGATGAAGCCCATCCCGCGCCACTCGAAGTGCGGACGCAGCTCGAAGACCTCGGACATGACTTCCAGCGCGCGCGGGTTGCCGTCGTAGGGCACGACGCGCGCGTACTGGTTCTCGACCTCGCAGCGGCCCTCCTTGAGCTGCGTGAGGATCATGTGGATCGCGTGCAGCACGTCGAGCGGCTCGAAGCCGGCGACGGAGATCGGCTTGCCGTACTCCGTCGGGATGAACTCGAACGGCCGCACGCCGACGACCGTCGAGACGTGGCCCGGGCCGATGAACCCGTCCAGGCGCAGGTCGGGCGAGTCGAGCAGCGCGCGCAGCGGCGGCACGATCGTGACGTGGTTGCACATGCAGAAGAAGTTCTTGACGCCTTCCGCCTTCGCCCGCTTGAGCGTCAGCGCCGTCGACGGTGCCGTCGTCTCGAAGCCGATCGCGAAGAAGACGACCGGGCGGTCGGGGTTCGCCTTGGCGATCCGCAGCGCATCCAGCGGCGAGTAGACCATCCGGATGTCGGCGCCCTCGGCCTTGGCGTCCAGCAGCGTGCCGTCGGAGCCGGGCACGCGCAGCATGTCGCCGAAGCAGGTGAAGATCACGTCGGGCTCGTGCGCGAGCGCAATGCCGTCGTCGACGCGGCCCATGGGGATCACGCAGACCGGGCAGCCGGGACCGTGGACGAGCTCGACGTTGGCGGGCAGCAGGTCGTCGATCCCGTACTTGTAGATCGAGTGGGTGTGGCCGCCGCAGACCTCCATGAGCTTGTAGTGGCGGCCGGGCTCCACGAGGCCGAGGATCTCGCCCGCCAGCACCTGCCCGAGGGCAGGATCGCGGAACTCGTCGACATGCTTCATTGCGGGGCCTCCTCGGTAAGCCTTGCGATCGCCGTGCCGGCGTGAACAAGGAGTCGGTCCCCCGGCGCCACCGGGGCGACTAGGTCTATCTCGACCGTCTCCGAGCTCCCGTCGTCATCAGCGCAGAGCGCGAGCCCTCTGCCTTCGTCCAGGCGCAGGACGGTCAGCGGGATGGCGACGTCGCCGCACGTGATGCAGCCCGTCGTGACATCGCAGGTCGGAGCCAGCGCAGCTGCTGCGTTGGCGATCAGGCGCGTCATTCGATGATGCTCGCCTTCAGCTCTTCGAGCTCGTTCTCGTAGTCCTCGCCCATGCTCTCGAGCATGCGGCGGGTCTCCAGCGCCTCGGCCTCGTCGACCTTCGACATCGCGAAGCCGACGTGGATGAGCACCCAGTCGCCGGGGCCGACGCCGACGCCGTCATCGTCGAGAAGCCCGATGTTGACGTTGCGCTGCACGCCCGCGACATCGACCTTCGCAAGACGGTTGCCCTCGTCTACGACCTCAAGGATCCGACCAGGAATCGCCAAGCACATATCGGTCGTAAACCTCCCGTCTCATCCGGCATTTGCCCAACGGCTTTGCGAACTGCGCTACGGACCGCTCTCCTCACGAGCAAGGAGAGTCGTATCACTCGCGCACGCGGCGCGCTAGATGTGTAGATCACCTTGTGCCCGGGCTCGCGGCCGTGGTACCAACGGGCGGTCGGGACCAGCAGCTGTGCCGAAGCCGGGAAAGGGAGGATGAAGCCGCGTGTCAAATGGCCGATTGGTGACGCAGGATCCGATTGAGCAGGCGCTGGACAAACTCGGGTCCTTTGGAGTGCCCGTGACCGAGATCGGGGAGAAGGCTGGCGCGATCTTCGGCCAGCTGGGCTCCTTCGATCTGTTCGAGATCGTCGACCAGGTCGGTGCGATCGATCCGAGCCAGCTCGACGTCGGGGAGATCCTCGGCGAGATGAAGGCGAAGTACGACGAGCTCGATCCCGCGCTGAAGGTCCCCGTGGCGATCGTCGCCGGCTTCGTCGGCGCCCGGGTGGTGAGGTGGATTGTCCGCTAGCCGACCGTGCGGCCGCCCCGCCACGCGCCGACGGGCCGGGCTGGCGGCAACGATCTGTACCCGCGCGCGTGTAAGAAGAGGACTGGGCCGATGACTCAGGCGATCACGAATGACACGGCCGGCGGCGTGCCCAACGCACCCGGCGGCGCGCCCGCACCACTGATCCCTGCGCCGGCGCAGCCGGGTATGGTCACGGTGCGGGAGGACATGCTGGCCTCTGCGGCATTGGCGGTGGGTTTCGTCGCTGGCGCAGGCGGGGTCGGCGCGGCCGTCGGCATGCCCTTCCGGGCGGTCGGCCTTGGACGTCGGACACCACCAGCGTTGAAAGGGATGCGAATGCGCAACAGGAAGCTGAACGCCCAGCTCGCGCCGGCGATGTACTCGCTCGCCGCGACGAACAGCCAGCTGCTCGGACTCGTCGGCAGCCGCCGCCCGGTCCTGGCCCTCGCCAAGCTCGGGGTCGCAGCCGCGGCCGTCGCCTATGTCACCGCCGACGAGGCGACGCGCAAGCAGATGCTCGACCAGGCGACGGGACTGCTCGAGCAGGGCGCCGGGGCGCTGTCGAGCTCGGGCCTGCTCGACAAGGTCTTCAAGTAGACAACGGCTGCGCCCGCGTGCTCCGAGGCTTCGGGGCACGCGGTGCTTCGCCCACCCGGCGACCGCCTGAACCTACGCCCGTGCGAGGAGCGGGCGCGGGGTGAGGCGCCGGCTCCGCTGCTGATCAGGCCTTCGCCTTCGCCTCGGCGTGGATGCGGCCCTTGCCCTTGGCGTTGCACAGCCGCCCGCCTTCGCGCCCGTGACGGACGGCCGCGAGCTCGGCCATGATCGAGAGCGCGGTCTCGCGCGCGTTCGTGGCGCCGAGGTCCAGTCCGACCGGCGCGCTGATCCGTGCCTGATCGGCCTCTGACACACCGGCCGCGACGAGGCGCTCGCGCCTGTCGGCCTGCGCGCGCTTGGAGCCCATCGCGCCGATGTAGGCAACATCGGCGGCGAGCACGGTGAGCAGCGTCGCGTCGTCGAGCTTGGGATCGTGGGTGAGGATCACGATGTAGGTCGCCTTGTCGAGCGCGCCGAGCTGCTCGAACGCCTCCTCGGGCCAGGCCGCAACGACGCCGAGGGCGTCCGGGAAGCGCTCGGGCGTCGCAAAGCGGGCGCGCGGGTCGACGACGTAGGGGCGCCATCCGCAGACGCGGGCCAGCGCCGACAGGTGCTGGGCGTACTCGACGGCGCCGAAGATGACGATCCGCGGGTCGGGCGCCGTCACGTCGATGAAGAGGTCGCCCCGGATCTCGGAGCTCTCCTTCCACATGAGATCGTCGGCGTCGGCCTTGCCCTGGGCGTCGAGCTCGGGATCGCCGAGCGTGCCCTCCGAGGTACCGTCGGGTTGTACGAGCAGCTTCTCGCCGAGATGCTCGCCGCGGACCACGGTGACGAGCGCCGCGCGCCCGTCCTCGCGTGCGATCTGCGCAAAGTCCTCGTGAACGCTCACGGCTGGAAGCGCTCCACCCAGACGTCGATCTCGCCGCCGCACGGCAGCCCGACGTCCCAGGCTTCCTCGTCGGCGATGCCGAACGTCAGCAGCTGCGGCGCAGCGCCGGTCAGGACCTTGTCGGCGACCTCGATGACGGCGCCCTCGACGCAGCCTCCGGACACCATGCCCGAGACCTCGCCGCGATTGTTGATCGCCATCTTCGCGCCCGGCGGGCGCGGTGCCGAGCGGCGTGTCGCGGTGATCGTCGCGATCGCGACCTGCGCGCCGTCGGCGATCCACCGGTCGACGTCCTCGATTACGTCCTTCATCTGGCTTGGCTCCTTCCTGCAACGACCCGGGCCCTGATACTAGCTTGGGGTACCCGGTCGACCGGCGAGCGGATCGCCAGCTGGCGCGCCGGCGATGCGCGGCCAACGACGGCCGGGGCGCACGCGCGCACCCGGCCGGACAGGCGTCTTACGCGTTGCCGACGTTCGCCGTGAACTGCTTGACGAGCCCGGTCAGCACGCCGACGACGGTGCCCTCGCCCATCGAACCGGCCTTGCCGCTCACGTTCGCGACCGCGTTGACGGTGCCGGTGCCACCGCTGATGCTGATCGTGACGTCGCCGTTGGCGGCGCTCTGCCCGCCGGCCTCGGTCGTCTTGGCCTTGATCTTGACGGTCTTGCTGCCGGGGTTCGAGGACTCGATCGTGACGGGGCCGACGAACTTCATGCCCATCGCGCCCATCTTGACGTCGATCTCGGCCTTGACGGACTCCGGGCCGTCGGCGGACTTGACCTTGGCGCCGGGCACGCAGGGCACGAGCTTGTTCAGGTCGCTGATGATGCCCCAGGCGTGGTCGGGGTTGGACACCGAAAACGTTTCGTTCAGGGTTGGCATTCTGCGATCTCTCCTCCGTAGTGCGGGCTGAAAAGGGCGGCTGTGCGTGGGGGGGACCCCTATAGCGCGCGGTGAACCGCCGCCGCCGGGCGCTGAGCAGCCGCGGAGTATTTCAGGTTCCGCGCGGATCCGCCCTTGCGCGGGCGCCAAGCAGGGGGGGAGCGGGCGAAAAGACGTCCGGCTTCATAGAATCGCCGGATGGCTATTCAGGCAGGTACCTACAAGCTCGGACCGGACAACGCCTCTCTTCATGTGGAGACGGGTCGCAGCGGCGCTGCGGCCAAAGCAGGGCATGACCTCGTGATCGACGTCACGTCCTGGGATGCGACGCTCGAGATCGGCGACAGCTCGAGCCTGACGCTCAACGCCGATCCCACGGCACTGCATGTGCGCGAGGGCAAGGGCGGCCTGCAGGCACTCGGCGACGACGACAAGGCGGACATCCGCAAGACGATCGACAAGGACATCCTCAAGAAGAAGAGCATCACCTTCACGTCGTCGAGCGTGGAGGACACCGGCAGCGGCCTGAAGATCAGCGGCGACCTCGAGATGGGCGGCAAGTCCAAGCCCGTCAGCTTCGACGTCAGCGAGAGCGACGGCACCCTGACCGGCAGCACGACCGTCAACCAGAGCGACTGGGGCATCAAGCCGTACTCCGCGCTGTTCGGCGCGCTGAAGGTCAACGACGACGTCAAGGTCGTCGTCGAGGCCAAGCTCGGCTGACGAAGGGACGCCGTCGGTACGATGGTCGGGTGCGTCTGATCGTCGCCCATATCGCCGGGATTCCGATCGAGGAGTCCCTGGCGATGGCCGTCCCGGTGCTCGGGGCGTCCTACGCGGCGCTGATGGCAAGCCTGCGCTCGCGCCGCGCGGCATGGAAGCACCGCAAGACCGACGCCGACACGAAGACGGACGTTTAACGACCACCGGCCTGCGATGCAGGCCGGTGCGTCACGACGGATGTCCCAGTGGACGCTAGTCGCGGAACGTCGTCTGCGCGTCGAGCGAACCCTCGAGCTGACGACCGTCGGGTCCAGCGGGCAACTCGATCGCTCCGGCGTGTGCGTAGAGCGCGATCTCCTCGATGCGCTTGCCGCCGAAGTTGTCGCCCGTCCAGCTCAGCGACTGCGGCGACGTGCCGAGCATGCCGCCAGCCAGATAGCGCGACTTGTCCTTGATCTTGGCGCACGTCTTGCGGACGGCGTTCTGCACCCCCGGGCTCGAGCTCGTGATGTAGCCGTGCCCCTGCCCGAAGCGGTCGAGATCCTGCCCGACGACCTTGACGTCGCCCGCCGGCAGACCGAGCTCGTCGCCGACGACCTGCGCCAAGAGCGAGTCCTGCCCGCCGCCGTCGCAGCTGAGGCTCAGCGTGCACTTGCCGGTTGGATGAACCCGCAGATAGACACAACGGTACGCACTAGCCATGGACAGCTCCCCTCATATGTGCCGATACCTGCACAGTCACGCTCCTTCCCAAGGATGGGGCGACCACGGATGGCCGCCGGTCAAGCGGGCGCCAGTATGACAGCTCCGAAGGCACCGCGCCCGTCCCGGTGATGCCTGCGGATGTCCAGAGATGCTCATATGCCTGAGTTGGACCCAGGCGACGTATTGCCCTTGTAGGCGCCATATCCGCTGGGCATCCGGACATGCGCCTCCGTCGTGCCGGCGAACCCCCACGTCTCCTCCTCGGGCTCGTCGTCAAGCGTCGGGACCTTCCAACTCGCGAGCATCGGATCATGATCGCGCTCGGCGGCGATCGCATCGGCGACCTCCTCCAAAGACTTCAGCGTGTGGCCGCTGACGAGGGCGTCGCAATGCGGCAGCGCAGCGACGAGGCCGCCGGCCTTGGGCGAGAAGCCCTGCGCCGCGACGCGGGGATTGACCCAGACGATCCGGTAGGCGAGGCGCGACAGCCGCTGCATCTCGCGGCCGACGAGCTCGGGGTCGCCGCGCTCCCAGCCATCGGACAGGATCACGACGACGGAACCGCGCGCCATCCCGCGACGCCCGTAGCGGTCGTTGAACTCCTTCAGCGCATCGCCGATCCGCGTGCCGCTGGACCAGTCGGGCGCCGCCTCTGTCGCGCGTCGGATCGCCCGCTGCGGGTTACGCCCGGCAAGCTGCTTGGTGAGGCGAGTCAGGCGCGTGGCGAAGACGAACGCCTCGGCGTACGGGCCCGTCGCGCGGGCCGCGTGCAGGAACTGCAGGTACGCGCGCGCGTAGGGCTCCATCGAGCCCGAGATGTCGCACAGCAGCACGAGCCTGCGCGGATGAGAGCGGCGGCGCTTGCGCGCGAGCACGATCGGGTCGCCGCCGGTGTGCAGGCTCTTGCGCAGCGTGCGGCGCATGTCCATGTGCTCGCCGTGGCGCCCGCGGCGCTTGCGGCGCGTGACGCGCTCGGGGGTGGCGAGCTGCAGGCGAACCATGAGCTTGTACAGCAGGGCGAGCTCCTCGGAGCTCAGCGCCTGGAAGTTCTTCTGGCTGAGGGCCTCCTCCTCGCTTGCCTCCTGCAGCGGGACGAGCGTCTCCTTCTGGTCTTCGTCCTCGTCCTGCTCGTCCTCATCGTCGCCGTCGCCGGCGTTGATGCTCATCGCGTCCTGGCCGCCCTCGCGCTCCATGACGTTCTGGTCGCTCATCTCGTCGGGCGTCTCGCTGTCGATCCGATCGACCGGCGCGTCCTCGAGCTCGACGTCGTAGTCGTCGGGGTTGATCGCCCGCTTGCGGGTTCCGAACACCTCGCCGAAGATGCGGTCGAACGCCGCCACCTGCTGAAAGCCGGTGACGAAGATCGCCCGCGTCGTGCAGTACAGCCGACGACGCGAGACCGGCTTGGTGAGCTTCAGCGCACGCGTGTACTGCTCGGTCTGCGACGGCGTGACCGGCACGCCCGCCTCGTGCAGCCGCTGACTGAACGCGCTCGCGAGCCCCGGCAGGTCGACGTCGAAGTCGACGACCTTGAACTCGGGGACCGGGTCCGCGCCGTTGGACGTCTTGGCCACTAGCCGTCGTTCCCGTGCGGACCGTGCGTATGTGCGGAGGCGGCCACCCCTACCGCTCCTCGATCAGCTGCTCCAGGCCGGCCGCGCGAACGACGTCCTGATCCTCGCTGTACTTCAGCACCGAGCCGAGCGTGCGGTCGGCGGACTCGACGTCGAGATGATCGACGCCGAGCAGGTCCAAGGCGGAGACCCAGTCGATCGCCTCGGCGATGCCGGGCGGCTTCTGGATGTCAGACGCGCGCATGCGCGAGACGGCATCGGCGACCTGGACCGCGAGGATCGCCGAGGCGCCCTTGACGCGGCGGCGGACGATGTCGACCTCGCGTTGCGGGTCCGGGTAGTCGATCCACTGGTACAGGCAGCGGCGCTTGACGGCATCGTGCAGGTCGCGCGTGCGGTTGGAGGTGAGGATGACGATCGGCGGGTGCGTCGCGGTGATCGTCCCGATCTCGGGAATCGTGACGGTCGCCTCGGCGAGCAGCTCGAGCAGGAAGGCCTCGAAGTCGTCGTCGGCACGGTCGAGCTCGTCGATCAGCAGGACCGCGGGCCGCGGGCCCTTGTGCTCGAGCGCCTCCAGCAGCGGGCGGCGGATCAGGTAGTCGGGTCCGAACAGGCCCTTCTCGTCGAGATCCTCGCCCTTGGCGTCGGCGATCCGGATGCTCAGCAGCTGGCGCGGATAGTTCCACTCGTAGAGCGCCTCGGAGGCGTCGATGCCCTCGTAGCACTGCAGGCGGATCAGCGGCGTGTTCATCACCTGCGCGAGCGCCTTGGCAAGCTCGGTCTTGCCGACGCCGGCCTCGCCCTCGAGCAGTAGCGGCTGCGGCAGTCGCAGGGCCAGGAAGGCCGAGGTCGCGAGGCCCTCGTCGGCGAGGTAGTCGACGTCTCCCAGCAGCTGCCCGAGCTTGTCCACGCTCGGGATCAGGCGGCGCATCTCTTCTTCCAGCTCGTCGCTTCGCTTCAGTCGGCTCATGCTGTCACCTCCGTGTAGCCGGCTGCAGCGAGCACGGCCTGGTAGTCCTCGGGCGTATCAACGTCCAGCGGAATGTTGCCTGCGACCGGCACATCTACGACATCTCCGGCGCGCTCGTCGAGCAGGCGCCAGACGCCCTTGTCGCCGTGCAGGTCGGCGAGTTGGGAAAAGACCCTGCGATGAAAGGCGATCGGATGGCCGCGGCCGTCGTCGTAGCGGCACACCGCGAGCGGTGCGTCGCCGCGGGCCGCCAGCAGCGCCCGGACCGTCTCCGGCGTGACGCCGGGCTGGTCTCCAAGCATCAATACGAGCACCTCGCAGCGCTGGTTCACCGCGCCGAGCGCAGCCGCGATCGAGGACGAGCAGCCCTCGCCGTAGGAATCGTTGACGACGACCTCCGCGCCGGTGAAGTCGACGCGCTCGCGCACCTCTTCCGCCGCGCCGCCGATCGGAACGACGAGCTGGTCGAAGCCGCATGCGCGGGCGGTGGCGATCGTGTGGTCCAGCAGCGTGCCGTCGCCGTAGGGCAGCAGCTGCTTGGGTTGACCGAGGCGCTTGGAGCCGCCGGCACCGAGCACGAGCCCGGTGACGAACGACTCAGCCGGCGGGGACGGCATCCAGGTGCTCCCGCTGGTACTTCGTCTTGCAGCCGTCGCAGCAGAAGTAGACCGTCTCGCCGTCGTGCTCGACATGCGGGGTGTCCGCGGAGGCGATCACCGTCATGCCGCAGATCGGGTCGACGGCGGTCGTCGCGGTGGCCGGTGCGGCTGGCGGCGTGTCGCCGGCGAGGCTCGCTGCGTACTCCGTCTTGCAGGCCTCGCGGCAGAAGTAGATCGTCTCGCCGTCGTGCTCGAGCTGCGGCGTGTCAGGCGCCATCGTGACGGTCATGCCGCAGATCGGATCGACGGCGAACGTCGGCGGTGCCTCGGCGCTCGGGGAACGCAGCGGCGGCGTGTAGGCATCGCCGTAGCGGACCTCGATCAGCCGCGCGAGGATCGTCAGCGCGACCTCGGGCGGAGTGCGGGCGCCGATGTCGATGCCGGCCGGGTAGTCGACGCGCGCGAGCTGCTGCTCGGGCACCCCGGCGTCGCGCAGCTCCTCGATCAGGGCGGCACCGCGCTTCGGGCTGACGACGAGTCCGACGTAGGGAAGCTCGGCCTCGAGGCCGGCGCGGATCGCCTCGAGCTCACCCTTGCCGTGTGCGGCGATGACGATGCCGAGGTCACCCTCCTGCACGTTGGCCGCGTTGTCGCCGACCGCGGCGATGTCCAGGTCGAACTGGGGACCGAGCTGCTCCAGCGCGGCCGCGATCGGCTTCGAACCGACGACGTTCACGCGAGGGGTCGGCAATGTCGGCTCCAGGAAGATCTCGATTGCGCCACCGGAGAGGCAGCTGTTGAGGACCGTCACCGCGCCGTCCTCGTCGGCGTCCTGCCGGCCTGCGACCTCTTCCTCCGTCGGCAGGATCCGCAGGAGGACGGGCTCGCCGGACTTCATCGCCGTCCAGGCGAACAGCCGGACGCTGTGCTCGGCGCAGATGCCGCCGACGAAGCCTTCGATATTGCCATCGCTCGTGATGAGCGCGACGTCTCCCGCGTGGGCGCTCGTCGGACGCTGGGCGCGTACGACGGTCGCCGTTGCGAAGGCCGCGCCCTGCGCGGCGAGCTCCTCAGCTCGCCGCGCCAGCGCGTCATTTCTCACTGCGGGGGCTGCGCGTTTCCGTTCATCGCGGCCCACACGCGGGCGGGGAAGCACGGGATGTCCATGTACTTGATCCCCTTGGCGTGGTAGAGCGCGTCGACGACCGCGTTGGCGATGCACGGCGGGGACCCCACGCAGGGGGACTCGCCGACACCCTTGGCGCCGATCGGATGGTGCGGACACGGCGTGACCGTCTCGCCGAGCTCGAAGCCGTGCTCCGGGCACTCGAGCGCCGTCGGCAACAGGTAGTCCATGAACGATGCGTTCATGCAGTTGCCCGACTCGTCGAACGAGATGATCTCCATCAGCGCCTGGCCGATGCCCTCGACGAGTCCGCCGTGGATCTGGCCCTCGACGACCAGCGGGTTGATCCGCACGCCGCAGTCATCGACCGCGATGAAGCGGCGCATGTGGACCTTGCCGGTGCCGGGATCGACGTCGACCACCGCGATGTACGCCCCGAAGGGGTACGTCAGGTTGGGCGGGTCGTACACGGCGTTGGCGTCCAGGCCGCCCTCGAGCCCCTCGGGGAGGTTCGTGGCGCTGTAGGCGTACTCCGCGATCCGCTCGATCGTGGCGCCGCGCTCCGGATCGCCGCGCACGAACCAGCGACCCTTCTCCCACGCCAGGTCCTCGGCGCGGCTCTCGAGCATCAGCGCGGCGAACTGGCGAGCCTTGTCGCGCACCTTGCGCGACACGACGGCCACGGCGCCGCCGGAGACCGGCGTCGACCGGCTGCCGTACGTGCCCAGGCCGTACGGCGTCTTGTCCGTGTCGCCATGGCGAACCATGATGTGGTTCGGGGAGATGCCGAGCTCCTCGGCGACGATCTGCGCGAACGTCGTCTCGTGGCCCTGCCCCTGCGTCTGGGCGGAGATCGACACGACGGCCTTGCCGGACGGATGGACGCGCAGCTCGGCGCCGTCGTTCATCGCCAGGCCGAGGATGTCCATGTGGCGGCGCGGACCGGCGCCGACCCCCTCCGTGAAGAAGGAGATGCCGATGCCCATCAACTCGCCCTTGGCGAGCTTCTCCTGTTGTTCTCGTCGTAGGCCGTCGTAGTCCGCCATCTCCAGGGCGAGCTTCATCGCCTTGTGGTAGTCGCCCGAGTCGTAGACCCAGCCGGTCGCCGACTCGTAGGGGAACTGGTCGGAGCGGATGAAGCTGCGCATGCGCAGATCGACCGGATCGGTCCGCATCTCCATCGCCAGCGCGTCGACCATCCGCTCGACGAGGTAGACGGCCTCGGTGATGCGGAAGGAGCAGCGGTAGGCGACGCCGCCCGGTGCCTTGTTCGTGTACACGGCCTTGACCTGGCAGTGCGCGCCCTGGAGGTCGTAGGACCCCGTGACGATGTGGAAGAACCCGGCCGGGAACTTCGTCGCCTGAGCGGTCGAGTCGAACGCGCCGTGGTCGGCGATCGCGTCGACGCGCAGGCCGGTGATCTTGCCGCCCTTGGAGCACATCTCGCTGTACATGAGGTAGTCGCGAGCGAACCCGGTCGAGGCGAGGTTCTCCGAGCGGTCCTCGATCCACTTGACGGGAGCGCCGGCCACGATCGAACCGGCGATCGCGCAGACGTAGCCCGGGTAGACCGGCACCTTGTTGCCGAACCCGCCGCCGATGTCGTTGCAGAGGATGCGGATGTTCTGCTCCGGCAGACCCGCCACCTGCGCGTACACCGTGCGGTGCGCGTGCGGCGCCTGGTTGCCGTTGTAGATGTTCAGCTGACCGGTCGCCGGGTTCATGTCGGCGACCATGCCACACGTCTCCATCGGACACGGATGGCTGCGCGGGTCGAGCACCGTGCGGATGGCGACGACGTCGGCCTCGGCGAACACGCGGTCGCATGTCGCCTTGTCGCCGGCCTCCCACAGCGGGCTGGCGAGGTTGTCGACCTGGCCGACCTTGTCGTCGCGGATCAGCGGGGCGTCGGGATCGAGCGCCTTGCGGCAGTTGACGACCGCCGGCAGCACGTCGTAGTCGACCTCGATCAGCTGCAGTGCGTCCTGCGCCGCGTAGGCATCGGTCGCGATGACGAACGCCACCTCCTGGAGGTGGAAGCGGACCTTGTCTCCGGCGAGCACGGCCTGCGTGTCGTAGGAGATCGTCGGCATCCAGGCCAGACCGAGCGTCTCGAGATCCTTCGCGATGACGACCGCGGCGACCTTCGGGTGCGCGAGCGCAGCCGACGTGTCGATCGAGTTGATCGTCGCGTGGGCGTACGGCGAGCGCAGGATGGCGCTGTGCAGCATGCCGGGCAGGCGGACGTCGTCCATGTAGTCGCCGAGGCCGCGGATGAAGCGCGCGTCCTCCTTGCGCTTCATGTGGCCGAAGCCGATCGGCGCGTCGGTGACCTCGCCCCAGGTGCCGCCGCCGGCCCAGCCGGGGTTGCGGCCGGGAGTTGTCTCAATGGTTGCCATAGCTATGTCCTCGCTGTTCTGGCCGACTCCGGGTGCTCCTCGATGTACGAGGCCGCCCAGCGGATCGCCTTGACGATGTTGTCGTAGCCCGTGCAGCGGCACAGGTTGCCCGAGATGCCGTCACGGATCTCGTGGTCGGTCATCTGCGTTGGGTTAGGGTGCCTCTCGATGAGCCAGCGCCCCGTGGACATCATGCCCGGGGTGCAGAAGCCGCACTGCAGTGCGTGCATCTCGTGAAAGCCCATCTGGATGGGGTCGAGCGTGCCGTCGGGATGCGCCATGCCTTCGACCGTGGTGATCTCATAGCCCTCGGCCATCGCCGCGAGCATCGTGCATGACTTGACGGGATACGGCGGCTCCGGGGTGTTCGGATCATCCATCAGGACGATGCAGATCCCGCAGTTGGAGGTGTCGCAGCCCCAGTGGGTGCCGTGCAGCTCGGCGTACTCGCGGATGTAGTGGACGAGCAGCAGCCGCGGCTCGACGTCGTGCGACTGCACCTTGCCGTTGATCGAGATGTTGACAATCATGGGTCTCCTCCTAGCTGACGGCCGTGGCGGCCGCGCGGCTGAGAGCGCGTGTGGTCAGGACGCCGGCGACGTGGCGCTTGTAGTCGGCCGGACCGCGACCGTCGCTGTTGGGCGAGCAGTCGGCTGCGGCCATCTGACCGCACTGGGCGAACAGATCCTCCGACGGCGCCTGACCGACGAGCGCCTTCTCGGCGCGCTCGATGTGCAGCGTGGTCGGACCGACGGCGCTACAGGCGACGCCCGCGAACGTGATGCGGCCGCCCTCGATCGCCAGCGCGGCGGAGGCGGCGACGATCGCGAAGTCTCCGGCGCGACGCTCGACCTTCTCGTGGGCGCCACCGAAGCCCGAATGAGTCGGGATCCGGACCTCGATCAGCATCTCCGTCGGCTGAACGGAGGTCATGTAGGGACCGAGATGGAACTCCTCCATGCCGACGACGCGCTCCGCGCCACCGGGCCCGCGCAGCACGGCCTCGCCCTTGAGGGCGACGACGACGCCGGAGAGGTCCTCGGCCGGATCGGACTGGCAGAGCGATCCGCCCATCGTTCCGCGATTGCGCACGACCGGGTCGGCGAGGACGGCCTCGGCCTCCCGGAAGATGTGCGGGAACACCTGGGAGAGCAGGTCGGACTCGAGCATGTTGACGTGACGCGTGAGCGCCCCGATGCGAATCTCGTTGCCCTCTTGACGGATGTAGTTCAGCTCCGACTCAAGCGGGTTGATGTCGATCACGTGACCGGGGTTGGCGAGGCGCAGCTTCATCATCGGGATGAGGCTGTACCCGCCCGCCAGGATGCGCGCGTTCCCGCCCAGCGCTTGCAACTGCGCTATGGCGTCGTCGACGCTCGTGGCCCGCGAGTACTCGCAGGGCGCGGGGGTCTGCATTGCCAAGGTGTGACGCTCCTCTCCTCCGAAAGTGGTCCGGAGGTGATCCTATGCACGCTACGATCCGCTTGCAACCCATATGAAGGGATCGCTTAATTGACCCTTTCGCAGCTACGGAGCTTCCTGGCGGTGGCACGACTCGGCTCCGTCAAGGCCGCAGCCCGTGCGCTGGAGGTCTCGGAGCCGGCGGTATCTGGCGCGGTTGGAGCCTTGCGCCGGGAGCTCGGCGACAAGTTGTACGTGCGAGCGGGCGGGATCCTCGAGCTGACGGCGGGCGGCCGGCGGCTGGCGAGCGCGGCCAGCGACATCCTCGAGCTCGAGGCGGAGGCGCGCCGCGCGTTCCGCGAGACCGACCGCGAGCGGTCGGTCGTGCGCGTGGCAGCGACGCCGCCGTTCGCGGAGTTCGCCGCCGGTCCGCTGCTGAACGCGTTCAGCCACCGCCACGAGGGCATCGAGGTCGAGCTGCAGGTCGCGCGGCGCGAGGAGTTCGCCTCGCTGCTCGCCGACCGTGCGGCCGACGTCGCGCTCGGCGCCCCGGCGACCGACCGCGCCGACGTGCCGGCGATGGTCTCCGAGCCGTTCTTGCGCTACGGGCTGATCGTCGTGGCCGCGCCGGGGCACACCCTGTCGGCGTCCAAGGGCCTCGCGCCGGCCGCGCTCGTCAGCACGCCCTGGCTGCTCGGTCCCTACGAGAGCGAGCGATCGACCGATACGGGCGCGTTCCTGGCGCGTCAGTCGATCGCCCCGCGCCGGACTCGGGCCTATCCGAACTTCGCGGCGGCGACCGCGCAGGTCGCGTCGGGACGCGGCGTGACGCTCGCGATCGCCCATACCGTGCGCGACGAGCTCGAGCGCGGCGCGCTCGTCGAGCTCGACGTGCGCGGTACGCCGATCTCCGGCCTCTGGTACGTCAGCACGCTGCGACGCCAGCTGCGCACCCCGTCTGCGGAGGCGCTGCGGGCCTTCGTCACGACACCCGAGGCGACGCGAGCGATCCTCGCCCGCGGGGGCGGCGTCCCGGCGGAGCGCTTCGTGCACATGGGCACGCGCTGGAGCTGATCGACCCTGCCGGCAGGGTCGAGGCGGCCACGCGGACCGGGCCGGCGTCAGCTTGCCGCGCCCTCCTGCTCGAGCCGCTTGATCTCCTGGAACGTCGAGGCGGCGTTGTGCTCCTCGTTCTCGCAATAGCGCGGCGGCGGGCCCTGGCGGGCAGCGCGGTTGTCCTTGCGCGGAGGCTCGACGGCCTCCTGCTCGCATCCGGGGTACAGGCAGATGACCTTCTCGCCCGGCGCCTTCTCGCTCCTCGTGGTCTCCATGCGCTCTCCTCCTGCTTGGTCCCGTGGTTATCGCCGCAGTCGTAACGTAGCAATCGCTTCATCGGCCGCAACGTTGGCGCCCTCGCGGTCTTCGATCGTGCGCGCGGGCACGTGGCCGAGGGCGCGGATTCCGGAGCCGGGCCGGGTGTTTCGCTACGGTTCGGTCATCCTGGACGGGACGCTACCTATGCATCCGGAGCCGACTATGAGCAGCGAACTTCTGACCCATCTCGACGAGGACGGGCGTGCCCGCATGGTCGACGTGGGCGCCAAGCCCGAGACCGATCGCGTCGCGACCGCCCGCGCGGTCGTGCGGATGACGCCGCAGACCGTCATTGCGGTGCGGGACGGCGACGCGCCGAAGGGCGACGTGATCGGCACCGCGCGGCTGGCCGCGATCCAGGCGGCCAAGCGGACCGACCAATGGATCCCGCTCGCGCACACGCTGCCGCTGAACTCGGTCGACGTCGACATCGACGTCGACGCGCCGGCCGGCGCAGTGATCGTGACGGTCACCGCGCGCGTATACGCCCGCACCGGCGTCGAGATGGAGGCTATGGTCGGCTGCGCCGCCGCTGCGCTGACGATCTACGACATGGTCAAGGGCATCGAGCGCGGAGTCGTCGTGGAGCGGGTAGAGCTGCTCACCAAGAGTGGGGGTCGATCGGGGACATGGAGGCGTGATGAGCAAGATTGATCCACTGACAGACGGGCATCGCCGGCTGATCCGCGACGTGCGGGTCTCGGTCACGGATCGCTGCAACTTCCGCTGCCAGTACTGCATGCCTGCCGAAGGACTGCCGTGGCTGGAACGCGATGCGGTCCTGAGCTTCGAGGAACTCGAGCGTCTCGTCGGGGTGCTCTCGTCGATGGGCGTGCACGACGTGCGCCTGACCGGCGGCGAGCCGCTCGTGCGACGCGACTTTCCCCGCCTGGCCGCGATGCTCGCCAAGGTGCCGGGGGTCGAGGACCTCAGCGTGACGACGAACGGCTTCCTGCTCGAGCGCGACGCCGAGGCACTCGTCGCCGCGGGGATCAACCGCTTCAACGTGTCCGTCGACTCGCTGCAGCGCGACCGCTTCTTCGAGATGACGCGGCGCGACGCCCTGCCCCGCGTCCTGCGTGGCCTGGAGAAGCTCGCGACCTTTCCCGACGCGCACCCGATCAAGATCAACGCGGTCGGCATGCGCGGCTTCACGGAGACCGAGATCGTGCCGATGGCCGAGTTCGCGCGCAGCCACCCCTACCAGGTGCGCTTCATCGAGTTCATGCCGCTCGATGCCGACCATTCCTGGGATCCCAGCCTCGTCCTCACCGGCGACGAGATCCGCGCCGCGATCCACGAGGTCTATCCGCTCGAGGCCGAGCCGCGCGAGCCGAGCGCGACGGCACGTGTCTACCGCTTCGCGGACGGCAAGGGCAGGATCGGCTTCATCAACCCGCTGTCCGAGCCGTTCTGCGGCGACTGCGACCGGATCAGGGTCACCGCCGAGGGCAAGCTGCGAACCTGCCTGTTCAGCCTGCACGAGACCGATCTGCGCGGCCCACTGCGCGAGGGCGTGTCCGACGACGAGCTGCGCGAGATCATCCGCGACGCCGTCTGGCGCAAGGAGCTCAAGCACCACGTCAACGAGCCGGGCTTCCGCCAGCCCGAGCGAACGATGTCGCAGATCGGCGGCTAATCCTCCCGAGCACGAGGCCCGTTGACCCGTTTCGTCCTCGCTCGCGTACGGGTTGGTAAGGGGTCTGCCGGGCTCGTGATGTGGCGCCCTGGCGGTCTATCCCCAGAAGTAGGATCGCTAGCTCATCCAGAGGGAGGTGCAGGGATACATGGGAAACAAGAGCCTCGCGGCCGGGGCGTCTCTGCTGATCGGGGCGGCATACGTCGGGGTCGGCATCATCGGATTCTTCATCACCGGGTTCGGGAACTTCCTGGCGGACACCGACGACACGCTGCTGTTCGGGTTCGCCAGCATCAATCCGCTGCACAACCTGGTGCACATCGTCGTCGGCGCGTTCCTGATCGCGATGACGCGGTTCTCGACGCCGACGACCGAAGGCGCGCTGATGGGCGTCGGCCTGTTCTACATCGTCGCCTTCGTGATCGGCGTGGTCGCGCCGGACAACCTGACGATCATCTCGATGAACGGCGCCGGCGACGGCGAGAACTTCGTGCATATCTTCACGGGCGTGACGGCACTGACCGCCGGGCTCATCTCGGTCGCACAGTCCGAGGCCGCGGCGAAGAAGAGCGGCATCCGAAGCTAGGAGGCCCAGCACGAGCTGGAGTGCCGCGAAGCACAGCGGCGCTCACGGCGATACCTGGTTGCGCAACGGCACGCGACGCTCATCGAGCGTCGCGTGCCGTTCGCGTCTGCGGATGCCGTTGCGCGGCGCGCGCGCTCAGGCCGTCACCACCTGGCCGCGCCCGCCTTCGACGAAGCCATTGATGATCATGATGAGCGGGCGCTCGATGTCGAGCTCCTCGAGCGTCGTGCGCAGATACCACTGGACCTTCGTGAACGCATCGTCGGTGATCTTCAGGTTCGCGTGCGAGTCGCCGAGCGCGCGGCCCTCGTAGGCCAGCGTTCCGCCGCCGAGGGCGAAGGTCAGAAACTGGCGCTGATGGTGCTTGAGCCTGTCCCGATCGATGCCGGCGAAGTACGGCTGCAGCTCCGGGTCCGCCCACAGCTTCTCGTAGAAGACGTCGACGACCTTCTCGATCCCTTCGGCGCCTCCGATGGACTGGTACATCGCGTCGTGAGTCTCCGTCGCCATATGGCGCTGATCCTTTCTGCTGGAACGATCCTCCCGCCGCGAGGCTAAGTCGACAACGTGTCGATGCTGCGTCAGCCAGATGAACGCCGCGTGAACGGCACCGCGGCGCTCAGCTGTGGCTGTGGCTGCCGAAGGCGAGCGCCAGCAGGCTGGCCGACGCGAGCATCATGCCCAACCGCACCGCGTGGTTTCCGCGCAGCCAGCCGAACAGCCGGCCTGCGCGGCCGGACGGCCGCAGCCACGCGCCGACGAGCGCTGCCAGCGCGAGCTGGTCGAGCGTCGCGACGGTGTCGGCGACCGCGATCGGCTCCGGCTCCCAGGCCCAGGGCCCGATCGGCATGCCAGCCGTCCGAGACATCAGCCAGATCGCCGTGACCGCGAGGCTGCCGTACAGCGCCACGCGCAGCAGCCGTTCGCCGGCGCGGCCGCGATACACCGCGTAGGCCCAGCCGAGCTGCGCGTACGCGACGACGCCGAAGAACACGCCGAACGCCCACCAGTGCGGGGCGTGGTCGATGCCCGCCTTGATGTGGATGACACCGGCGGCCGCGGCGAGGCCGGCGGCGACGACGAGCGTCTGGGCCTGCGGCGGCCGATCGCCGCGCGTCGCAGGCCCGGTCCGCGGTGACGGGGCCGTGATCACGGCGGCGTGTGCCGGAACGACTCGACGATCGCGCCGAACGTCGGCAGCAACGACGGCATCAGCGTGGCAGGCACCGTCTGCATGACCATCTGGATGAGACGCTGTCGCTTGAAGAGGAAGTAGTGGATGTGGGCACCCTCGGCGTCGCCTTCGGAACGGTAGGCGTATTCGTAGCGCCATCCCGGCAGGCCACCGACCGTGACGGCCTCAGGCTCGTTCACTGAGGTGATGCGGTCGTCAGCCTTCAGCAGATCATCGGTCAGCGGACGGACGACCGGCAGCGTCTCAGCGGTCACCTGAGCGAGGTCGGACTTGCGGACGCTGATGCTGACCGACGCCGTCTGGTCGGGCGTTGCCACGAGGATCCGGACGGCCTGGTCCTTCGATGCCCGGCGCTGCCAACCGGCGGGATACGTGATCGCGACGTCCGTCAGCGTGTCGCGGAACGTCGTCGTCGTAGGCTCGGTGGGCGAGGGCTCCGGAACGATGCTGCGCCCCACGACCCCGCCGACCACAAGGGCGAGGAGGGCGGCGAGGGCGAGTGCCCCCACAACGCCCCCTACCAGCCACTTGCGATTCACAATGCACCAGCGCAAAAAAGAGCCCGGCCGAAGCCGGACTCTTTCTCGATGTTCAGCGCTCCCAGGGCCTGAGGCCCTTGCCTGAGAGCCGCCCGAGCTGATCCTCCGGCGGTGCCGGGGCCGGTGGCGCTGCGCCCGGCGCAGCCCCGCTCGGTGCCTGCGGCGCCGCCGGCGGTGCCGGCGGTGCCGGTGGCGGGGTCTCGACCTTCCGACCCTGCGCGTCCCGCGGACGCGTACCCTCGGTCAGCACCGGCTCGTACGGGCTGTGCACGGGATCCTTGCCGATGACCGGCGCCTTCGGGATGTTCTTCGTCGGATCGCGACGATCTGGCGGGGCCGGGTACAGCTTCGCGACCTCCGACGTCGAGTACTTCGGGTCGCGAACCGCGGCGCCCTTGGCGTGCGCGACGCCGATCGGCGCCCCGCGACCGAGGCCCGCGAGAATGCCCACGCCGCGCGTGTACACGGTGCCCACGTTGACGACCTTGCCGCTGCGGTTGACGCGCTTGAGGAACTTCGCGCCCTCGCCCGGGAAGAGCGACTCGACGAGGCCCGCTGAGTCCGGGCCCGCCTTCTTGAGCATGAGGTTCTCGAGCGCGTCGCGCGTGACGACGAGGTTCGCGTTGATGTCGTCGACGACGGGGTTGACCGGGTTCGTCTTGGTGACGATCTGGCCGACCAGCGGAAGCACGACGGACAGTCCCGCGTTGATCTTGAACAGCTGCAGGATCGTCGCGATCAGGTAAATCGCCAGCTCGGCGACGATCACGGCGATCAGCAGGATGATGATGGCTACCTGAATCTCCACCGAAGCCCCCTAGTAGTCCGGAAGGGCGGCATTCAGCGAGCCGCCGTAGTCGAGGACCGAGTTCTTGATCGACCCGATGTACCCCTGCGTCGTGAGCAGGACGGCCACGGCGTCGAGATCCTTCGACGCCGCCGCAGCCACGCCGGCGATCGCATCGATCTTCGCCGGAATGCTCGTCGCGGCCGCGAGGACGCGCTTGAGCAGCTGCATGAGCAGCAGGACGACGACGGCCAGGACGATGACCATGATCCAAAGTGCTGCGTCAGCCATGGATCAGCCCCCCTGTGCCTTGCGGACGACGAGGCGGGCCTTGCCCGCGATCACCGGCAGCGTGTCGACGATGATCTTCAGTGGGCCGTTGACGTCGGCGACGAGCCTGTCCAGCGGGCGCAGATGCTGCGACTCCACCGTCGCAAGCGCGCCGCCCAGCGTCCCCAAGCCCTCGGAGATGATCTCCAAGCGCTTGGCGACCATCGTCAGGGCCACCGTGAGGATGACGACCAGCAACGCTGGCTCGACCATGCTCAGGATGATCATGAGTTCGGTGCTCATACCGTCTCCCCCGCCGCGGTGTAGCCATCCGTCAGTGCGTTCATGTAGCCGTCCTGGATGATCGCCTCTTCGATGATCAGGTTCAGGACCGGCGGCGTGGCGGCAAGCTTCGGGATGTTCGCCGTCTGCGAGGCCACGATGCCTGCCGTCTCCAGCAGGCTCGCGACGCTCGCCTGGATGTCCTTCACGAGGCTCAGCAGGAGCATCATGAGGATGATCACGACGACGAGCACGACTGCGCCCATGCCGAGAACGATCTGCCACGCGGCATGTGTGTCCGGTGCTGCGATCACATCGATCATTTGCCCACCGCCACCTTCCGCAGCGCCCGGGCCATGTGGAGGATCCGGACTGCTGAGTCGTTGACCCGGTCGACGCCGTCGGACAGGCTCGCGGACTGAGCCCTGACGGTGTCGACGCCTGCATCTGCCTCTTGGGCCTGGTCAGCGATCCGGGCTGCCATCGTCAGGATGACGGCCACGATGATGACCACCACCACGATGATGAAAAAGGACAGCCCAAGGCCGATGTACCAGTCTGTGTAACTAGTTTCGTCCATGGCTACCTCCTGCACGCGTTGCCGCGGGGCTTGACGACGTTACCCAGGAGACCGCCCAGGTCGACTGCGGCGCTGCAGTCGATCGAGTTGGCATGGCCGACGATGTGGGACCCGAAGGGACCACCTCGGCCGTCCTGACCAACGTTCGCATCGATCCCGATGAAGTCCTGCTTGATCGCCTTGGCGGTCGTATCGATCTCCGTTGCGAGACCGACGATCGTCGCGACCGTTCGATCGATGTTGTTGACCCGGCTGAGAATCGAGCCACCGCTCGAGAGGATGTTCCGAACGCTGCCGTTGATCGATTGAGCAGAGTTCAGGATCGTCCTGCCCTTGCTCCCGATCGACTTGACGCTCGTATTGATCTCACTCGCGTTGGCGAAGATCTGATCGACGGTCCCGCCGATCTCCAGCACGGTGCCGTTGATCTCGCCGGCCACCGAGTTGATCTCTCCGACCTTGCCGAGAATGGACTTCAGCTTGGGATCGATTCCCTTGCTGGCGACCTCAAGAGTCCGGGCGAAGTGTCCGGACAGCGGCGCCGCCGCTGCCCGGATCTTCGTCGAGGTCTCCGAGATCGTCTTCGCCTCCGCGATGAAGCCGGCGTCCGTGCCGATCTCATCCACGTTTGGCTTGATGACTGCCACCGAGCGGTCGATCGATCGTGCGGCCAGCAGCGTCCCGGTGAGGAACATCACCGAGAGCAGCGCCCACGCGATCAGGATCACGAGCACGACGGGCGACATGCCCCGTGCTCCGCTGAGGATGTCACGCAACATGGCTAATCAGCAATTCGTCTCGCCGCCGAGCAGGCCGACGAGAGAGGCGACAAGGGACTCGCAGATGCTCTGCAGATGCCGCGACGCGTCGGTCAGACCAGCGTCGATCTTGTTCGTGTCGGACAGAATTCCGCTCAGACCCTCGCCGCTGTTGATGCTCGCGACGAGCGGCGGAACGGCGCCAACGCCCTGGCTGGCCGGCGAATGCGCCGCCCGCAGGACCTGGTTGATCGTCCGAACGCGGTTGTTGACCGTGACGAGCACGCCCGACGTGTCACGCAGGGAGCCGCGAATCGTCACGAGGACGTTCGTCGTGCCCTTCAGCGAGTTCGACGTGTCGACGAGCGATCCATCGATGGTCTGCAGGTCACCGGTCGTGTCGACGAGCGAGGACGACGTGCTCAGCAGCGAGCTCGACGTGGTCTTCAGGGCGTTGTCGACGCGCCCCGTCGAACCGTTGATCGAGGTCAGGCTGTTGAGGATCGAGACGCCCTGGCCCGGAATGGGCTTGAGAGCCTCGTCGATCGCCGTCAGGTTGCCGTTGATCTCCCGGATGTAGCCCGGGAGCGGATCGGCATCGCTGCCGACTTCCACCAGCGTCTCGTCGGTCGTCCCGAGTGCCTTGTCGATCGAGTTCAGGGCGCTCGTGATGCCGGACAGGAATCCGATCACCACGACCACGACCAGAATCAGGATCGTGCCGAAGATCCATGTCCAGCGGAGATCTGTTGCTATGCCACGCTGCACGGGGTCCTCCTCGAAATCACGGCGTTACTGATCGTGCGGCTTGACGGACTCATGGCGCGATGCCCCTGCAGTCCTGGCGGTTGGCGTTGCCGCCACCGATGTTGAGCTTGTTGTCGATGCAGCCCGCGGTGTCCAGGATCGCGACCGAGTCCCCGAGGATGTTGCCCGAGTCGGTCTTGATGCCCCTGGCGATGCCGAGCGTCTCGGTCAGGCCACCCACGATCACGCTTGCGTCGCGATCGATGATCTGGGCGATCCCGAGGATGCCCGAACCGGGACCGGCGATCGTGCGGATGCTCGTCGCGGTGCGGTTGATCGTGCCCGCCACGTCGTTGATGCCGCCGGCGACCCCGTCGATCGACTTGGCCGTCGTGTTGATCTCACCCGCCGTGTTGTTGATGCTGCGAGCAGCCCCGTTGATCGTCGTGGCACTCGTGTTGATCGTGCCGGCGGTCGAGAGGATCGTGCTTGCAAGGCTGTCGATCGACGTCGCGTCGTTGTTGATCGACCTGGCGCGCTGGACGATCCTCGTCAGAACGCCGTCGAGCGGCTGAGCCGTTCGAAGGATCGAGGACGCGGTCTCGTTGGTCCGCTGCAGCTGCGCGATCGAGTCGGTCGCGGTGTTGATCCCGATGCCGGTGTCACGAATGCTCTTGGCCTTCGTGTCGATGGCACGAGCGGTGTTGACGGTCTCCGCGAGGAGACCTGCCGCGATCGTCACCGAAGCGGCGACGAGGACCAAGATGATGACGTTGACGCCCTGTACGCCGCCTGAAGCGCCGCTCGGTCGCGTCGATCCGCCGCTAACGGCCCCACCCTGCTGCTGGGGTGTCTTGGCCTTTCTCTTTAGCGCTGGCACGGAACGCTCCGCCGATGTGGCGCCAATGCGCCTGGCCGTATAAGCACTGTGGCTCCCCTCTGTTGTTCGCTCCTGAAGCCCCCGCGGCGCGTGCCTTGGACGACCTTCAGTCGCTCGCTCCCAATGGTCCGATTCCGGGTCCCGGTACGTCTCCCTCTGCCCCGACCCAGCCGGTTCTGTTCGCGACACTAGTACACCGCGGCACGGAATGTCTAGTCGCCGGGGACGTGATCCGACCCTACAGCACGGGTCGACGCACAGAACCTGCTGTTTTGCAGGCAGTCTTAGCTTGTGTTAAGTATTTGGGTCGCAGTGGACGCTCCCGTCGGCGACGATCTGGCCGGGTGCCGATGCGGCGTCGATCCAGGCCCGGAGGACGACGAGTCGCACCGAGGCGCTCGATGTCAGGCTGTGCGCCGATGGTCTTGCGACGCGATCCGGCAGGCAGGCGCACAGATCCGCCTCGCTCACGCCAGCAGCGAGGGCGCTCCGAGCCCGCGCGGCGGCGGGGAGCCCCGACCTGATGGGCAACGACCGGCGGCGCGTGCGCCTGCTGATCGTCGCCGTGTTCATCCCGCTCGTGATCCTGATCGGCGTGCTCGCCTCTGCGGTGCTGGGAGACTTCCGCGACGCACCGGTCCTCGACGCGACCCCCGCCCCGGAGACGGTGCCAGCACCGCCGGGCCCTGCGACCACCCCGGCGCCGGCCGGGCCGCCGCACCACCCCGGCGCTCAGCCGGCGCCCGCGCCACCGGCGGCGACGGGGTTCGTCCCCGCGGGCGCCGAGCGCATCGACGTCGGCAGCGGCGCCCGCGGCGCGGCGATCTTCCGCCCGCCCGGCACGGCCGGACGGCCGGGCCCGGTCGTGATCTTCGTGCACGGCTGGGTGGCGATCGACCCGCGCCGCTACGGGGGCTGGATCGGACATCTCGTGCGCGGCGGCGCGACCGTGATCTATCCGGCGTACCAGACCAAGCCGGCGTACGACACGATCGCGCCGCTCGCGGATCTTCTCGCCGGCGTGCGCGCCGCGCTGCAGCAGGTTCACGTCGCACCGGGAAGGCTCGTCGTCGCCGGCCACTCCGTGGGCGGCGCGCTCGCCGCCGACTACGCGGCGACGGCGGCGCAGCACGGACTGCCGAGCCCGGCCGCGGTCCTCGCCGTCTATCCGGGCCGCAAGCTTCGCCACCTGGCGACCCCGGTCCCGTCCGTCGACCTTGCCGCGATCGCTCCGCGGACTCGCCTGGTCGTGCTCGCCGGGGAACGCGACACCGCCGTCGGCAGCGAGACGGCGCAGCGGATCGCGGCCGAAGCGACCCGAGCCGACGTGACCGTGCGGACGGTGCGCGACGACGCCGTCGACGAGCACAGCGCGCCGCGACGCACCAACCAGGCCGCGCGGCAGACGTTCTGGCGGACGCTCGACGACCTCGTCGCGAGCACCGCACCGGCAGCGAGCCCGGCTTCCCCGCGGTCGTCGTCGTAGCGAATCGGGCGTTCTACACTCCGCAGGCAGGGGGCCATAGCTCAGCTGGGAGAGCGCCTGCTTTGCAAGCAGGAGGTCACCGGTTCGATCCCGGTTGGCTCCATCGGAGAATCGCGCGGGCCTCGAGCGTGCTGCTTGGTCAACGCTCTGGCGATGCCTCAGGCGAAGCGGCGGAGGCCGAAGCGCGCGGCGGCGCCGAAGACGACGGTCAGCGCAGCCAGGTGGGCGAGCGAGAGCGCGAGGTTGGGCGAGGCGTCGTTGACCGCCGCGTCGATCGCGTCGAGCGAGGGCTTGAACGGGAACGCCGCCGAGATCACCCGGATGACGTCGTAGAGCAGCGGCGAGACGCCGCCGCTGGGCACGAGCGCGAGGAACGCCAGCGGCAGCGCGAGCATCAGCGCCAGCAGCGACGCGGCGCGGACCTCGCGCGCCAGGCTGCCGATCGCGACGCCGAGCGTGCCGAAGGCGACCGCGCTGACCGCGAGCGCGACGATCCACAGCGCCGCCCGCCCGTAGTCCAAGGGAACGAACGCACTGATCCCGAGCAGCATCACGAGCGTCACCACGAACGCGCAGCCCGCCGCCAGCACGACCTTCCCCGCGAGCAGCCGCCCCCCCGGCACGAGCCCGCGGGCAAGCCGGGAGAACGTGTTCTCCTCGCGCTCGAGCGCGAGCAGGCCGGAGGCCAGCAGGACGCAGACGAACATCAGCGAGACCGTCACCGCGAGCGCGACGGCGAACGTGTCCAGCGGCGTGCGCCGGCCTTCGAGCACGGTCTCGGAGACCCGCACCGGCCGCTCGACCGTGTTCAGGACGTCCTTGAAGCGGTCGATGTTCGAGACGCCGAGCGCGGCGAAGTCCCGCACCGGCACGAGCTTGCGCGTCAGCGACGGCGAGTCGGACTGCTCAATCGCCGAGTCCAGCAGCGTCTTGGACTCGCGCAGCCCGAGCAGGTCGAACTGCAGCCCGAGCACGTTGATCTTGCCGCCCTCGCCGACGATGTCGATGTAGCCGCTGGCGACCGTGCTGATCTGTCGCGCCAGCGCGGCGTCGGCGCGCGCGAGGTTCGAGGTGACCGTCGAGCGCACGAACGACTGCTTCAGCGCGTCGCCGTTGTAGACGACCTCGACCTCGGCCGACGACAGCCCGCCGTTGGAGAGCTTGCGCACGAAGTCCGGCGGGATGATCAGCCCCGCCAGCGCCTCGCCGCTGCGAACCGCCTCCAGCGCCTGCGCGCGACTGTCGACGTCGATCCGGTCGACGGCGTCGAAGAGCCCGTCGGTGTAGGCGCGGACGTCGAGCTCGTCGCCGCCGAGCTTGATCGTCGTCTCGCCCGCCGGGATCTGGTCGAAGTACGCCAGGCGCGGCTTGTCCGGTCCGCTGGACAGCGCGAAGCCGATCAGCAGCGCGATCGCGACCGGGTAGACGATCAGCAGCCCGACGAGCAGCTTCGAGCGGCGCAGGATCTGCAGGTCCTTGAGCAGCATCCAGCGCATCTCGCAGGCCCCTCAGTGACCCCGGTCGCGCAGGAAGGAGACGAACGCCTGCTCGAGATCGCGCTCGCCGGCCTGCGACGCCGCCTTCAGCTCCGCCGCCGTCCCGTTGAACAGCAGCTCGCCGTCGGCGAGCACGAGGATGCGCTGCCCGTGGCGCTCGGCCTCGGCGATATCGTGCGTGCAGAAGATGACGGCCGTGCCGCGCTCGGTCAGGGCGGTGATGAAGCCCCACAGGCGCTCGCGCTGGCGCGGATCGAGCGCTCCCGACGGCTCGTCGAGCAGCAGCACCGGAGGGTCGGCGAGCAGGCCGACGGCGATGTTCACCCGCTGGCGGTTGCCGCCCGACAGCTTCCCGAGCTCGTCGCCGGCGCGCTCGGCCAATCCGGTCTGGTCGAGCATCCGAGCGACGGTCGCGTCGGGGTCGGCGACGCCCTCGAGCTTGGCGAACAGGCGCAGGTTCTGCGCGACCGTGAGCTTGCCGTAGATCGCCGTCTGCTGCGGGACCCAGCCGATGCGCTCGGTCGTCCCCTCCGGCTGCGCGACGCTGCCGCCGTCCGCGGGCAGGATGCCGGCCAGGATCGACAGCAGCGTCGTCTTGCCGGCGCCGTTGGGGCCGATCACCGCCAGCAGCTCGCCGGCGGCGACCTCGAAGCTGACGTCGCGCACCGCCTGCAGCTCGCCGAAGCGCTTGCTGACCCCCTGCACGGTCAGCGCGGGTGCCGTCGTCACGGCATCGACCGGCACTAGCGGAACTGCTGCCGGGCGTTGTCGGCGAGCACGTCGAGGGCGACCTGCAGCTCGGCGTAGGAGCCGCTGCTCACGGGCAGCTCGACGCGCGGCGTCGCACCGACCTCCGTCACGTTGAGCTCGCCGTCGATCGTCAGGCTCGTGATCCCGCCCAGCCGCTTGCTGTCGGCGGCCGACGGCTTGAGCTCGATGTCGATCTCCGCCTTGCGCATCACCTTGTCGTCGGCGCCCGTGTAGACGGCTCCCGTCGCCGACGTGACCGAGCGCACGAGCGCCTCGCGGTGCTGGCGGTCGATCACCTTCGGCAGGCCGGTGATGTCGGTCACGCGCAGCGCCGTCAGCGTCTTCGTGAGCTTGGCGACGTCGAGGAAGAAGCGCTGCGCGTCGATCTGCGCGGTGCCGTGGATCGTGTCGACGCCATCGAGCTCCTCGTTGCCGACGATGCGCGGGCTCTTCGCCCAGCGGCGCGGCGCGACGCCGAAGACGGCCATGATCGCCCCGAGCGTGTTGTCCGAGCCGACGAGCGGCTTGCGCAGCGGAGTGGAGATCGAGTCCGGGATCTCGTATCCGGTCGAGCCGAGACCGATCAGCGCCTTGTCGCCCTTGAGGATCAGCTCGCCGCCGAGGGCGGTGTCGCGCAGCTCGATCGCGACCGTGAGATTGGCCTCGGGCGTCCCGTTGGCCGACTCCCCGAACGGGCCGGTCATCGTCAGCGCGATCGGCTTGCGGTACGTCGGAACGCCCTCGACGTTGATGTCGATCCGGCCGCGCAGCCGTCCCGAGCTGGCCTTCGGGTTGGCGCCGAAGGTGTCCTCGAGCAGCTGCTCGACGTTCGCGTCGTCGCCGGCGCCCGACGACGCACCATCGGAGGACGAGTCGCCGCCGCAGCCGGCCAGCGCCGCGACGAGCGCGACGGACGCAATGCCGATGAAGCTCTTGATGGACACGCTTCCTCCTTCGTGAACGCGGACGGCGCTTGGCGAGTGTACGGCGGGAATGCCTCCCCTTGCGCCTGGTCGGTCATCGTCGCAGGCGCCGGAGCGCGCGCCATCACGTCCCCACGTCGCGCAGCGCCACGCCCTCGACGGCCACCGTCTCCCCGCCGATCGCATCCGAGCGGCGGGCCGCGTCGAGCACGCGCATCACGGCGGCGCCCTCGCCGGCCGTCGCCAGCGGCCCGGCGTCGCCGCCGCGCAGCGCGCGACCGTAGGCCTCGAGCTGCGCGGCGAGCGACCGGACGAGCGGGTGACCCTGGGGCCGCACCCGCGCGGCGGCCTCGCGCGTGCGGCTGCCGCGCTCGGCGCGCGCGACGCGACGGCCGCTGGCGTCGTGGATCTCGACGAGCTCGTGATGCCGAAGATCGGTGGCGCACTCGATGCTGATGCGGGCGCGCGCCGACGCCAGCTCGAGGCCGGCCCGCTCGCGCGCCGCCTGCGCGCGGACGGCGACCGGCAGCGCCTTCGTCAGATACAGCGCGAGGTCGACGAGATGCGGGGCGATGTCGAGCAGCGCGTCGTCGCCGCCCGCCACCGGGCGCCACCGGGCGCGGCGGTAGTGCAGGACCATGCGCACGTCGAGCTCGCCCTCGGGCGGCACGCGCCGGGCGAGATCGCGTCCCTGGTCGAAGCGGCGGTTGAAGCCGATCCACGAGGCCGGCGTCAGCGTGGCGATGCGCAGCGCGCCGGCGCCGGTTGGCGCCGGGGGCGTCTCGACGAGCGCCGGCAGCCCCGCCTGCGCGACGGCCGCCGCGACCTCCTCGTGCTGCTCGGAGGCGGCGCCGACGACGATCCCGTCGAGCTCGGTCGCAGCCAGCAGCTCACTGAGCCGCGCGTGCACCGAGGCGCCGAGCTTTCCCCCGATCAGCGCACGGCGCTCGCGCGCGGGATCGCTGACGGCGACGATCTGCACGCTCGCGGCGATGCGCGCGGCCGGGACGTAGCCGCGCTCGGCGAGCCGCCCACAGCCGACGAGGCCGAGGCGCACGGGCGCAGCGCTCACGACCCGCTCCTCGTGCCGAGCAGCAGATGGCCGTCGCCGACGACGACGACATCGCCCGACACGCGCGGGCGATCGTCCTCCCAGGCGCAGTCGAGCGCGCTCGCCCGGCCGATCTCGATGCCCTGCACGACGGTCAGCTCGTCGTGGCCGCCATGCTCGCGCAGGTAGGCGAGCAGGGGCCCGGCGGCGGAGCCCGTCGCCGGGTCCTCGGTGACCGCGTCCGGGTCCAGGAAGAAGCCGCGCGCCCGGGCGGTGCCGACGTCGAGGTCGACCGCCGCGAGGTACAGGACCATCGCGTGCAGCGGCTCGAGCAGGGCGCGCAGCGCGGCGGCGTCGGGCGCGGCCCGGTTCAGTGCCGCGAGATCTCGCAGCACCGCCATCAGGTGCGGCTGGCCGGTCGAGACGACCTGCGGCTCGAAGCCCGGCGCGGCGTCGGTCGCCCGCAGGCCGGCGGCGGCCATCACGTCGGCCCGCGGCGCGCGGTCGCCGAACGTCGGCGGCTCCTGGAGCATCGACGCCCACGCGGCATCGTCTCCGTGCAGCTGGACGTCGATCGGCTGCAGCCCGGCGGGGGTCTGCTGGACGTAGTGCGCCACCCGCTCCCCGCGTGCGCGCGCGACCGCGACGGCGGTGCCCAGCGACGGGTGGCCGGCGAACGGCAGCTCTCCCGGCATCGACCAGATCCGGTTGCGGTAGTCGGCACCCGGTTGCGTCGACGCCTGCACGAAGGTCGTCTCCGACAACCGCGTCTCGCGCGCGAAGGCGAGCATCGTGGCGTCGTCGAGACCGTCGGCGTCGTGGACGACCGCGAGCTGGTTGCCGGTCAGCGGAGTCGCCGTGAAGACGTCCAGCCAGGTGACGGGTCGGCGCGCCGACGTGCCGCTGCTACCGGTGCGCCCCAACGATCACTTGTCGTCGAAGTCGAAGTCGCGTGGGGGGCGCTGCTCGAACCAGAGCCGGTCGTGCTCCGGCGTCTCCTCGAGGAAGTCCGGCGTCTCCTCGAGCACGTCCTCGGCCTCGTCGCCGGGCGGAGCATGGGGCGCGGGAGGCGGGGACGTGGGCTCGTAGGAGCTGGTCGGCGGGTCGAACCCCGCAGGCGGCTCGTCGGCGTCCTCCGGCGGGTCGGGCTCGGGCTCGTCGTCGTCGCGCGCCGAAGGCTCGGACGACCGGCCGAACATGCGGCCCGCGCGCAGGCGCGAGAGCAGCGACGGCTGCTCGCTCTCGGGCTCCGGCGGGGGCTCGACGTCGGGCTCGGGATCGAACACCCAGCGCTCGGCATCGGGCTCGCCGCGCGCGGCGGGCGGGTCGTGGGCGGGCGGGGCCGAGGGCGGCTCGTAGGAGGGCGGCTCGTACGAAGGCGCCGCCGGCGGCTCGTAGGAGGATGGCGCCGAGGGCGCGTCGGCCGCGGTCCGCTCCGTGTCCGGCGCGGAGCGCGGCGCGTCCGGCGGCTCGGCGGTCGGTCCCGGCGCCCACAGATGCCCGGTCGGCGGCGCCTCGGCGGCGGGCTCGGGCTCCCGTGGGCGCGCCGGCGGTCGGCGCGGCTCGGGCTCGGTCCGCGCCGCCGGTTCCGCCGGGCTGGGAGCGGGCGAGTCGGGCTCGTCGTCGAGCGGGCCTGGGCGCGACGGCGACGTCGTCTCGGGCGCCGCGGCGGCGGGCGCGCCATCGTCTTCCCGCGCGCGAGAACGTGGCTCGTCGCCGGACGCTGGCTCGTCGCCTCCGGCGGGCTCGTCCTGCGGTGCGACGAAGGTGTCCGACAGGTCCGGGGCGCCGTCGGGCCGGCGTGCGACAGGTCCGAGCGCCTCGCTCTCCAGCCGAGAGATATCGACCGCGTCAGCGCCGCGGCGCCGCTTGAGCTCGAGATGCTCGCGGATGGCGTCGTCCAGCAGTCCCATCGCGCTGACAGCCTACCTCGCTGGCACGGACTTGTTCTTGCCGCTGCGCTTGGCCTCGTACAGCGCGCCGTCGGCGGCCTGCACGAGCGCGCGGCCGTCGGCGTTCGAGGCGCGCACGGCGGCGACCCCGCAGCTGACCGTGACGGTCAGCGTGCCGGGCCCGTCGAGCCGCGCGATCTGCACCTCGGCGATCTGCTGGCGGATGCGCTCGGCACGATTGAACGCACCATCGAGATCCGTGCCGGGCAGGATCACCGCGAGCTCCTCGCCGCCGTAGCGCGCCGCCAGGTCGACCTCGCGCGAGCCCTCGCGCAGCACGCGTCCGACCTCGCGCAGGACGACGTCGCCCTGCTGATGCCCGAACGTGTCGTTGACCTGCTTGAAGTCGTCGAGGTCGATCAGCACGAGGCCGAGCTCGGAGCCGAAGCGCTTGCAGCGCTCGATCTCCGCGGCGAGCGCGTCGTCGAACGCGCGCCGGTTGGCGAGGCCGGTCAGCTCGTCGGTGACCGACTTGCGCGCCGCCGTCTCGTGCAGCTCGACGTTCTCCATCGAGCGGGCGACCTGTCCGGCGAGGTAGGAGAAGAGGTCGCGGTCGCTGGCGGCGAACGGCCGGCCGCCGCGCGCGACCGAGACGACGCCGACGACCTCGTCGCTCCCGCCGGCGCCGCGCAGCGGATAGGCGATCGCGGTGACGTCGCCGGCGAGCGCCTCACGCGGGCTGCCGCTGTGCAGCGCGTCGTTCTCGACGGCCGCGAGCGCCTGCTCCAGCCGGTCGATGTCTCCCACGCGCGAGCGCTCTTCGAGCGCCTCGTTCGCGCCGGCGCGAACGCTCGCGCGGCCGGCCTCGGCGTCGAGGCCGTCGACGGCGGTGCGGACGACGAGCTCGAGCAGGGCGTCGCGATCGAGGTTGGCGGCGACCGCCTCGCCGAGACGGCGCATCGAATCCAGCACGCGCCCGCGTTCCTGGCTGAGCTCGGCGAGGCGTCGCTCGAGCTCGCCGGACATCTTGTTGAACTCGTCGCCGAGGCCGGCGAACTCGTCGCGGCCGACGGTCGGGACCTTCGCCGAGAAGTCGCCGGCGGCGAGCCGGCGGGCGGCTGTCAGGAACGCGGCGATCTCGCGCTGCAGGGTGCGCGAGACGAGCATCGCGCAGGCCAGGGCGAGCAGCAGGAAGCCGAGCATGATCGCCGCGGCGAACGTGCGGTCGTCGGCGACCGACGGCTTGTCGGCGAGCGAGCGCAGCGTGAAGACGCGGACCTGCTGGCCGGTGAACGCGCCCGGGTCGGCGAAGCTGTCGACGCGGTACTCGATGCCGTCGAGCGTGACCGTCGCCGCGTTGGACGTCGGCAGCGCGGGGCCATCGGCCGCGCGGAGGTTGCTCGCCAGCGTCGTGCCGCCGTTGACCACGACCGTGAAGAGGCCCGTCTCCGGACCCGCGCCGGCGGTCAGCTCGCGCACGCGGTCGACGAAGGCGCGCGCGTCGGTGACGGACACCTCGAGCTGGCCGAGCTGCCGGCCGGCGGCCTCCACCGACTGCACCGCGGGGGCGATCGCGAGCTTGTTGCCGGCGCGCACCTCCGCCTCGCCCTGGCTGACGTAGACGATCCGCTGGAGCGCCTCGCGGTCGAGCAGCCGCTGCGCTCGAGCGCGCGCGCGCTCGAAGTCCGCGTCGCGCAGGGCGTCCGTGAAGGCATCGTCGTCGCCGACCGCCCCGAGCGCGATCTGCGCCCGCCTGCGCTCCTCGCCGAAGAGGTTGTTGGCCGTGTTGTGCTGCGCGGTGATCGCGGCCTCCAGCTGACCCTCGGCGGTGCTGTCGATCAGGCGAAACAGCAGGAACGCCACCGCCAGCATCGGAACGATGACGATCAGGACGAAGAACGACGCCAAGCGATTGCGAAAGCTCACGTGTCGTGAGCGTATCGGCGCATCGGACCCGTTCCCGCACCCCTCGATGCACCGGACCGCGGCTACACTGTCCGATCCTCGGGGCTATAGCTCAGTTGGGAGAGCGCCTGGATCGCACCCAGGAGGTCGGGGGTTCGAGTCCCCCTAGCTCCATCGTGATGAAACCCCTGCTGGTGCAGGGGTTTCGTCGTTGTGGGGCGGGGGTGGTTGGGGCGGGCTGCGGGGCGATCTTCAGGCACTGGTGCCTGAAGTGGTGGTCCGGGCGTTGTCGCGGGCGCGGCGGGCCGGTCGATTCGCTCGCTTGAGGCGGGGAGCAGAGCTAACGTCGCCGCTCGTGAGCTGGATGGATGGTGTTGCGTTGGAGCTGGCGGGTTGGGGTCGATGAGCGAGCGGCCTCGGCAGGCTCCTCGCGTCGAGGATCCCGACGTGCTGGTCTCCGCAGCGCTCGTAATCCTCCTCGCGGAGCACCCTGCACTCCTGTCGCTCGAGGAGCTGACGCGGATGCTCAGCAGCGATCCGCACGATTGGCGCGAGCAGGACGCCGTGCGGGTCGCGCTCGGGCAGTTGCGCTCGGACGGGCTCACGCATCAGCACGGAGCGTTCTACTTCGCTACGAAGGCAGCGATACGAGGTCAAGCCCTGCAGCCATAGCGCCGGTGCATGTAGCCATCGCGAGCCCATGGAGGAAGCAGCAACGGTGCCGCCTCCCGTCGAGAAGCAGCGTTCGCGGCGAGCGCTGCGAACGCGCGTAGGCGCTGAACGCCGCGAAGAACGAGAAGAACCACTGGAAGCCCGAGGAGCGGGTCGCAAAGTTCGTCTCGACGTCGCCGTGGCGTGCGTCGCGGAGCTCGATCTTCAGAAACCGATGGCGGATCGGCTCGCCGTCGTGGGGCGAAGTAGGACCGTCGTCTTACCCGACTCGTTCTTGCCGATCAGGCCCGTGACATCGGGCTCGATCTTGAGCGTCTGGGCGAGACGATGTTGCGGAACCGTTGGAGCGTTACCTCTACAAGTCGCATGCGAACAAGCTAATCGGACGACGGGCGGTCCCCGACGAAACCGGGGTCAGCCCCCGCTCTTTGCGGGGGTTCGCGCGAGCTAACGCGTTCGCATCTATGCGTGGGCTCTAGCGGCGCCCTCTCATCGCGTATTCGACACTCTCGCCGGCGCGCCAAGGCGCTTCCCTATCTCGTCCAATGCAGCAGCGCACGCGCCGTGCCCGGCGCTTGGGACAATTGCGACATGAAACCGCTTTGCCGAGAACCCCGACGCACTATCCGTCGTAACGAACAGGCAGGCGCCGAAGGTGCTTCATCTGCCCGAGTGCAGTCATAACTCGATGCCACAAACGCAGACGCAGCCCGCGACCGCCGAAGAGCGCAGGCGACATCGGGACTGGACGAGCTGCCGCCGGCCGTACCGCGTCGCGAATCGCGAGGCCATACGGGTCGGCCTCGGCCAGCGGCCAGCGGCCAGCGGCCAGCGGCCCCGAAGCATTGTTGACGCCTCCCGTGTTCGTCCAAAGCGGGGAGCGCGCGCGGCATGCTCGGGTTCGGGTTCGACTGTCATCTAGTGCGGATCGGAGGACGCGAGGCGTACGCACCGGCAGACAGCACGTACCTGCTCAGGTCGATCAGTCGTCCGTTGGACGCGACCTCCTGCGCCGCTCTGGCGTCGACCCGAGCCCCTCGAACAAAGACGTCATCGCTTCGTAGGGGATCGACGAATCCGTAGGCGCCGGTCGCGCCATGCATGTAAGCCTTCGCGAGTTGCAATCGCCCGCCGACGGTCCTCCGATTGGCGTCTTCGCACGCGTTGTGAATCGTTGCCAGCGGCTCCATCTTCCAATCAGTCGACGACGGTGCCCTTCGCGAGCGGATCTGCCTCGCGACACCGCGCGCCCTCTTGACCTCATCGCCGATGAAGACGACCTCGCTCGAGTCGACCGGATCCACACGTCCGCGCCAACGGCGATCTGACGGGGTCCACTCGATGCGCAAGAGTATGTGGCTGGATTGTGTCAGCGAGTATCCGCCTACCAATACAGCGGTCCGCTCAGGCATTTGCGCCTCAGCATTTTGCTGGAAAGACGCGATCGCGGGGCTGGTCGACTCAGTGAGATGGCGCTGAACCGATGCCATTGCTCTGCGAAGAGCGTGCAGGACATCCACATCACGCCGCCGCATAACATCGGATGCCGTGAAGACAGCGTCAAGGTGGCTCACAAGCATGGACGCGTACCGGTAATCGCCAGCCCACACCCCGGCTAAGTCCTCGCGCCCGAACAGCACAACCTTTGTGACCCCTTCGATGGGTCCTGGCGTCGTGCGGGAGTCGCTGGCGAAACACAGAGGCCGATTCCCGTTGTCTTTACTCTCGATCCACGCCGCGGCGAGCGTCATGCCGCAAGCCTATTCACGGAGGGCGACGGGTCGAGAGCCGCCGGCGTCTCGACGTTAGGCCTACCACAACCCCGCCCAGTCGCCCTGCTGCCTTCCATGCGGACCAGCGTTAGTTCAGGCCGCTCCTTCTCGTCCGAAGCAGAAGTGAGCATGTCCCTGAAGTCCGTTGCGTGACTGACCGAATGGAAAGCTTGTACAAAGCGCAGGGACCGCCGAGAATCGCCGCGATGTCCGACAACCTCCACCGCGCCAGTCGCGAGCAGAACTTCGTCCGGTTGCTGTTCGTGCTCGATCGCGCGGGGGTCGTCCCGGCCGCGACCTCACCCGAGGGCGCCTACCGCCAGATGCGCGGTCAGACGCGTCTGCAGGCGCTGGACTTCTGGATGCGCAACCCCGACTACCTCGCCGACGAGCTCATCAGCGACTACGAGGCCGACCCCAGCCGCACCTGGGCACTGGATGCCGCCCGCGGGATCCTCGGCTCGCGCGAGCCGGCGATTCGCCGCCTGCCGATGCTCAAGTGGCGCTTTGGCGCCTGGGAGCCGCTCGACGACACGCTGGCCATCATGACATCGCGCCGGCTGGTCACCCACCGCCCCGACGCCGGCCAGCAGCGCGTCCGCGAGCACCTCTACTGGCTCATGGACGCCGGCCACGACATCACCGAGCAGCTGCTGGCCGGAGACACCGGCGTCTTCGGCTGGTATGCCGACCGCGCCGACCTGGTGGCCCGGATCGCCGGCGACACCGGCGGCGAGGCGCTCAAGCATCGCCAATACGAACATCCCGAGTACAAGGCGACCAACCCCATGAAGCCGATCCGCAGCATCGAAGGCCGCGTCCGCGACCGCCTCGAAGCCCTCGAAGCGGCCGCCGCATGACCGACTTCCTCGACGCCGTCACCGCCGCCGCCGAGTCCGACCGGGCCGCCGTCGCCGCGGTCCTCGACGAGGCCGGCGTCGTGCTGGCCCCGACCGCGCCGACCCCTCACATCCTCGAGATCTCGCGTGTCTGCTTCTCGGGCACCAAGCATCTCGAGGGCCACGAGCCCGAGGACTTCGTCTATGACCGCTCGATGGGCCCGGGGCTGTGGGTGGTGGCCAGCAACCACAACTTGGCCGGCAAGAGCACGATCCTCAACGTCATCCGCTGGGCGTTGACCGGGCGGACCGGCCGGCTGCGCGACGACGTGCGCTCCTGGATCGCCGCCGTGACCGTCGAGGGCAGCATCGACGACCAGACCTTCGTCATCGACTTCACCGACGACGGCGCGCCGCGCGGCACCCTCACCGACCACGGCCAGCCCGCCGGCACCTTCTCCGGCGACGACGAGTTCGAGGCGCTGACCGGCGCGTTCTTCTCCGACCGCCTCGGGCTGGACCCCACGCCGTTCTGGCAGCGGCGCGAGGGCGGCGACGAGAGCGAGGGCGATGCGCGGCGGCTGGGCTGGCAGGGCTACTTCCCCGCCCTGCACGTGCGCAGCGGCAGCGGCCCGCTGCTCGGCGAGCAGGTCCAGGGCGGCCAGGCCGGCACCCTGATGCAGGTGTTCCTGGGCCTGCCGTGGGCGCTGACCGCCGCGACCGCCCGCGTCGGCCGGCGCGTCGTCCAGCGCGACCTCAACGCCATGCGCCGCCGCGCCCGCGACGACCGCCAGGCCCGTGAGGCCGCCCGCGAGCCGCTGCGCAACCAGCTCGATACCGCCCGCGCCCGGCTGGCCGCCCTCGAGGCCCAAGGTGCAGCCCCCACCCCGGCGGAGATCGACCAGCGGATGAGCCGCTACAACACCGCCGCCACCGCCCTGTCGGCTGTTCAGGACGAGGTCCGCGCCGCGCGCGCGACGCTGAGCCTGACCACCGACGCCGTCGACGCCGCCACCCGCCGGCACCTCGCGTTGAAGGAGACCGCGGTCATCCGGCCGCTGCTGGGCCGCATCGCCCCGACCGAGTGCCCGCGCTGCACCCACCACCTCGAAGACGTCAAGGAGCACCGCGAGGCCGAGGACCACTGCTTCGTCTGCGACGCACCCCTCCAGGACGTCGTCGAGGACGAGGCCGAGGTCGCCGAGGCCGAGCAGGAGCTCGCCGACGCCCAGGCCGCCCACGCCATCGCCACCGCCGAGCTCGACGCCGCCGCCGCGCGCGAGGCCGAGCTGCAGATCGAGCACGACACCGCCCGCGCCGCCGTCGCGCAGATCGACACGCAGGCGCCGGCGATCGCCGAGCGCGCCGAGGTCGTCCAGCAGATCGCCGTGGCCGAGGCGCTGCTCGAGCAGGGCACCCAGCTCGACGCCACCGACGACGCGCATGACGACCTGGCCCTCCGCGAGAAGATCCTCGGCGTCGCCCAGGGCGAAGCCGAGAACCGCCGCGCCGAGGCGGCCCGCGACTTCCTGCAGCGGCTCGGCAGCGAGGTCGTCGACCTCGGCAAGCGCTTCGGGATGCCCAACCTCGAGGCCGCCGATCCCAAGCTCGGCGCGACGATGAAGCTGACTATCGGCGGAGCCGAGAGCAACTTCGGCTCGCTGACCCCCGGTGAGCAGCTGCGGGTGCGAATCGCCACTCTGATCGGCCTGCTGCGCATCGGCGTCGACCTGGGCATCGGCCGCTTCCCCGGCCTGCTGCTGATCGACTCGCCCGGCAGCGAGGAGATGGTCGAGGTCGACGCCGCCGAGATCCTCGCCGAGATCACCGCGATCGCCGCAGAACAGGATCACCTGCAGGTTATCGTCGCCACCGCCCGGCCCGAGCTCATCGGCGATCTCGCCGGCGGCGACCGATTCATCGGCGGCGCCGACCTCGGCATGGTCTTCTAGTGCTCGGCGACGCGCTGCAGGGACTCGGCGTCACCGACGCGCCGCCCACGTGGGAGCAGCTCACCGCCGGCGAGACCGACGTCCTCGATCAGCTCGAGACCGTCGGCGCCGAGCACGTCGCCGTGCTCGTCGAGATCCTCGCCGCCTCCCTGCCCGACCTCGACCCGGCGACCCGCAGCGCCGTCACCGAACGGCTGGCCGGCCGGCTCGGCGACCTCGACGACCCCGTCACCTACGCCACCGCCACCGAACGGCTGACGCACGCTGCGCTCGCCCCTCGCGACGGCGGCGGCACCGGCCGGCTCCACGACGTCCTGCTCGAACACCTCGACGCCTACGCCCGAGACCCCGGCGGCGCGGCGCCCGGCGCCGACACCCGCGCCCGGTTCGCGCTCGGCGCCCTCACCGACCTGATCTGCGCCGAGGCCGCCGCCCCCTACCGGCTGCAGGCCGCCCTCGACGCGCTCGCCGGACAGCTGCCCGCTGCGATTGCCGCACCCGCGGCGCGCGCCGCCGGCCGCCTGGCCGAGCAGCATCACGACCCGCTCTACGCGCGCGTGATCGAAGCGGCGCTCGCCGAACCCGACGCGACCTCCGACGCCAGCCTCGAGCTCGGCCACGCCCAGCTGCGCGCCGCCGCCACGGGCATCGACGTCGACGCACGGCTGGCCGCCGCCCGGACCCACTACCTCGAGGCGATCGCCGCCGACGAAAACCGCCCTGACGCCGTCGCGTTCCGAGCGGCGATCGACCTGCTGTCGCTGTTCGCCGCCGGCGCCGGCCCCGACGACCTCGACGCGGTCGCCGAGGAGATGCACGCGGCGGCCCGCGAGCTGCGCCTCTACAGCATCGACGATGCCCCGTCGCGCACGCTGGCCCAGATCGGCGGCTGGCTGGAGTTCGCCTCCCGGATCCGCAGCGCGGCGTCGGTCCTGGAGCTGCGCGACCTGCTCGACCTGGGTGGTGCGCTCAGCGCGCTACTCGACCTCTACGCTGACGCACGGACCCGCATGCTGGGCGACGGCGGCGACGGGATCGCCACGCTGATCCGCCCGCGGATCGAGCAATGGTTCGCCGACAGCCCGGTGTCTCGCGCTGCACTCGAGCAGCTCGCCGCGGGCCTGCCCGAAGCCAGCCCGATGGCCGACGCCGCGCAGCGGCTACTGGCGGTGGCGGTCGACGACCCGGGAAAAGCACGGAGGTCCCGGTGCCGCCCGGCCTCGCCGGGATGCTCCACGCTGCCCGCCTCGAGACCACCGATCCCGCACAGGCGACCGCGGCGCTGAACGAACTCGAAGCTCGGCTCGGCGACCGCGGCGCGCCGACCCCGATGGTGCGCCTCGTCGAGGAGCAGATCATCGCCGAGCTCGACGAGCACGACGACTTCACCGGCCGCGTCGCCGAGGACGTCGCGACCGTCGTGCGGTCGGTGATCCGCTACGTGGGCTACCGCCTCGGCACCCCCGCCGACTTCATGCGCGCCGACTTCGAAGGCGACCCGCTCGAGCAGCACCTCGCCGACGACTTCGAGCAGTGGCTCGGCGCCTCGCCGCTGCAGCGCGGCGTCGCGACCATCGAGGTCCGTCACGTCGCCGGCGGCCGCGCCGACGTGCTCGTCGCCTTCGGCACTCACCGCCTCATCATCGAGCTCAAGCGCGAGAAGTCAGACGCCTCGCGGGACGCGCTCGAGACCCACTACGCCGGCCAGGCCGCCAGCTACCAGGCCACCGACTACCCCTTCGGCATCGTGCTGGTCCTCGACCTGACCAGCGAGCAGACCACGGCGCTGGCCCATCTGCGCGACCTCGTCTGGACCAGCGACACCGACATCGGCGCCGGGAGCACCCGGCCGCTGGTGTGGGCCGTCGTCCCCGGCCGGCGCGTCACGCCCTCGGCGCTGTCGCGATGAGCGCGCTTCCGCGCTCACGCTGGGAGCTCCCGGGCGGCGGGCGATGAGCCCGCGCTGGTCGGTCCAGCTCGCGGTCGACCCGTCCGAGAGCGGTCCTCTCAGCGGCGTGATGAGCATCGCGCGGGTGGCGGAGATGCGTGGCATGAGCGTCGCCGGCCCCTCGCCCGCCGATCCAGACGGGGCCGACACCGTCACCTTCGAGCTCGAGACGCCCGAGGCCAAGGACGCCAGGCTGCTCGCCCAGCACCTGATCGAGAAGATGCGCGTCGCCGCCGGCCTGCCGCGACTGCGCGAGCCCACCCCGGTGGTGTGGGTGGCGCCGATGTCCGAAGGCTGGGCCAGCAGCCAGCGCTTCCTGTCCACCGCCCGCGAGCTGCTCGACAGCGAGCACTACGAGATGGCCGTGCTCGCCGCCCAGGTCCATCTCGAGCTGCAGGTCGGCATCCTCGTCCGTCAGGCCGTCGCCGCCTCGGGCTCGACCGCGATCGCCAAGCAGACCGAAGGCCAGCGCGGCTGGGCGCCCCACGACCGGTTGGGCCGACCGGTCATCGAGGCACTGCTCAGCGTCGACGTCACCGAGTTCCCCGACTGGCCGGAGTACCGCGCCCACATCAGTCGCCGCAATGCGATCGCCCACGCCGGCCAGCCGGTGGAGGAAGAGGACGCGAAGGCGTCGCTCGGGGTAGTTACAAATCTCTGGCTATGGCTCAACGCGGCCGCGATGGGCCCGGATCGGCCATAACTGCGCCGGATCCACAGTTCTGGTTTCCATGCATGGGGGCAGCGCGGCGTCCAGACCGACAAGTTCGCGTGGACGGAGCGCTCTTGCCTCGATGGTCGGAGAGTCGCGGTTCCTCGAGCAGCGGACGCCTGGCCAGCTACGCCAGGCTGCTTCGCGCTGCGTGCGAGGCGCACTGTCGCGCAGAGCACGTTCGTCGCTTGCCGTGTCGGCTGACAGACCGCTAACACGCCCCTGACACGCGCGTTCCTTGAGCGCGATTTGTTGCGGAGTCGTGTGACTTTTCGACCCCTAAATCGACCTTCCTGTGGTGCCAGGCTCGCGACCACCGTGGTCGCAAGCGGGCTTCGATGGGTCTGAACACTTGCTCTTGCTCGAGGAATCCTGGTGGTCCGGTCGTTGGTGCGACGCGAGCTTGCGAGTTGGCCGGCGGGTGGCCGGTGGGCGCTCCCGCGTCGGCTCGTTGCCGTCGGTACCGGCAACAGGTAACCGGACAGCTCGGGCGACGGGCCGGGCGACCGGTGTGGCGAGCGTCCATGGACTGTCGGCCCCGCGTCTCGGATTTTGCCTGCGTATGGGCGGTTTCGGGGCGACTGGTTGGTTCCCCGACAAACGATGGAGGGTGTCTCCTTGACTTCTTCTCCGGATGACGCGGCGGTGGCGCTGGCCGCGCGGTTGACGGACCGTGATCGTGAGATCGTGTGCGCGTTGCATGAGCACCGGGTGCTGACGGTCTGGCAGTTGCGGGAGTTGTTCTTCGACGGCATCGAGCGGGCTCGCAAGCGCTTGGCGGTGCTGCACGACCTCGGCGTGGTCGATCGGTTCCGTCCGCATCGCGAGCGTGGGTCGCATCCGTGCCATTACGTGCTTGGACGCCACGGCGCGATGATCGTCGCCGCGGTGCAGGACGTGCCGATCAAGGAGGTGCGCTTCGACCCGGTGCGCCAGCTTGGGTTGCAGCGCAGCCAGCAGCTCGCGCATCTCGTCGGCGTGAACGGCTTCACGACCAGTCTCGCGCATGCGTTGCGGACGCGGATGCCGGACGTGGGCTTGGAGTGGATGGGGCAGCGGGCGTGCGGCCTGGAGTACCAGGACCTCGTCCGTCCCGACAGCCGGCTGCGCCTCACGCTGCGCCACAGCGACCTGCTGACGGCGTGGCTGGAATGGGACCGCGCGACCGAGACGCACAAGCGGCTCCGCGGGAAGCTCAGGCGCTACCGAGACCTCGCGTACCTCCACGCGCATCCGGTGACGGTGCTCTTCGTCGTCCCGAGCGACCGACGCGAGCACCACGTCCTGGACAGCCTCAACTCCCCGCCGGAGGACGTGCAGGTGCTCGTGACGACCGCCGAGCGCCATCACTCCGATCCGCTCGCTCGCAACTGGCAGGAGCCCGGCGCGGCGTGGCGCGCCACGCTGCCCGACAGCATCACCATCCAGCCCCGGACCCGTTGATGGCCTGCGCAGGAGGCTGGTAGCCGGCTCGTCGCGGGCGACTTCCCAAGTGCCCGACGCAGAGCTACCGTCGACCGACGCTCGCGCCGCACGAGCCGCCAATGCGCCGGCGCGGACCATGGTCGGCGGGCGATGACCGAGACCACGAACGGCCCCGCACGCTCCGGGGGGCGCTGACGACTGCTGGGAGGTGAGGATGGATGGCGCATGCGCGCGGACAGGTCGTCGTGCGCGACTGGAAGACCGGGCGCGGATACGCGCTGCGGTTCGTCGCCTACGGCAAACGCCGCTACGTCACGCTCGGACTCCACCACGACGGCTGGACGCCACGCAAAGCCCGCGAAGAGCTTGCGAACGTCCTCGCCGACGTCCGCCGCGGCCTCTGGATCCCACCCGACCACCACCCGCCCGACCGAGACAACCACGATCGGGATGCGGGGCCGGAGCGGGAGCCGACGTTCCACGAGTTCGCCTCCGACTGGCTGCACAGCCGCGAAGGCGAGATCGGCCCATGCACCTAACGCATGTACCGCGAAGCCCTCTCCTTCCACCTCCTGCCCTACCTCGCCAGGTACCGGCTGTCGGAGATCACAATCGAGACCGTCGACGCCTACCGCCGCTACAAGGTCACCCAATCCGAGCAGCGCCAAGCCGCCCTCGACAACGGCACCGCCGAACGCGACGCCTCCGGCAAGCGCGTGCGACCGCTGTCGGCGTCGAGCATCAACAAGACGATCGGCGTGCTGCAGATGGTCCTCGCGCTCGCCGTCGAGTACGGCCACATCACCTCGAACGCAGCGACCGGACGTCGCCGGCGGCTCAAACGCCCCGCCAGGCGGCCGATCCACCTGGACTCCGTCGAGCACATCGAAGTGCTGCTCGAAGCCGCCCGACAGCTTGACGAGAGCAACCGCTGGTTCACCCGCGGCCGACGCCCCGCCGTCGCGACCCTGCTGTTCGCCGGACCCAGGGCAGGCGAACTCTGCGGCCTGCGATGGCGCGACGTCGACCTCGACCAGCGGCGCATCCACATCGGCCGCTCCAAGACCCAGGCCGGCCTCCGCGAAATCACGCTCCTCCCAGTCCTGCATGCCGAACTCACGGCGCACAAGACCACGACGCCGTTCTCCGGGCTCGACGACCCCGTGTTCACGACCTCGAAGGGCACGCCACACTGCAAGGACAACCTCCGCGAACGCATCGTCGCCCCAGTCCTCCGACGCGCCGACGAACTCCTCGCGGCGCACGACCGGCCGCCGCTACCGGCGGGCGTCTCACCGCACAAGCTCAGACACACCTACGCCTCGATCCTCATCGCCATCGGCGAAGACCCCGCCAGCGTCATGGCCCAACTCGGCCACACCGACCCCAAGTTCACGCTGCGCGTCTACACCCACCTCATGCGCCGAGACCCCGAAGAACGCCAACGACTCCAGGCACTCATCAACGGTCATAGCTCGGATGGCGACAGCATGGACCCGCCTTCGTGACACGGCAGCCGCGGGCTCCCTAACGATCGGCCTCGCCGACGTTAGGGACGATCGCCGACCCTTACGCACGCGTTCGGGTCGACAAGCGCAGCCCATGCCGAGCGGACGGTCCCGTAGCCCGCAGAACACCAGGCGGCGGAACGCTTGCGTGAAGCGCGTCGGCTAGTCAACCCGCCCCATGCGCGATCCTCGAACGGGTCCATCGACTTCAAATGCCGTCGTGGATCGACCAGCGACGGGGCTCGTGGTCCTGGATGTGTCCGTCCCTGCCATCAGCAGCTACCCCTCCGTCACCTCGACCGGACCGTTCTGGCTCTCGCTCGGCACCGGGTCGTCGAAGAGCGCGAGGTACGCGTCGTAGCGGTACAGGCGGGAACGTTTCTGACCGGTGATCTCGCGAACGAGTCCGAGTTCCTCAAAGCGAGCGACTAGACGGTTCGCAGTCGGAAACGCGATCTCCAGTCGAGTGGCGACGTTGTTGACATTGACGATCGGGCGCCTGAACAGCTCGGACAGCAGCTTGAGGCCGCTCGTGCCCAGTCCGGAGTTGATGATCAGCGTGCGGTTGGCCTCTCGCAGCTCGAAGATGTGCTCCGCGGTCGTGGTGGCCTCGTCAGACGTGGTGGCAACGCCGCGCAGAAAAAACCGCAACCAGCCCTCCCAATCGCCCTTGCGTCGGACGTCCGTGAGCCTGTCGTAGTACTCGGTTCGGTGCAGCTTGAAGTAGTAGCTGAGGTACAGGAGCGGTTGACGCAGGGTCTTCCGATGCATGAGAAGGAAGGTGATCAGCAGCCGCCCGACTCGGCCGTTGCCATCCAGGAACGGGTGGATCGTCTCGAACTGGGCATGGGCCAACCCGACGTCCAAGAGCACCGGCCGTCCGGCGTCTTCGTGAAGGAACAACTCGAAGGCATGGAGTGCCTCGGTCATCTCGGGGACGGGTGGTGGCACGAATGTGGCGTGCTGCAAGTCGGCGCCGGATGGACCGATCCAGTTCTGTGTCCTTCGGAACTCCCCCGGCGTGGCGTGTGCTCCGCGGCCGTCGCGCAGCAGTTCTCCGTGGATCTCGCGGATCAACCGAAGCGAGAGCGGCAGCGACTCGATGCGTTCAAGCCCGTGGCGCATCGCAGCGATGTAGTTGACGATGTCACCGACGTCGGCGTAGCGGTCTTTGCGAGCAGGGTCGGCCTCGACCTCAAGGAGGTCCTGGAGGGAGCTCTGGGTTCCCTCGATCTGGGAACTGAGCACCGCTTCGCGACGGACGTACATCCCCACGAAGAAGTCCGGGTCGGGAACAACCTTGACGATGCCGTCCAAACGGCCGAGCGCCTGGTCGGCCCGTGAGAGCAGCCCAAGCATCTCTGCGTCGATCTCGACCGGCGGATCGGGCGGCAGCGGCGCAGGGATGAACGCCTCGTAGCCGCTCGGTTGGCGGACAAACCGGCCCGCTCGGTCCCGGGAAGCCATCGTCGGCTATTAAAGCATGGGGCCCGGAATGAGCATAACGTCGCTACCCCTCGGGAGCTGGGAACGACGGCGTACATAGCCCGGGGCCGCAATCGGACGCTATTCACGCGCCGCCCGCCCATGCATCAACAGCGACGTCGGGGCGGGCGTGTCATTGTCGCCGTCGTTGATACAAGGGCCACGCGGCGGCGCAGGCACTCGCCGCCAGAAGTGCCCGAAGGCGCCGGGATCGCCCGATATCCACCCGGATAGCCACTCGCGACAGACCGCCGAACGACCAAGAAGTCCCTGCAGATCGCCCGCTTCCACGGTCCAGCGGTGGGCCATCGCACCCAGGAGGTCGGGGGTTTCGAGTTCGCTCGCTCCGACCGAGACGCGCGTCGCGCGTACCATCCGCGCCATGCTCTCGCTGGTGGAGGAGCTCGTCACCGACGTGCACGCCGCGTGCGTCGACGACCGCTCCGGAGACATCCTGCACGGCATCCCGGCGCTGGAGGGCGTCGATCCCGAGCTGTTCGGGATCTGCGTGGCGACCGCCGACGGGTTCGTCTACGAGGTCGGCGACACGCGCGTGCCGCTGTGCATCCAGTCGATCTCCAAGGCGTTCACGTACGGGATCGCGCTGACCGACCGCGGCACCGACGTCGTCGACGCGAAGATCGACGTCGAGCCGTCGGGCGAGGCGTTCAACGAGATCAGCATCCACCCGGTCACCCACCGGCCGCGCAACCCGATGATCAACGCGGGCGCGATCACCGCCTCCAGCCTCGTGGCCGGCGACACCGTCGCCGAGCAGGTGGAGCGCGTGACGCGGATCTACTCGAAGTACGCCGGGCGCGAGGTCGGCGCCGACGAGGACATCTACGCCTCGCAGCTCGCGTCCGGGCACCGCAACCGGGCGATCGCGCACATGCTGCGCGAGTTCGGGATCCTCGAGGGCGATCCCAACGACGCGATCGAGGTCTACCTGCGCCAGTGCTCGACGATGGTCGACTGCCGCGACCTCGCGCTGATGGGCGCGACCCTCGCCAACGGCGGGCGCAACCCGCAGACCGGCGAGCGGGCGTGCTCGGCCGACTGCACCGAGCGGGTGCTCAGCGTCATGTCGACCTGCGGGATGTACGACGCGGCGGGCGAGTGGGTGGCGAGCGTCGGCATGGCGGCCAAGAGCGGGGTCGGCGGCGGGATCGTCGCCGTGCTGCCCGGCCAGCTGTCGATCGCCGTGTTCTCCCCGCGCCTGGACGAGCGCGGCAACAGCGTCCGCGGCGTCAAGGCGTGCCGGATGCTCTCCGCGCGGCTGGAGCTGCACGCCCTGCACGTCGCCCGCGGCGCGCACAGCGCGGTGCGCGACGCCTACGACCTCGTCGAGGCCCCGTCCTCGCTGCAGCGCCCGGCCTCCGACCGCGCGGTGCTCGACGAGCACGGGCCGCGGGTCCGCATCTACGAGCTGCAGGGCGACCTGCTGTTCGCCGGCGCCGAGTCGGTCGTGCGCGAGATCTCCCAGGCCGCCGCGGAGCTCGAGATCGTCGTGCTCGACGTGCGGCGCATCCGCGACGTCGCGGAGGTGTCCCGCGGGCTGCTCGGCGGGCTGCGGGCGACGCTCGACGGGCAGGGCTGCGCGTTCGCGCTGATCGACCCCGACGACATCCTGCGCGTCGCCGAGGCCCAGGGCGAGCGCGCCGCGCCGGTCCCCGCCTTCCCCACGATCGCCGACGCGACCGTGTGGTGCGAGGAGCGCCTGCTCGAGCGCTACGGCGTCCCCAGCCCCGCGGACGAGACCTTCGACTTCGCCGACCACCCGCTGCTGTCCAGCGTGCCGCAGGAGCACGTCGAGGGGCTACGCGCCGCGATGACCCCGCGCAGCTACGCCGACGGCGAGCTGATCGTGCCCGAGGGCGACGACGAGGCAGGCGTGTTCCTGATCATGTCCGGCCGGGTCCGGTCGACGCTGACCACCGTCACCGGCGCGACGCGCCACCTCGCCTCGCTGACCCCGGGGACGTGCTTCGGGGACGCCTACGTCACGACCGACAGCCCGCACCCGCTGACGATGCGCGCCGAGGGGCCGGTCGAGCTGCTCGAGCTGACGCGGGCGGCCTACGCCCGCATCCGCCAGGAGGAGCCCGGGCTGCACGCCACGATCCTGCAGGTGTTCATGTTCGCCATCCGCGACGACCTCGAGCGCTCGCTCAGCGCCCTGGCCAGCGGGCGGGTGGCGCCGACCTCCAGCTGACCGCCGATCCATCGTGGGTGAGGGCGTATCGCCCGCGAGCAGCGTCGACCAGCGCGGAGCTGAGCCGAGCCGGGAAATGCCAGCGCCTAATCTGGACTGATTCCAGAATGTGTGGCACACTTCGTGCATGCCGGCGACCTCGGAACTCGAGCGCATGTTGCGCGGGGCCTCCCTGCGCGTCACGCGTCCTCGGGTCGCGGTGCTGGCCGCGGTGCACGATCATCCGCATGCCGACACGCACGCGATCATCGGCCGCGTTCGCGAGGACCTCGGTGAGGTGTCCCAGCAGGCCGTCTACGACGTGCTGGCGGCCTTGACCGACGCGCGTCTGGTGCGACGCATCCAGCCGCCGGGCTCCGTGGCGCGCTACGAGTCGCGGGTCGGCGACAACCATCACCACCTCGTGTGCCGTTCGTGCGGGGCGGTCGCCGACGTCGATTGCGCCGTCGGCGCCGCGCCCTGCCTGACCGCAGCCGACGACCACGGCTACGCGCTCGACGAGGCCGAGGTCATCTACTGGGGCCTGTGCCCCGGATGCTCGACCGCATCCAAGTCCTGATTTTCACCCACGACCCCTGAAAGGGCTCCCGTGTCCGATAAGCCTGACGCCGTAGTTGGAGAGATGAACGAGCCGGAGGCGGGCGGCTGCCCGTTCCATCCTGAGCGCGCCCCGCACCCGACGCAGGGCGGCGGGAACCGGGGCTGGTGGCCGGACCGGCTGAACCTCAAGATCCTCGCCAAGAACCCCGCCGTCGCCAACCCGCTCGGCGAGGAGTTCGACTACGCCGAGGCGTTCGAAGCGCTCGATCTCGACGCGGTCAAGGCGGACATCGCGGAGGTCCTGACGGCCTCGCAGGACTGGTGGCCGGCGGACTTCGGCCACTACGGCCCGCTCATGATCCGGATGGCCTGGCACAGCGCCGGCACGTACCGCATCAGCGACGGCCGCGGCGGCGCAGGGGCCGGCCAGCAGCGCTTCGCGCCGCTCAACAGCTGGCCCGACAACGGCAACCTCGACAAGGCGCGGCGCCTGCTGTGGCCGGTCAAGCAGAAGTACGGCCGGGCGCTGTCGTGGGCGGACCTGATGGTGCTGACCGGCAACGTCGCGCTGGAGTCGATGGGCTTTGAGACGTTCGGCTTCGCCGGCGGCCGCGAAGATGTCTGGGAGCCCGACGAGGACGTCTACTGGGGCCCGGAGCAGGAGTGGCTCGGCGACGAGCGCTACACCGGCGACCGCGAGCTCGAGAACCCGCTCGGCGCGGTCCAGATGGGCCTCATCTACGTCAACCCGGAGGGCCCGAACGGCAACCCCGACCCGCTCGCCGCGGCGCGCGACATCCGCGAGACGTTTGCCCGGATGGCGATGAACGACGAGGAGACGGTCGCGCTGATCGCCGGCGGGCACACGTTCGGCAAGACGCACGGCGCGGCGAACCCCGACGACTACGTCGGCCCCGAGCCCGAGGGCGCCCCGCTCGAGGAGCAGGGCCTCGGCTGGCGCAACTCGTACGGCACCGGCAAGGGCGCGGACGCGATCACGAGCGGTCTGGAGGTCACCTGGACGGCCGCCCCGACGACGTGGACCAACGGCTTCTTCGACAACCTCTTCGGCCACGAGTGGGAGCTGTCGACGAGCCCCGCCGGCGCGAACCAGTGGGTCGCGAAGGACGGCGCCGGGGCGGGCACGATCCCGGGCCCCGCCGCGGACTCGCCGAAGCGTCCTCCGACGATGCTGACGACCGACCTCTCGCTGCGCTTGGATCCGATCTACGAGCCGATCTCGCGGCGCTTCCACGAAAACCCTGACGAGTTCGCCGACGCGTTCGCGCGGGCCTGGTTCAAGCTGACGCACCGCGACATGGGCCCGATCGCGCGGTATCTGGGGCCGGAGGTTCCGGAGGAGGAGCTGCTGTGGCAGGACCCGCTGCCCGAGGTGACGCACGCGTTGATCGGGACGGACGACGTCGCCGCGCTCAAGGCGCAGATCCTCGCCTCGGGCCTGTCGGTGTCCGCGCTGGTCAAGGCGGCATGGGCGTCGGCGTCGACGTTCCGCGGCAGCGACAAGCGCGGCGGCGCCAACGGGGCGCGCGTCCGCCTGGAGCCGCAGAAGGACTGGGAGGTCAACGACCCCGAGGAGCTGTCCGCGGTGCTGAGCGCCCTCGAGGGGATCCAGCAGTCCTTCAACGGCTCGCAGAACGGCAGCGGCAAGCGGATCTCGCTCGCCGACCTGATCGTGCTCGCCGGCTCCGCCGCGGTCGAGAAGGCCGCCGCCGACGGAGGCGTCGAGGTCTCGGTGCCGTTCACGCCGGGGCGCGCCGACGCGTCTGCGGAGCAGACCGACGCGGAGTCCTTCGAGCCGCTCGAGCCCGTCGCGGACGGCTTTCGCAACTACCTCAGCGGCGAGCACCGGCTGACGGCCGAGTACCTGCTCGTCGACCGGGCGAACCTGCTGACGCTGAGCGCGCCGGAGCTGACCGTGCTCGTCGGCGGCCTGCGCGTCCTGGGAGCGAACGCCGGCGGGTCGTCGGACGGCGCGCTGACCTCGCGGGTCGGGACGCTGACGAACGACTTCTTCGTCAACCTGCTCGACCTCGGCACAACGTGGACGGCGACGTACGAGGACGCCGGCAGGTTCGAGGCCCGCGACGCCTCCGGCGAGGTCACGTGGACCGGCACCCGCGTCGACCTCGTGTTCGGCTCGAACTCCGAGCTCCGCGCGCTGGCGGAGGTCTACGCCAGCGACGACGCGCGCGAGAAGTTCGTGCACGACTTCGTGGCGGCGTGGGTCAAGGTCATGGACCTCGACCGGTTCGACCTCGACTGAGCGCAGTGTTCAGGTCGGTCGCTGTGGGCGGCCGACCTGGACGATCGTGCGCTGGTGCGCCGGCCACGCCAGCGCACTCCGAGCGGTCGTCGTCGTCTGCGTCGCAGCGCTTCGCGATCGCCGCGATCGGGCGCTCGAGGTTCGTGCGCTCCTCAGCGCGCGAGCAGCCGCAGCGCCTTCGTCACGCGACGCGTGGTGCCGGCCGCATCGACGACGCGGATCGTGAGCGTCGCGGTCGCACCGCGAGCGCGCTGGATCCGGCGGCGCAGCGACACGTCGGTGCGGATGCGCAGCGCGACGCCGCTCGGACCCGCGCGGACGCTGAGCTCGCGTGTCCTCAGGGCCTTCCCGCGGTGACCCTTCGGCTTGATCGTGGCACTGATCCGCGCCGTGCACGTGAGCGGGCAGACGGCGGCGCCGACGAGCTGCGTGCTCGCCGCCCGCATCTTCACCCGTGACTTGGGCACGACGAACAGGCGGTTGCCAAGGCTGGCGTCGGTCCGCAGTCGCACGCTGCCGCGGCCCGGCAGGAGCTTGTCGGCGATCGCCGTGGCGGCTGCCAGCGAGACGGGGAATGACGTCCGGGTCGCGGACGGGGCAGGGCGGGTCGGAGCGACCGCCGGCGGCGGCGGCGCGATCAGCGTTGGAGGCGCGGGCGGCGTTGGAGGCGCGGGCGGCGCTGGAGCCGCGGGCGGCACGGGCGGTGCCGGAGGCGGCGGAGGAGGAGGAGGCGGCGGCGGCGCGTTGTGATCGACGTGGAGCGCTCGCGCTGCGGACGTGCCGACGTTCCCGGCCTTGTCGGTCTGACGCGCGGTCAGGACGTGCTCGCCCTCGGGCAGCCCGCCGAACGACGCGCTCCAGGCCCCAGCGGTCACGAGTGCCGTGCGCTCCGCGACCGTGCCGTCCGGCCCGACCGCGGTGATCGTGACCTCTCCACCGCTCTCACCGGTGCCCGCGACGGCGAGCGATCCCGCTGGCGCCGTCGCGCCATCGGCAGGGCCCGTGATCGCGATCGCGGGCGGCGTGACGTCGACGACGAACCGGTTCGTGCCGCTCGAGCCGACCGCGCCCTCCGGGCCGGACCACTGGGCCGTCGCCTCGTACGCGCCCTCGGCGAGATCCGCCGAGGCCGTCACCGAGAACGGACGCTCACTTCCGGTCGGGCCGACCGGCGCGCTGAGCGTCTGCAGCGGCGGGCCGGCTGCGCCGGCCGCCCGCACGTGCACCACGACCGGCCCGCTGCCGGCACCGCCGGCGACGCCGCTGAACGTCGGCCGGCGCGAGGCCGCGAAGCGCTCGTCACCCGGCACGTTGAGCTGCACCCGCAGCGCGGCCGCCTGCACCGTGAACCGACGCGGGACCGTGGCGCCGACGTTGCCCACGTCGTCGGACTGCTCCACGACGATCGTGTACTGCCCGGCCACCAGGTACGTGTGCCAGTAGAACCACGGATCGCAGGGCCTGGCTTCGGACACCAGCGGCGTACCGACGGCCACGTCGCCCGCCCAGATCTTCAGCGTGTACCTGTGCGCGTCGCCGGGACGGCGAGCGCATGTCCCGCCGTAGGACACCTCGCCGGGACGGACGACCGCACCGGCGCCGGGCAGCGAGAGCGACGGAGCGGGCGGCGTCCGGTCGACGGTGAACGCCGCGACCGCATAGTCGCCCGCGCGGCCGTCGGCGACGGCGCGGACGGCGAGGCTGTGGTCGCCCTCCGTCAGGTCGGAGCGGACGACCGGCGAGACGCACGGCGTCCACGTCGCGTCGCGGTCGGCGCGGCACTCGAAGGTCGCCCCGGGGGCGTCCGAGTCGAACGCCAGCGAGACGTTCGTCGCGGCCGTGCGCCGGGGTACCTCCGACAGCATCCGCGTGCGCGGCGTCGGCAGCGCGACGGACGTCACGTCCAGGCGCGCCGGCCCGCGCTGCGCGGTGGCGCTGGCGATCGCGACGAGGTACGTGCGCCCGGCCTCCGCGCGCCAGCGCAGGCGCGCACCCGTGTCGCGCGCGCCGCAGCGCGCGCCGTCGTCGGCCTCGGCGACCGGAATCAGGGCAGCGCCACCGCCGCCCGCCGGCTCGTAGACCGCCAGCACCGTGTCGAACGGCTCGGTCGCGCAGGTGCTGACCTCGAGGCCGCCCGTCACCGCCGGCGTCACCTCATACCAGGCCGATCCGCCGCCGCGGACGCCGGCGTGCACCGGCTCGCCGGCCTCCAGCCCCGCCGCGGTGAGGTCGACATCGGCCCCCGACCCCGGCGCCGGCAGGTCGGCCGCCGCGGCGCGATCGTCATTGTCCGGCGCGAGGTGCAGCGTCACCTCCGTGGCCGACCAGTCGAACTGCTCGTCGACCGCGACGTGGTAGCGCTGCCCGGCGACGGCGTCGAACTCGAGTCGCGCGCCCGCCGGGAACGCACCCATGCACGCGGGGGAGTCGTCGTTGGAGGCGACCGGCGTCAGCGCGTCGACGCGGTCGCCGGTGTAGGCGGCCAGGTGCGTCGCGACGTGGTCTCCGGTGCAGGCCTGGACGACGGCGCGGCCCGTGCGATCGGCGGTCCATGCCGTCCAGACCGATCGCGCCGCGTGCACGCCGTCGTGGTCGGGCTCGCCTGGCTGCGCGCTGGCCGTGCCGGTCCGGGCCGTGACCGGCACGCCCGGGACGAGCTCGAACGGATCGTCGAAGTCGTCGTGCGGCGCCCGCCGCGAGATCATCAGCTGGAAGCTGCCGCGCGCAGCGCCGGAGAGCGCGGAGTCGACCGCGATCCAGTACACGGTCCCCGCCTGGACGCGGACGGCGACGTGTGCGTCGCGGTGGCCGAACGAGCAGACGGCGCCCTCGCTCTTGTCGTTGGAGGCGACCTCGGTGAGTGCGTCGACCGCCGCGCCGGTGTAGACGGCGACCACGGTGTCGGCGCCGTTGAACCCGCAGGAGCTGATGTCCAGCAGCTCGTCGGCGACCGGGTCGAGCCGGAACCAGACCGACCGCTTCCCGCCGAGGTTCGCGTGAGCGGGCTCGCCCGGCTCGGGCCCCGATCCCCTGAACTCATCGATGAGCGAGCTCGGGATGGCGACCGGCTGCGCGGCGGCGAAGCTCGTGTGCTCGGGCAGCTTCGGCGAGAGGGTCAGCCGCATCGACCCGGGCCCACCGCCCTCGACGTCGAGCGCGAGGCGGTACGTGACGCCGGCGCTCGCGCTGAAGGTGAGGTCGGCGCAGTGGTACGGAGCACCCTCCTGGACGCCGATCGCGACCGGGGTCAGCGCGTCGACGGACGCGCCGGTGTAAGCGGCGAGCAGCGGGTCGTTGCGCTCCGTGCAGCCGTACACGTTCACCACGCGGTCGGTGGTCGGCGTGTAGCTCCACCACAGCGAGCGACCGCCCGGCTGACCGGCGTGCTGCGGCTCGCCCGGCTCGCGACCGGCGTGGGCGACCTCGGCGACGGCCGTCTGGCCACCGCCGTCGGCGATCACCGTCGCCGCGGTGAAGAGGTCGTTCGCCGGCACGTCCTCGACGCGCAGCTCGTACTGGTAGCCGGGCGCGGGGCGCGCGACCGCCACGTAGACGTCCTCCGACGGGGAGGCGTCGAACACGATGCGCCCGCCAGCGCTGCCGTCGGAGCATGTCGAGGTGACGGCGCCGGGCACCGGCTGCAACGTGGCGATCGAGCTGCCGGTGTAGGCGAGCAGCCGCGCCGAATCGCCGTTGCCGACGTACCGCGGGCAGGCGGTGAGGCGAACCGTGCGCGCGCCGTCGACGTGGACGCGATACCACGCCGAGACCGCCGTCGCGCCCGCGCCGTGCTCGGGCTCACCGCTCTCGCGGGTGGCGCCGGAGAGGGTGTCGGTGACGGTCGTGCCCGGGGTGAGCGCCAGCGGCGCGGCGTCGTCGAGATCGTCGTTGGCCGGCAGCAGCCTGAACTGGACGCCGGCGTACGCGGGGACCGACGCGTCGACGGCCACCGCGTAGCTGACGCCGGCCGTCGCCGTGAAGCGGATGCGCGCGCCGTCGTCGTCGCCGCCGCAGCCGGGCCCGATGGCGTCGGCGGCGACCGGGGTCAGCGCGGCGAGGTCGGCGCCGGTGTACGCGGCGAGGACGGTATCCGCGCCCGCCGTCGACGAGCAGGAGCTGATCTCGACGACGTACGTCGTCGACGGGGTGAAGCGCAACCAGCTCGAGCGCACCGCCGCGCGGCCCGCGTGGGCCGGCTCGCCGGGCTCGGCGCCGGTCAGGTGCAGATCGATGTCGACCGAGTCCGGCCCCGGCCGCGGCCCGAGGGACTGCGCGCCGGCGAACCGATCGGCGGCCGGCGCGGTGCGGACCGCGATGCGGACGTCGCCGGACGCGCCGTCCTTGCCGTCGACGGCAATCCGGTACGTCGTCCCGGCCCGCGCCGTGAAGCGGACGAGGCTGCCGCCCCGGTTGCCCGCGCAGAAGTCGAGGTTGCCGTCGTCGCTGGCCGCGACCTCCATCAGGGCATCGACCGCGCTGCCGGTGTAGACGCCGAGCAGCGTGTCGACGTAGCCGCAGGAGGACATCTCGACGAGACCGGTGCGGGCCGCGGTCCACGTGTACCAGAGGCTGCGCCCGCCGACGCGGCCGGCGTGATCGGGCTCGCCCGGCTCGCGCGTGGCGCCGGACGAGCTCGCGGTGCCCCAGCCCGACGTCGTGAGGTCGGTCGCGCGGTCGAAGCGGTCGTTGGCCGCCGGCACCCACAGCGAGAGGCCGGCCCCGGTCGTCGCCCCGTGCAGGTCGACGGCGATCCGGTAGATCTTGCCTTCCTCGGCGAAGAACGAGAGGCTGGCGTTGCCCGCGCCGCCCGCCGTGCCGCAGCCGTCGTCGGCGGCGGCGACGGGTCGCAGGGCCTCGATCGTGGTGCCAGTGTAGACGGCGAGCGTGGTGTCGTCGGTCGGCGGCCGTGCCGGATGGCAGGACTCGAGCGTGACGAAGCCCGTCCGCGTCGCGGTCCAGCGCCACCAGGAGGTGCGCTCGGCCGCGCGGCCGGCGTGCGCCGGCTCGCCCGCCTGCGCCGTAGCTGCGGCGGAGGCGTCGAAGAAGACGCTGCCGCCGCTCGGGCTGGCCAGCGACACGGCGTCGGCGAACCCGTCGTTGGGCACGACGGAGTAGACGATCGTGAGCGCGCCGGTCGTCCCCTTCGCGCCGTCCTTGCCGTCGATCGCGATCAGGTAGGTGCGCCCGCCGGTCACGGGGAGATCGAGGCGCGGACCGGCGCTCGTCGCCGTGCTGCCCGGCTGCCGGCAGCCGGCTGTCGTCTGCGCGGACGCGATCGCCGGCTGCGCGCGGTCGACGCCGTAGACGGCGAGGACGGCATCGAACGACGAGTTGCACAGCGCGATGTCGACGGTGCCGTCGCGGGGGGCGATCCAGCGGTGCCAGATCGAGTGCGCGGCCGGCGATCCCGCGTGCGCGGGCTCGCCCGGCTCGGCTGTCGCGAGCGTCGTGAAGCGCGACCCGATGCGGGAGTCGATGCGGTGCGCGCGGTTGCGGTCGTCGTTGGACGGGGCGGGGACGACCGTCAGCTCGAGCGTGCCCGGGGCGCCGCCCTTGCTGTCGATCGCGACGAGGTAGCGGTGGCCGGCGAGCGCGCGGAACTCGACCAGCGCGCCGGTGGTGGCGGCTCCCGGGCAGCCGTCGTCGTCGGCGACGACGAGCGTCAGCGCGTCGAGCGGCGTGCCGAGCGCGCCCTCGTAGACGGCGAGCAGGGCGTCCGGCGCCGCGGCGCCGCTCGTCTCCCGCGGGCAGGTGGAGAGCTGGTACGTCGTCGAGACGTCGGGTGTGAGGACCTTCCAGCGCGAGCGTCCGCCGGGCTGACCGGCGTGGTCGGGCTCGCCCTCCTCGGGCGTGGCGAGGCTGAGGTCGACCATGCCGCTCGTGAGCTTGGAGGGAGTCGCGGCGCTGTCGTCGTGCGGCGAGCGCGCGAAGCGGACGAGCACGCGTTCGGCGGTCGGATCGTCCTGCGTGAGGGCGATCCTGTACGGGACTCCGGCGTCGAGCAGCGCCTCGACCCGACCGCCGTTGCCGGTCGTGCCGCAGCCGGGAGCGTCCGCGCTGGAGGCGACCTCGCTGAGGCCGGCGAGAGTCGTGCCGCGGTAGATCGTGGCCGTGCCGCTGACGGGGGTGTAGTTCGCGTCGCAGACCTCGAAGCGGATGCGCTCGCGGTGCGTGGGCGTGTAGGAGTACCACGCGCTGCGGACGGCGGTGCGGCCGCCGTGCGCGGGTTCGCCGGGCTCGACGGTGGCGAGCCCGAGCGCCAGGTACTGGCCGTCGCGATCGGTCGGGAACGGCGCCGCGTCGGCGAAGTCGTCGTTGGCGGGGGCCTGTTGCACGTCGGCGGTGACGAAGCCGTCGATGGGCTGGTCGGTCGCGGCCACGATCCGGTAGGCCGTGCCCTCCGTGGCGTAGAAGCGCAGCGTGGTGCCATGCCTGTAGCTCTGCGGTCGTTCGCAGCGCGTCGGCGCGGTCGTCGTCGGCACCGGCGTGAGCTGGGCGACGCCGAACCCGGTGTAGAGGCCGAGCAGCGGCGTGAGCGTCGCGGAGCACGACTGCACCTCGGCCCAGCCGCTGCGCGGCGCGACCCAGGACCACCAGGCGCTGCGGACGGGGCCGGCGGCGGCCGGGAGCACCGGTTCGCCGAGCTCGCTGGTGGCGGTGGCGAGCTGAGCGCTGCTCCGACTGTCGAACCCGTCCGCGAGGGAGTGGGCACGGATGAAGTCGTCGTTGGTCGGGAAGAGGGCCGCCTGCGCGACCGCGGGCAGGGCGAGGGCGGCGAGGACGGTGAGTGCGGCGATGAGGACCCAACGGCCCGAACCGGCGGACGAGCGCGGCGGGCGCGGGCGAGCTGTCATCGATGCCGTGACATCGATGGTGGGCCGCAGCGCGGCGATCGATGCCATGCGTCAGCTGTCGGCATCTTGACGCTCGGGCGTTAGCCCGGCCGTAGGCATTCGCTGCCGGCGCGGCGACCGATCGGCGGACCCGACTGCCGGATGCACGCTCACGCGTTGGCTCTCACGACGAGTGATTCCCTGGCGGGCCTCGCGGGCAGCCCTTCCACCCGGCACCGTCGAGCGAAGACGTTCGCGTCTACTGCGCCCGCAATCGGCTTCGTAGCCCCGACGCCCGCGCAACCGGTCGCGTTACCGCGTCGCGGAGGGTGTCCTCCGTGCCGGTGAGGATGAGCCGGCTGCGTGCTCGGGTTGCTGCGGTGTAGAGGAGCTCACGAGTGAGGATCCGCGAGGTCGCCGCGGGCAGAAGGACGACGGCGGTGTCGAGCTGCGAGCCCTGGCTCTTGTGGATGGTCATCGCGAAGGCGGTCTCGGTTGCGCCGAGGCGGGTGGGTGTGAACTCGAGCAGCTCGCCGCCGCGTTCGAAGGTGGCGCTCACGCGGTCGGGCGAGCTCCTGACGATGACGCCCGTGTCGCCGTTGTAGAGACGGAGCTCGTAGTCGTTCTCGGTGACGAGCAGGGGACGACCGACGTAGGCGGGGCCGTTGGGATCGAAGTCGGGAATTGCGGTGGCGAGCCAGCTTTCGATGCGGGCCGTCCAGGCGGCGACGCCCTGCGGACCTCGACGATGGGCGCAGAGGACTCGGAACGCGCCGAGGGCGGCGATCGCTTCGTGGGCGGCGCCGGCGTGCGCGGCTTCGACGACGGCGCGGCCGGCGGTGACGGCTTCTTCGCGGATCACGTCGAGTGCCGTCTCCGCCTCGGGGTCGGCGGCGTCGACTGGGATCCAGGTCACGTCTTCGGGCTGGCTCTCGAGAAGCGCGATCACCTCGTCGGGATCGCCGCGGCGAATCGCCTCGGCAAGGCGGGCGATGCCGCCTCCGAAGCGGTGGACGTGGTCGAGGACGACGATGCCGTCTGCGATGCCTGCGCCGGCGGCTGGTTCGGCGGTGCGCGGCAGGATGTTGTGGCCGGTGACGCGCTCCAATGCCTCACGTGCTGGGGCGCGCATCGTCGGGCCGGCGGTCGCCGGGCCGACGATGTCGCCGAGGACGGCGCCGGCCTCGATCGAGGTGAGCTGGCCGGGGTCTCCGACGAGGACGAGGCGGGCCTCTGGGCGGACGGACTCGACGAGCCTCGCCATCAGCGAGAGCGAGACCATCGAGGTCTCGTCGACGATCACGACGTCGTGGGGCAGGCGGTTCGTGCGGTGGTGGCGGAAGCGGCTGTGGCTTCCGGGTTGCCAGCCGAGCAGGCGGTGCAGCGTGGAGGCGTGGAGGTCGACGAGCTGCGTTCGGACGTCCTCGTCGACGTCGAGGCCGGCGGCTTCGTCGTGGACGGCCTCCTCCAACCGCGCGGCGGCCTTGCCGGTCGGTGCCGCGAGGGCGATCAGTGGCGGCGGGTTGCCGACCGCAGCGGCTTGCTCGGCGAGGAGCGCGACGATTCGCGCCACCGTCGTCGTCTTGCCGGTGCCCGGCCCTCCGGCGACGACCGCGAAGCGCCGGAGGACGGCGGTGGCGGCGGCCATGCGCTGGCGATCGTCGGCTTCGCCGCCGGGGAAGAGGCGCTTCAGGCCGTCCGCCAGTGCGGGCTCGTCGACGGTCGCGGACGCCCCGTCGCTGAACGTACGCAGGTCGGCGGCGACCTCGCGCTCCTCGCGCCAGTAGCGGTCGAGGTAGAGCGCGCTTCCGACGAGCCGCAGCGGGCGGGCCGCGACGGGCTCGGTGTCCTCGCCGACGGCGGCGAGCTGGCTTGCGGCGTCCGGCTCGCCGACCGCGACGAGCGGGCTCGCGGCAAGCCGTGAGATCCACGCGTCGGGCTCGGGCCAGGGCAGCTCGGACAGGTCGACGGGCTCGTCGGAGTCGACGGCCGCGGTCGAGCGGATCGTCGCGATGTCGACGAGGACGTGGCCGAGCCGTGGGCCGCGGGCGGCGAATGCCGCGCCGAGCGCCACCAGCTCATCGGCCTCGCCGGCGAGCGAGGTCAGTCGCGTGGCGACGTGGACGTCGGCGGCCGACAGCACGCCGACGTCGTTGAACGCGCGCAGCAGCCCGGGCGCGCGGCGGGCGCGGCGGGGGTCGTGGACGTCGATCGCGACGGCCGGTGATGGCGTGCTCATCGCGGATCTCCCGCGTCGAACACGTCGCTGAGCGCTTCGATCAGTGCGCCCGGCGGGCGCCACGCGAACACGCCGCAGGGCTGGCCGTCGACCGTCGGCGTCTCCGGGCCGGTCATGCCGCGCAGGAACAGGTACGCGACCCCGGCGATGTGGCGGTCGGCGGCGTAGCCGGGCACCCGCCAGCGCAGGTACCGGTGCAGCGCGACCGTGTACAGCAGCGCCTGCAGCCCGTAGTGGCGGTGGCGCATCTCGCTCGCCAGCGCGGCCGGGCGGTGGTGGTGCGCGGTCAGCTCCTCCCCCGGCGGCGCGAGCCAGTTCGTCTTGTAATCGGCGATCGCGTACCGCGCGGCCCCGCCGCCACCAGAGCCGCGCACCCGCAACACGAGGTCGATGCTGCCCGTGAGGTAGCCGCGCACGCTCGGCCGCAGCGCCGGGTCCTCGAGTCGGGTGGCGTAGTCGAAGAGCGGGTCATCGACGGGCAGGTGGTCGCGCAGGACGGCGGCGATCGCGCGGAGCGTCAGCCGTCCCGTCGGCTCATCGCCGCCGACGAGCGGCAGCTCGAAGTCGAGCTCGTCCAGCCGGTCGGCGCGTCCGAAGTCGCACAGCGAAGCGCCGTCGAGCAGCGGGCCGAGCGGCGTCCGGAGCGCCGCGGTCAACCCGCCCGCGACGACCTCGACCGAGCCGAGGTCGACGTGGCGCCAGCCCCGGCCGTCGGCGATGCGCGCGGCGACCTCCGCCTCGAGGTCCGGCGAGGCGAAGTCCGTCGCCTCGAGCACGCGGTGCACGAGCGTCCCGACCTGCACGCCGGCCGGCATCGCCGCCAGCGCCACCGGTGCGGCGAGCGGCGAGCCGTCGACCACAGGCTCCGCGAGCGCGACCGCCGCGACCGCGGGCTCATCTGCGAGCAGATCCTCGACCTCGGGCTCGCTCCCGACGCTCGCCTCGTACGCCCCCGCGGAGATGTCGCTGAACGACGTCCGCCGCCAGCGCTCGTCCAATCCGCGGGAGAACGACGCCGCCGCCAGCTCGGAGGCCACCGGCAGCGCAGGCCGCCACGACGCCGGTGCCCCGAGCCGCGATCGCTCGACGCTGATGCAGCCGGGCACCGCCAGCGCCAGCTCCTCGAAGCGCGCTACCGCGACCGCATCCGTCGGCGTCGGGGCGCCGGAAGGCGGCACGACGCCGTCGTCCCCGCGCGCGAACAGCAGCCGCCCGAGCGCGGAGTGCCGGCTCTCCCACGTCCCCGCCCACCACACGACCGCCTGGTGGCGCGCCCGCGTCAGCGCCACGTACGCCAGCCGCAGGTCCTCGCCGCGCTGCTCCTCCTCGTGGTGGCGGACGTGGCGCCCCCAGTCCGGCCCGTCGAGCCCGACGTCGATCGTCCGCGCGTCGTCGTGCGCCGGGTCGTGGAAGAACACCGGCTGCGGGTCGCGGGGGATGTAGCCGGGCTCCCACAGGTCGGGGCAGTACACGACCGGGAACTCCAGGCCCTTGCTGCGGTGGATCGTCAGCACCTGGACGGCCTCCGCGTCGGACTCCAACCGCCGCGTGCGCTCCTCGTCGCTCGTCTCGCGCGCCGCCGCCGCGATCCGCTGGCGCAGCCACGCCGTCAGCGCCGCGCCGCCGAGCTGCGACGCCGTCGCCTCGGCGTGCAGCAGCTGGCCGACGTGGCGCAGGTCGGTCAGCCGCCGCTCCCCGTCAAGACCCGACAGCACCCGTCCCGGCAGCCCCTCCGCGCGCGTGATCGTCTCCATCAGCGCCGCGACGCCGCTCGTGCGCAGCACCCGACCCCAGCGATGCAGCCTGCGATGGACCTCCTCCCACTCCGCCTCGCCGGCGCCCGCGACACGCGCAGCCGTCCAGCCGAGGAACGGGGTCAACGCGGCCGAGCGGGCGCGAACGGACGACGCCGGGCGCTCGATCGCCTCGAGCACCCGCAGCCAGTCGCGCGCCGGAACCGTGCCGAAGACGCTCCCTGCCCCGTTGATGACCGCGGGAATCCCGGCGCGATCCAGCGCGTCGCGCACCAGAGCGGCGTTGCGGTGCGTGCGCACGAGCACCGCGACGTGGCCGGCGCGGACGGGCTCCAGCCGCGGCGGCCCGTCTGACGAGCGGATCTCGACCGTCGCGCCCGACGACAGCAGCGCCACGAGATCTCCGGCCAGATCCGCCGCGATGTGCTCGCGCGCCGACGGCGCACTCACGTAGCCGCCGCCCTTCGTCCGCAACACCGACGGCTCGTCGCGGTGGACGACGCGCACGCGCACCGGAGCGACGACCGGCGCGGCCGACAGCCCCGGCTCCTGGTTGGCAGCCGACGCGACGACCCGCCGGTAGACGATCCCCCGGTGCCCGAGCGTCGCGCCGCCGAACAGCGCGTCGTAGGCGTCGATGAGGCCCTGGTCGCTGCGCCAGTTCGTCGCGAGCGTCGCCTCCGCGTCGGCCGCGGCCGCGGCCTTGAGGTACGCGTACACGTCCGCCCCGCGGAACGCGTAGATCGCCTGCTTCGGGTCGCCGATCAAGATCAGAGACACACCGCCGCCGCCGAACGCGAGGCGCATGATGTCCCACTGGACGGGGTCGGTGTCCTGGAACTCGTCGACGAGCACGACGCGGTAGCGCGCCCGCAGGCGCTCGGCCGCCGCCTCGCCGCCGGGACCGGAGAGCGTGTCCTGCAGGCGCGTGAGGAGATCCTCGTACGTGATCAGCGCCATGCGCCGCTTGCGCCGCTCGAACTCCTCGCAGACGACGCGCGCGAAGCGGACGCGCATCGCCGCGATGCTGTGCTCCGGCGCGTTCTCGGGCTCGATCCGCGCCGCCGGGTTCGCGATCGCGATCCGTGCGATGTGCAGCGCCTCGGCGCGGCTGAACTGCGGCTTGCCGTCACGATGGAAGCGCCGCACGAAGAGATCGTCGACGACCTCCTCGACGAGGTCGGCGGGGTCCTCGACGAACGTCATGTCGGTCTCGACGTCGCCGACGATCCCGAGCCCGCCGAGCACCTCCTGGCAGAAGCCGTGCGTCGTCGCGATCGTCGCCGCGTCGAAGCGGGCGATCGCGCGGGCGAGCCGCTCGTGGCGCTCGCGGACCTCCTCCTCCGAGCCGCGCGCGAGCAGCGCGACGACCTCGTCGCCGTCCGTCGGCAGCACGCCGTCCCGGAAGCGCGCGAGCCCCTGCTCGGTGTGCACGAGCCGCTCGCGCACGCGGTCGCGCAGCTCGCCGGTCGCCATCCGCGTGAACGTCACGAGCAGGATCTCCTCCAGCGGCGTCCCCTCGGCGACGTAGCGCGCGGCGAGCGCGGCGATCGTGAACGTCTTGCCGGTGCCGGCGCTGGCCTCGAGCACTGTGACGCCGGTCGGCAGCGGGCCACCGAGGTGAAACGCCTCCGGCTCGGTGACGCGCGGGCTCATTGGTCGACGACCTCCTCGCAGGCGAGCAGGTCGTCCCACATGCGCCGCGCCAGCCGGCCGAAGCGCGACGTGTCGGCCATCTCCCAGCCGTCGCCCAGCTCGTCGGGGCGCGGGACCTCGGCGAGCACGTCCTCGAACGAACGCTGCGTGCCGAGCACGAGCAGGTGGTCGGGCTCGCGGTCCTCGCGGTCGAACTTCCACGTCGACTCCCACGCCGAGCGCGCCGGCGACACCGGGTTCGCGCCGCGCCGAGCCGCGGCCGCGTACGCCGCGGAACTGAGGCAGTACAGCGGCAGCGCCTCGCGCATCCCGCGGTCGTAGAGGTCGACGAGCGTGCGCAGGCTCGCGAGTGCGCGTGCCCGGCGCTGCTCGGCGTCCGCGCCGAGCACGGCGATCCGCGCGACCGTCACGCGTGCGTGCTGGTCGGCGTCGGCGCGCGCCCGGCCGATCGTCACCGACGCGAACGGGCGTCGCGGGTGCGACGCGGTCAGCGCGAGCAGGCGCACCCAGGCGGCGAGACGATGGCGCGGGCTGACGCGCGAGTACGTCACGGACGAGAGCACGTCGCCGCGCACGCCCGGCGCGGTGCCGCGCAGCACGCGACCGCCTCCGAGCGGCACGTTGACGTCCAAGGACCCCACTCCCACGCCGCGCGGCGCGGGCCGCCCACCGAGCGGCGCATCGCCCGGCGAGCCCGCTGCGCCGAGCAGCGTCGTCGCCGCCGCCGCGATCCCCTCGACGGTCGGCCGCACGCGGTCGATGACCTGCCCGCTCAGCGCCCCGGGCGGCAGCGTCCCGCGCGCGATCTCGGCCGCGACGCACGCGGCGAGCTGCGCCCCGCCGAGCAGGCCGTCGACGAGCCGCTGGCCGACCGCCCACACCTCGAGCCCGTCGAGCTCGACGGGCAGCGCGTCGGCGACGTCCTCGTCGTAGTCGGCGACGCTGATCCCGAGCCGCTGGCGCAGGAACGCGCGCACCGGGCGCTCGGCGAACTTCACGACCCCGTCGAGCTCGACGATCGGGCCGGCTGCATCCGGAAGCGGCTCGCGCAGGAAGGGTGCGTCCGCAGCACGCGGGGCGATGATCGCGCGCGCGCCGTCCAGCGCGACCCGGTCGAAGCTCCACGGCCGCTTCCGCGCGACCTCGCCCGAGGCGAAGTTGCGCGGATCGAACGGCTGGAGCGGATGGCGGACGACGACCTGCGAGCGCGCCTCGGCGCTCGGCACGCGCACCGTCCGGTCGACGACGTCGAGCAGCTCGCCGACCGGCACCGCCGCCGGCCGCGGCGCGTTCGTGCGCTCGTCGTTGCCCGTGTACGTGACGATCAGCCGGTCGGTCGCCGCGAGCAGCGCGTCGAGCAGCATCTGGCGATCCTCGGTGCGCGTGTCGCGGTCGCCGACGTGCGGGTCGGCGAGCATGAGGTCGTCGCCGTCGCGGTGCGCCTTGCGGGGGAAGGCGCCGTCGTCGAGGCCGAGCAGGCAGACGACGCGATGCGGCACCGACCGCATCGGCACGAGCGTGCAGATCGTCAGGTGGCCGGTGCGGAAGTTCGCGCGCGTCGGCCGGCCCTGCAACCGCTCGGCGAAGAGCGAGCGCACCTCCGCCGCCATCAACCGCGTGCCGTCGGCCCGGCCGCCGACCCCAGCCTGCTCGACGACGTCGTCGAGCAGCCGCTGCAGCTCGGCGCGCTGCCAGCCGTCGCGCGCGCCGGTGAGCGTCAACGCTTCGACGGCCGCCCCGATCGCCGCCGCCCACGCCGCCACGCTCTTCGCCCCGCTGAGCGAATCCAACGCGAAGCCGAGCCGGTCGACGAGCTCCGCGAACCGCCCGACCAGATCGATCGCCCCGCTCTCGACGTCGTCGATCGGCAGCACGCCCTCGTAGAGCCGGTGCCCGTCCTCGGTCATCGCGACGCCGACGAGCAACCGGTCCAGGCCCGCCCGCCAGGTCCCCGACGCGAGCGACTCGAGCTTGTACGGCGCGCGGTGCGCGGCATCGAGGCCCCAGCGCACGCCGCCGTCGGCGATCCACTCCTGGATCCGCGTGAGGTCGTCGTCGTCGAACGCGAAGCGCCGCCGGAGGGGCTCGCGGTCGGCGAGGTCGAGCACCTGCGACGCGGTCAGCCGCGCGCCGACGAGGTCGAGCAGCTGCGCGGCGACGCCGAGCACAGGGTTCGTCTGGCGCAGCGCGCGGTCGGCGAGCCGCACGCGCAGGTCCGGCAGGCCGGTGTCCACGGGCGCGCCGGGATCCTCGTCGTCGGCCACCACCGCACCGACGCCGAACGTCGCGTGGATCAGCGGCGCGAAGGTCTCGATGTCCGGGCACATCACGATCACGTCGCGCGGCTCGAGGGTCGGGTCGTCCTGCAGCAGGTGGAGGATCGCATCGCGCGCGACCTCGACCTGGCGCGCGCGGCCGTGGCAGGCGTGGACCTGCACGCTGCGGTCGCCGGGCGCCAGCAGCGGGCGCGCGTCATCGGCGCCCGGCAGCGGCGCGCCCGGCGACGCGCGGTCGGCGCGCACGTCGGCCTGGATCCGGGCGAGCAGCGTGGCCGCCACGCCGTGCTCGACCGGATGGTGATGGTCGACCTGCTCCTCGTCGGAGGAAGCGCCCACCACCAGCTGAAGCTCGCGCGCGTCCTGCCCCCACGACGCGAGCAGGCGGTTCGCCGGCAGCGTCGCGGTGACGTCGTCGTCGCGACGCACGATCGCCGGCCGCGCAGCCGCGACCTCCTCCCACAGCACCGGCGACGGATGCAGGAGGAACAGGTGCACGTCGCGCCCGACCGCCAGCGCCCGCAGCACCGCGAGCCGGCCGGCGGGCAGCCGCGTCAGCCCGAAGAGCGCAAGCCGCGGCGGCAGATCGACGAGCGCAGGATCCGAACGCAGGCGCGCGCAGGCGCCCTCAAGCCGCTCGGCCGGACCGGGAGTCCCAACCCGCGCACGCAGCCGCCGCCACAGCTCCGCCTGCCAGAGCGCCTCGCCGTCCAACGCACCGCCCGCGCCGTCGAGATCCTCGCCGCGCGCCCACGCCCGGACCATGGCCGGCCGGTGCAGCGCATAGCCATCGAACAGCTCGGCGACGTGCCGCACGGCGCTCAGCCGTCGCGCCCGCCGCGACTCGTCGCCCGCCTCGTCACCGGCGCCGAGATGCGCCGCGAGCGATGCCAGCCACAGCTCGCCGAGCGACGCCTCGACGACATCGAGCAGCGGCCACACGACGTGCTCGACCAGCCACGGATCGGCCTCCGGATCGACGCCGCACGCCGCCGCGACCGCGTCCGCCACGAGCCGCCGCGGCGACGGGAAGTCGACGTTTGCGCAGACCCCGTCGTAGCGACCCGCCGTCGCACCGAGACACGACGACAGGCGCTGGGTCAGCCAGCGCTCCATGCCGCGCGTCGGCACGGCGACGACCTCGGGCGCGAACGGGTCGGCGAGCGGCTCGCGGAGCAGCTCGCCGAGCGCCTCGACGAGACCGTCCGCGCGCTCAGCGCGGTGAACGTGCAGCACGGCGTCGGCTCACTCTCGCTGCGAACCGCATGTGGATCTGAGCGCGTCGATCATCGTCACCGAGTATCGCGGTCCACGCCGCGCATCTCGGCGACGAGTGCCGCCAGCTCGCGACCGCTCGCGCGCGGCGCTCCAACCGTCCTGTCGTCGCACGTGAGATGACGACCGGCGGATCCTCGATGATGAAGGTAAAGGAGGCGGCAGCATGGGCACGGAGTCAGAGACGCTGAACGGGAAGGTGGCACTCGTCGCGGGAGCGACGCGCGGTGCCGGGCGCGGCGTCGCGGTGGCGCTCGGCGAGGCCGGGGCGACGGTGTACTGCAGCGGCCGCACGACGCGGCAGCGGCGCTCGGAGTACGACCGGCCGGAGACGATCGAGGAGACCGCCGAGCTCGTCGACGAGGCCGGCGGCAGGGGGATCCCCGTCGAGGTCGACCATCTGCAGCCGGCGCAGGTCGCCGCGCTCGTGCAGCGCATCGACGACGAGCAGGGCCGGCTCGACGTCCTCGTGAACGACATCTGGGGCGGCGAGCAGCTGTTCGAGTGGGACGCGCCGCTGTGGGAGCACGACCTCGACAACGGCCTGCGGATGCTGCGCCTGGCGATCGACACGCACCTCATCACGAGCCACTTCGCGCTGCCGCTGCTGATCCGCCGGCCGGGCGGCCTCGTCGTCGAGATGACCGACGGCACCCGCGAGTACAACGCCGAGAACTACCGGCTGTCGGCGTTCTACGACCTCGCCAAGACGGCGGTCCTGCGGCTCGCGTTCGCGCAGGGCAAGGAGCTCGCACCGCATCGCTGCGGCGCGGTCGCGCTGACGCCCGGCTGGATGCGCTCGGAGATGATGCTCGAGCACTACGCGGTCACCGAGGCGACCTGGCGCGACGCCACGGCCGGAGACCCGCACTTCGCCGCGATCTCCGAGAGCCCGCGCTTCGTCGGCCGCGCGGTCGCCGCGCTGGCCGCCGACCCGGACGTGCAGCGCCGCAACGGCGGCTCGTTCTCCTCCGGCGGGCTCGCGCGCGAGTACGGCTTCACCGACGTCGACGGCTCGCAGCCCGACTGCTGGCGCTACCTCGTCGAGGTCCAGGACGCCGGCCTGCCCGCGGATCCGACCGGCTACCGCTGACGCCCGCCAAACGCCGCTCGCGATCAGGCGCGTCGTGCTCTGCGGCCAGGTCACCGAGCAGTGCATGCTCTACAGCGCGCTCGATGCCCACGTGCGCCATCTCGAGGTGGCGATCCCGCGCGACGCCGTCGCACACATCGACCCGCAGCTCGCCGACGCCCTCGACCGATCCTCACCGCCTCGCATGCCTGCGGGACGCGCTGTCACGCGGTGTGCAGGCGCCATGCGTACAGCACGGCCGCGACCGAGGTCGCGAGGTTGAGGCTCGAGACGCCGGCGCGCATCGGGATCCGCAGCCGGCCGTCGGCGCGCTGCAGCAGCACGCCGCTCAGGCCCTCGCGCTCAGTGCCGAAGGCGAGGATCGCCCGCGCCGGAAGGTCGCCCGGCCGCAGCTCGTCGCCGTCTGGGTCGATCGCCAGCAGCGGCCGGTCGCCGAGCGCCGGCAGGTCGTCGATCCGCGCGACCGGCAGCGCGTAGTGCAGGCCCGCCGCGCCGCGCAGCGCGTCCGGGTGCCACGGGTCGCTCGCGCCGGTCGTCAGCACCGCCGCCGCGTCGGCTGCCGCCGCGACGCGCACGCAGGCGCCCATGTTCGCCATCGTGCGCGGATCCTCCAGCAGCACGATCGGCGCCACGCGCGGGTCGGCGAGCGCAACGGCGGGATCGACGGACGGGCGCCGCGCGATCGCAAGCACGCCGGTGCGCGGCACGTGCGGTGCGCAGCACGCCAGCACGTCGCCGCTCACCGTCGTGATGAGCGACGCGAACGCCTCCGCGAGATCGGGCGCGAGATCGGCCGCGAGCCGCTCGAGCGCGGCGACGTCCGTGCCCACCGCCTCGTCGACGCGCGCGCCGAAGCGCAGGGCGTGCTTGAGCGCGTGGAAGCCCTCGAGGACCGCCAGCTCGGGGTCGCGCCGCGCGCGCCGGAAGCGCTCGGCGAGCGCGCCGCCGCCGGTGGTCGATGTTCCCTCCACGGCGCAGATCGTCGCAGCGCGACCGCCGTCCGCGCCGGCGCAGCGCAGCTCGAAGGCGTGATCACGATTGCCAGGCCCGTCATGATTGCCCGCATGAGCAGACGCGCCGCGATCATCGCCGTCTGCACCACGCTCGCGATCGCCTGCCTCGCGCCGGCGCTCGCGAGCGCCGCCGGCCCGAAGAGCGTCGTCATGTTCGGCGAGTCCGGCGACTACGTCGCGCCGGGCCTGCGCACATACGAGGGCGCCAAGCAGGTCAAGCTCAATGGCTCATCGGCGGGCGTCTCGATCAGCGTCGACGGTCCCAACCAGCGGGCGTTCGGCTTCTCGATGAACTTCACTCCCGCGCGCGACGACCTGCTCGCGCCGGGCAGCTACTCCGGCGCGCAGCGCTCGTCGTTTCGTGACAGCGGGCGTCCCGGCATCGACATCTCCGGCGACGGTCGCGGCTGCAACACGCAGGCCGGCCGCTTCATCGTCAAGGATCTCGGACTGACGGCGAGCGGCAGGGTCAACCGCCTCTGGCTGCTGTTCGAGCAGCGCTGCGAGGGCGGCCGCGCGGCGCTGTTCGGCGAGGTGAAGGTCGGCGTGCCGCCGCGCCCCGGCCCGCTGCGCGCGACGCCGAGCGCGCTGCGCTGGCCCGACCGCCGCGTCGGCCAGCGCGGCACGACGGTGCCGCTGACGTTCGTCGCGCGCCGCGCCGTGACCCCCGGCCGAGCCGCGCTGCGCGGCTCCGGACGGCGCGCGTTCACGGTCACCGCGAACCGCTGCCGGGGGCGGCGCCTGGCGACCGGCGACCGCTGCCAGGTCTACGTGCGCTTCACCCCGCGCCGCAAGGCGACCGCGCGCGCGACGCTGTCGCTGCAGGGCATGGGCAGCGCGGCGCGGATCGCGCTGACCGGCGGCACGCCGCGCTGACGAGCAGCTGCGGGCAGATCGTGCGCGGCGCGCCGGGCGCTGAGGTAGAGCACGTCGCGCTCGTCGTACTCGTGCTGATCGAACGTCGTGCCGGCGAGCGCGCTGCACCGCTCCCCGATGTCGTCGGCGCGTTCGGTCATCGACAGGACCGGCTGCGGAGACCGGATACGTTTCCCTCGGAGGGACGACGACCGAAACCATGACACTTCTGGAGCGAGACGGCGAGCTCTCCAGGATCGAGCGCGAACTCGGACGGGCGGTGGCCGGGGCCGGCGGGCTGGTGACGATCGAGGGCCCGCCCGGGATCGGCAAGACCCAGCTGCTCCGCGCGGCCGGGGCGCTGGCGGTCGAGCGGGGGGTCACCACGCTGGCCGGAGCGGGCGATCCGTCCGAGCGCGGCGTGCCCTATGCCGCGATCCGACACGCGTTCACGGGCGCGCTGCGCGACCCGTCGCTCGCGCCGATCCTGCTCGCCGGGCGCGCCGCCGAAGCGGCGCCGCTGCTGGAGGGCAGGGCGCCCTCGGCGCGCAGCGACGACGAGCGCACTGTGCGGATCCTCGACGGCCTCTTCTGGGCGACCGTCAACCTCTGCGAGCGCAAGCCGCTGCTGCTGGCGATCGACGACGGCCACTGGGTCGACCCGCCATCGCTGCGCTTCCTGGCCTATCTGACACGACGCCTGGAGGGCCTTCCGGCGCTCGTCCTCTACGCCCACCGCCCCGGCGGGCCCGGGCTCGGGTCCGCCGCCCACGAGGCGCTGCTCGCCGGGGTCGAGCACCGCTCGCTGCATCCGGCCCCGCTCGGGCCCGAGGCCACGGCGGAGCTGGTCGGAGCCACCCTCGGCGCCGAGCCCGACGAAGCGTTCTGCCGCGCCTGCTATCGCGCCTCGGCCGGCAATCCGCTGCTGGTCCGCGAGCTCCTGCGGGCGCTGGCGGCGCGCGACGTCCAGCCCTCCGCCGCGGCCGTCGAGGCACTCGCCGACATCGGCCCGGCGGCCGTCGCCCGCACGGTGCGCCTGCGACTGAGCCAGCTTCCCGCCGACGCGAGCCGACTGGCGGAGGTCGCCGCGGTGGCCGGCGAGCACATGCCCCTGGCGCACGCGGCGACGATCGCCGCGCTCGACCCCGGCTCGGCCGCCGTGGCCGCGTCCGAGCTGCATCGCGCCGAGATCCTCGCCCCGGTCGCCCACGTCTCGTTCGTCCATCCGCTCGTCCGCGACGCGCTCGCCGAAGGCCTCGAGCCACTGCAGGCCGCCGCCGTCCACGAGCGCGCCGCCGAGCTCCTGCACGCGGAAGGGGCGGCGCCGGAGGCGATCGCCCGGCACCTGCTCCACGCCCCGCCCCGTCACGGGGAGCGCTGGCGCGTCGAGACCCTGCGCGCCGCGGCGCGCGGCGCGTCTGCGGCCGGCGACGCCGAGACCGCGACCGCCTACCTGCGTCGCGCGCTGGCCGAGCCGCCGCCGATCGACGAACGGGCCACCGTCCTCACCGAGCTGGCCGCCGCCGCCTTCCCGCTCGAGTTCGACGCGACGGTCGCCTATCTCCAGGAGGCCCTGCCCCTGATCCTCGACCACCGCGCCCGGGCCGCCGCGACCGCCCAGCTCGCGGGGATGCTGGAGACGACCGACCCCAACGCGTCCGTCGCGGCGGCGCTGGAGGCGATCGAGGAGCTCGGCGACGCCGACGGCGAGCTGCGGCGCCAGCTGCTGGCGGTGGTCACCCAGGCGGGGATGCTGCGGCCCGAGCCGGCCGAGCTGCCGCGCGACGTGCTGGCCGCGATGCGCTTGGAGACCGAGGTCGACGACGGCGGGGCGCGCCTGCTCTCCGCGAGCCTCACCTACCGGGATGCGTGGATGGGCATGTCCGCCGCGGAGCTCGTGCCCCGCGTCGAGCGGGCCTTCAGCGGTGACTGGGTGTCGCTCCTGGACACCGACGGCGGCCCCCACACGATGGCGTTCCTGGCGCTGCTGATCACCGACTCGAAGATCGCCCGGCGCGTGGTCGAGGAATGGGTCGCCTATGGCCGCCGGAGCGGGAGCAGGGTGGCGCTGGGCGGCTCGAAGATGTTCTCCGCCCACCTTCACCTCGCACGCGGGGAGCTCGAGGACGCGGCGGCGGAGACCGACGAGTCGCTGGAGATGTTCGGCATGTGGGGGATGCCGGGCATCGCGCTCGCCCACGCCGTCGCGGCGGCCGCCGGGGCGGCAGTCGCCCGGGGCGACCTCGACGGCGCGGCGCGGGCGCTGGAGCGGGCGACGGTCACCGATCCCGAGGCGGGATCGGTCGGCCTGCACGGCCTGCTCGCCGTACGCGCCGAGCTGCGGGCGGCGGCGGGCGAGACGCGCGTCGCGCTGGCCGAGACGCTCGAGCTCGGCCGGCGCTTCGAGGCGCTCGGGGGCCGCAACCCCGGGCTGCTGCCGTGGCGCTCGCGGGCGGCGCTGCTGATCGCCCAGCTCGGTGAGGACCTCGGCGAGGCGCGCGCGCTCGCCGCTGCCGAGCTCGAGCTCGCGCGCGCCTGGGGCACCCCGCGCGCGATCGGGCGGGCGCTGACCGCGGTCGGGTCGCTGCAGGCCGGCGAGCGGGCGACGGCGACGCTCGACGGCGCGGTCGCCGAGCTCGAGCGGGCCCCCGCTCCACTGGAGCTGACGGCGGCGCTGATCGCGCTCGGCGGCGCGCTGAGCGCCGCGGGCCGGGCGAGCGACGCGAGGCCGACGCTGCGCCGCGCGCTCGACCTCGCGGC
>JAUYGN010000006.1 GCA_030690545.1 Solirubrobacteraceae bacterium
GCGGCGACCGCGGCGGGGATCGCGGCGGACGGCGCGGCTCCGGCCGCCCGCGCCACGGTGATCCCGAGCGGAGCTAGCGCCCTGACGGACGCACGACTGACGGTCCTGGACTCCGGCGTCCGGGTCGTGACGGAGGCCATGCCCACCGTCCGATCCGTGACGCTCGGGTTCTGGATCGCCACCGGCTCGGCCGCCGAGACGGAGGCCGAGGCCGGGCTGTCGCACCTCGTCGAGCACATGCTGTTCCGCGGCACGGACCGCTACGGCTCGCTGGAGATCGACCAGATCTTCGACACGATGGGGGCCGAGCTGAACGCCGGCACCGGCAAGGAGTCGACGTCGGTCTACGCACGGGTGATCGACGATCATCTGGCGCAGGCCTTCGACGTCGTCGGCGACATGGTCTGGCATCCGCGGATCGACGAGGACGACCTCGCCAACGAGCGCGAGATCGTGCTCGAGGAGATCGCGATGTACGAGGACGACCCGCAGGACCGCGTCTTCGACGTGCTCGGCGAGGCGGTCTTCGGCGACCATCCGCTCGGCCGTCCGGTGATCGGCACGGCCGACGTCATCGCCGCCACGTCGGCAGGCGGGCTGCGGTCCTTCCACGGCGCGCACTACGCGCCCGGCGACATCGTCATCGCAGCCGCCGGCTCGGTCGAGCACGACGCCGTCGTCGAGCTCGCGCGCGGGCTCGACATGCCGCAGCGCCCGCGGATGCCCGGCGCGCCGTCGCTGCCCGACGAGCTGCCGCCGCGGCTGCGCTTCCTGCGCAAGGACACCGAGCAGTACCACGTCGCGCTCGGGGCCCCCGCGCTGGCGCGCGACGACGAGCGGCGCTTCATCCTGCGCGTGCTCGACAACATCCTCGGCGGCACCTCGTCCTCGCGGCTGTTTCAGGAGATCCGCGAGGCGCGCGGGCTGGCCTACAACGTCTACTCGTTCCAGTCGCTGTACGCCGGCGGCGGCCAGATCGGCGTCTACCTCGGCACGCGGCCCGACAACGTCGGCCCGGCGCTCCAGGTCGTGGCCGACGAGCTCGACCGGCTGCGCGCCGGCGGCGTCACGGCCGACGAGCTCGAGCGCTCCAAGGAGAACGTCAAGGGACGCATCGTGCTGTCGCTGGAGTCGACGGCGGCGCGCATGAGCCGGCTCGGATCGGCCGTGCTCAGCGACTTGCCGCTGCTGTCCGTCGACGACGTCGTGCAGCGCATCGAGTCGGTCTCGCTGGACGAGCTCAACGGCCTGCTGCGCGAGCTGCTCGCGCCCGAGCGCCTCAGCGTCGTCGCCGTCGGAGCCGACGAGGACGTCTTTCGCCGCTCCGTCGAGCCGCTCGCGCCGGCGCTGCTCGTGCCGGAGGCGACCGCGTGACAGCGCGTCATTGCTCGATCGCGGCTCGCGTCGAGCTGGAAGGCCGGTGCTCGCGATGATCCGCGTCGCCGTCGCCGGGGCCGCCGGACGGATGGGGGAGGCGGTCGTGGCGGCCGTCGAGGGCGCCGACGACCTGCGGCTGACCGGTCGCGCCGACCCGTCGCTTGGCACGACGCTCGCCGACGTGCTCGGCGACGCGGACGTCGTCGTCGACTTCACGCAGCCCGACACGGCGCTCGAGAACGCGCTCGCCTGCGTCGCGGCGGGCGTCCACGTCGTGATCGGCACGACCGGCTTCGACGTCGAGCCGCTGCGCGAGATCGGCCCCCGCCCGCCCGCCAACGTCTTCATCGCCCCGAACTTCGCGATCAGCGCCGTGCTGATGATGCGCTTCGCGGCCGAGGCGTCGCGGCACATGGCGAAGGCCGAGATCATCGAGCTGCACCACGACCGCAAGCTCGACGCGCCGTCGGGCACGGCCGCGCGCACGGCTGAGCTGATGCAGGGCGACGTGCCGATCCACTCGGTGCGCCTGCCCGGCCTCGTCGCCCATCAGGAGGTCATCCTCGGCGACGTCGGTCAGACGCTGACGATCCGCCAGGACTCGCTGACGCGGGAGTCGTTCATGCCCGGCGTGCTGCTCGCGGTGCGGCGCGTCGGCGAGCTCGACTCCTCGCCGGTGATCGGGCTCGAGCACCTGCTCTTCTGAGCTCGTCATCGCGAGTCGGTGCCAGCGGTGCCTGCGCCGCGATCAGAGCCGTGTCGCGTTTGTGTTGGCGGGTCAGGAGTTTCGCGACACGGCTGTCTGCTGCGCACGCGTGCGCGGATGTCCACACTGCTCCGGTGGCCTGATGCGGTGATGCGTTAGCATCACCATCGTGCGCACGACGCTCGACATCGACGACGACGTCATCGCCGCCGCTCGAGAGCTCGCGCGGGACGAGGGCACGTCGATCGGCACGATCGTGTCCGACCTCGCGCGGCGCGGGCTGATGCCTGCCCGAGTCGAGCGTGAGCATGGGCGCCCGGTCATCCGCTCGCCGGCTGAGGCGCCGCCGATCACGCCTGAGATGGTCCGCAGAGCGCTCGACGAGGATTGAGCCACATGGCGCTGCTCGACGTCAACGCGCTCGTCGCGCTCGCGTGGGACACGCACGTCCACCACGAGGTCATCTCCGCGTGGTTCGACGAGCGGACCGGGCCGTGGGCGACGTGCCCGGTCTCCGAGGCCGGCTTCGTGCGGATCTCTTCCAACCCGAAGGTCATCGTCGGCGCGCTCGGCGTCGACGAGGCGCGCAGCGTCCTGCGCGACCTGCGCGCGATCGGGGAGCACCGCTTTCTCGTCGACGACGTCTCGGTGACCGACGCCGACGCGCCGCGGATCGTCGGTCACCGGCAGGTGACCGACGCGCTGCTGCTCACCGTCGCGCGCCGCGCCGGCGTGCCGCTCGTGACCTTCGACGCCGCGATCGCGACCCTCGCCGGCGGGAGCGGCGTTGAGCTCCTCCGGCGCTGAGCGCCCGACGCCCGGCGCCAGCGGGCACGGCGTCACGGTCGCGGTGACCGACCATGCCGTCGAGCGCTTCCGCCAGCGCGTCGGCTCGCGGCGCGGCGGCTTCGACATGCGGCCGGAGATCGCCGGGCGCGTCAGCGAGGCGTGGGCCGCGGGGCGCGTGACGAGCACGCCGCCGCCGGGCGCTTCGGAGGCGGCGGTGCGCGGCTCGGTCTACGTCCGCGACCTCGTCGACCGCGGTGTGATCTTCGTCTGCCGCCACGACCGCGCGTCACGCGAGCTGCTCGTGATCACGCTGTGGGAGGACGCGCGCTACGGGACGCCGCGCGTCGACCAGCGCTTCACCGACGCACTGAAGGCCGACGACGCCGCGCTCGTGGATCCCGGTCGCGGCTGGCGCGAGCGGCGCGACGGCGGCTGAGCGGCGTCGGTCGCCGTCAGCTGCAGGTCGCTGACCCGCTCGGACGGACAGTCCAGGATTCACAAGCGCTCATTCGAGGGCTCGTAGTTCGCTGATCGCCGATATCTGTAAAGATAGGCGATCAGTGAGGTCCGCGGGGCCCAGTCGCTTGCCCTGTGAGCGTGGAGGGGCGGTGCCCGTGGCGGCAACGAGTGCTCGATCAGGAGGGGTGGCCAGCATGTTGGACAAGCGATGCGACGGTCGGAACGTTCGGACCGTCGCGTGGTCCGTTCGGCGCGGACCGTGGTTGGGCGTGGCGCGCGCCGCCATGCTCCGCAGGACCGCGAATGCCCCGCTCCTGGCAGCGAGTTGGCGTTTGGCGCTGTTCTGCACCGTTGCCCTCGGGGTTACCTTGCCGGCGCCTGACGCACAGGGAGCCTCGGGAGATCTCGATCAGACGTTCTCGGATGACGGGATTCAGATCACAGGGACCGGGGACGGCAACGATCTGGTCATCCAGCCTGATGGCAAGATCGTCGTCGTAGGGGCGAAGGGTTTCAGCACGAGCGACTTCGCGGTCGTGCGCTTCAATGTTGACGGGACACCCGACACGTCGTTCGCCGAAGATGGTCAGCAGACGACAGACTTTGGCGGAGTGTCGGACATGGCGACAGCAGTGGGGTTGCAGGCCGATGGCAGAATCGTTGTGGCCGGTCGAACAGATTTTAGTGACTTTGCAGTAGCTCGTTACAACGTCGACGGAACGCTCGATACGTCCTTTGGGGGAGATGGGCTCCAGATCACGCCTGTCGCTCCACCGGGGGGAGCCTTCGAGGGCGCTTACGCCTTGGCGATTCAGGTAGATGGCAAGATCGTCGTAGCAGGCGGCACCAGTAGCGGTAGCCTCGGTGAGGTCGGTTTTGGAGACTCTGCCGTGGTCCGCTACAACGCAGACGGCTCTCTGGACACGACGTTCGCGGGCGACGGGAAGCAGACGATCGACCTCGGTGGCATGGACAAGGCGCTGGACGTGGCAGTTCAACCCGATGGCAAGATCGTGATCGTGGGTACGGCCGGGAGGGTTCACGGCGTAAGTGACGGCAGTGCCGTTCTTGCCCGCCTCAACGCAGATGGTTCGCTGGATACGACGTTCGCGGGCGATGGGACGCAGATGATGAGCTTAGGTGGCATGACTGAGTTCCAGGGTCTGCTGCTGCAACCAGATGGCAAGATCGTGGCCGTAGGTAGCGACTTCTCCGAAGCGCTGGGCGAAGGTAGTGGCGTGGCCGTAGCCCGTTTTAATGCCGACGGTTCGCTTGACGCCACGTTCTCAAGCGGTGGGATGCAGATGATCGACTTCGGCGGCTTCTCCGAGCGCGCGTACGACGTGGCACTTCAGTCCGACGGCAAGCTCGTGGCAGCGGGAGGAAGCAGCGGGGGTTTCGCATTGGCGCGATTCTCGGCGGACGGTGCGCTCGACCCGACGTTCTCAGGCGATGGTAAGCAGGTCACCGCAGCATCCGCGTTCGGCGGTGGTGTTAACGAAGCCCACGGAGTCGCGCTGCAGTCTGACGGCAAGATCGTTGCAGCAGGCGGCAACACTCGCTTCGTGATCGCTCGGTACGAAGGCGGAGAGAGCGCTCCGCCTCCGCCTCCGCCTCCGCCTCCGCCGCCTCCGCCGCCTCCTCCGCCTCCGCCGCCTCCGCCGCCTCCGCCGCCTCCGCCGCCGCCTCCTCCGCCGCCGCCACCGCCGCCACCACCACCACCACCACCGGTGGTGTCCTCGCCGACGGCTTCGGTGTCGGGGTTGCGCGTGGCGCCGGCCGCGTTCCGCGCGGCTGGGTCGGGCGCGTCGGTCAGGCCGGCGACCGTGCGAACGGGTACGCGTGTGAGCTACACGCTCAACGTGGCCGCCAGCGTGCGGTTCACGGTCGAGCGGGCTATGACGGGACGGCGGGTCGGTGGCCGCTGCGTGGCGCAGACCAGGGGCAACCGGTCGCGCGCTCGTTGCACGCGCTTCGTGCGCGTCAACGGGAGCTTCACGCGCAACCGCACGACCGTCGGTGCGGATCGGTTCCGGTTCATGGGGCGGATCGGCGGGCGCACGCTGTCACGCGGCAGCTATCGCCTCGTCGTGACGCCGACCGCCAACCGTCGTGCCGGTCAGCCGCGGCGCGCGAACTTCCGCATCCGCTGACGCCCTCGTCCTGCATGCTCGTTCTGATGCTCAGGATCAGGAGGACGTGCCTATGCCGACCGTGGCCGGGGGCGCATAGGCGTCGAACGGCACCGGGTGACGGTGACCGATGCGGTCGGCAACAGGCGCACGCTGACGCGGCAGGTGAGGCTCAGGAGATGAGTCGCGAGCGGGAACGGGTCCGCGGCAGCGGCGTCGCGCTTCTGCGACTCGCGTCCGTCGGGCTCGTGTCACTGACGGCGCTCGCGGTATCCGCGACATTCGCGCCGGCGGCCGCGCCGCGAACGGCGGATTCGCCGCCGTCGGCCGGTGCCGCGACGGCGGTCGGGAGCAGCGGGGTGCCGAAGCTCAGCGTCGAGCGGCCGTGCATCACGGGTCGCTGCCGGGCGACGATCTCGGTGCTGGTGGGCGCTCCCGCGCGGCTACAGGTGAGCTTGCAGCATCGCGGCGTCGCGCGCGACTTCGCTCCGTCGATCACGGTGCGGTGCGGCGGTGGCAGCGAGCTGTGCGTGGCCGAGGGAACGCTGCGCGGCTCGGGGACGGTCGTCGTCGCGATTCGCGTCACGCCGGACGGCGGCGCGCCGTCGTTCACGACGAGGCGCGTCGTCGTGCGGCGCAACCTCAGCCGCTCGTACGGCTCGCATCCGCTGTGCGCGCAGGCGGGTCGGGGGGACAACTGCCAGGACGGTGGCGGGCGGCGCGTGCCCGGCGGCGGGGAGAAGGTCTCGCACAAGGGCTGGCCGGCGATCACCGGGGTCTTCTGGCAGGCGAAGGGAACCACGCCGCGACGCTTCACCGGCGGTCCCGACCAGGACGAGCTGCTCGGTCATCACGGCTCCGACCGGATCTTCGGCGGTCCGGGCAACGACGTGCTGTGGGGCGACTGGGATCCGAAGAACAACAACACCTGGCAGCGCGACGTCCTCGACGGCGGCGACGGCAACGACTGGATCTACACGAGCCACGGTCACAACACCGTGCGCGGCGGGCGCGGCAACGACTACATCTGGGCCTACTACGGGCGCGGGACGATCGACTGCGGGCCCGGGTTCGACACGCTGCGCATCCGGCTCGACAACCGCTATCGCGTGCGCAACTGCGAGCGGATCAAGAACTTCTGCGCGCACGGATCCAAGCCGGGCCTGAAGGGCGGCTGCTACAAGCCCGGCGAGAAGCCGCGCGGATGAACGTGACGGTGGGCCGGGCGCGGTTCGTGCCAGCACGGATGGCGCTGCTGCGGTCGCAGCCGACCGGGACGGATGTGACGGTGGGGCACCCGGGTGCGGTCGCGTCGCTACGCGACGCGTGTGGCGGCAGTGTGCTGGCCGCACGCATGACGCTCAACGGTAAGCACGCGTGACCGCGAGTAGCGTGGCCCGGCATGGAGATGGTCCTGCTCGCGATCCCGCTGGGGATCGCCATCGGCCTCGTGATCGGAGCGGTCGGCGGCGGCGGCGCGATCCTCGCGCTGCCGGTGCTCGTCTACGTGCTCGGCGAGGGCGTCGGACCGGCGGCGACGGCGGCGCTGATCGTCGTCGCGATCGCGGCCGGCGTCGGCGCCGGCGCGCTGGCGCTGCGGGGTCATGTCTGCTGGCGGATCGCGTTGACGTTCGTCGTGCCGGCGGCGCTCGGCGCCGTCGCGGGGACGGTGGCGCACGCCGCGATCAGCGCGCAGGCGCTGATCCTGTCCTTCGTGCCCGTGATGCTCGTCGCGTCGGCCGCGACCTGGCAGCGCGCGGCGCGGTTCAGCGGCGAGGAGACGGGCGCGTGTCCGCAGGTCCTCACTGGACGGATCGTCATCGCGGGTCTTGGCGTCGGCGCGCTGACCGGGTTCTTCGGCGTCGGCGGCGGCTTTTTGATCGTGCCCGTGCTGACGCTGTGGCTGGGCTTCAGCTTCCGCCGCGCGATCGCCACCTCGCTCGTGATCATCACGCTGACCGGAAGCGCCGCCCTGGCCAGCCATCTGGCGTTCGGTGCCGCCCCCGACGTGCCGCTGACGATCGCGCTCGCGCTGTCGACGGGGGTGGGGGCGATGATCGGCGCGCTGCTGGCGCAGCGCATGCCGCAGGCGGCGCTGGGACGGGCGTTCGCCGTCGTCGTCGGGCTACTGGCGGTCTTCCTGCTGATCGACGCGCTGCTGCTCGGCGGGCCGCCGCAGGGGTGATGCTCGGCGGTGCGCGTGGCTCGGTGCGGACCAAGTAGCACATGCTACTGTATGCATATGTCGCTGGATCATCGTCTCCAGATCCTGCTGGACTCCGATCGACACGCGCGACTGGTCGCCGTCGCGCGCGAGCGCGGCGTGTCCGTCGCGACCGTCGTGCGGGAGGCGATCGATCGTGGACTGCCGGCAACCGACACGCGACGGCGCGCCGCGGCGCGCCGGCTCCTCGCGGCCGAGCCGATGCCTGCCCCGGACCTGGACGCACTGTCCCGGGAGCTCGCCGAATTGCGCGGCCGTCACGGATGATCGTGCTCGACACGACGGTGCTGGTCTATGCGCTCGGCTCGGACCATCCTCTGCGTGAACCGTGTCGCAACCTGATCGGCGCCGTCGCCGCCGGCCGGATCGCGGCGACCACGACGGTGGAGGTGCTGCAGGAGTTCACGCACGTCCGGTCGCGACGTCGCGACCGTGCCGAGGCCGCGCTGCTGGCGCGCGACTACCTCGACCTGCTGGCTCCGCTGCTGGTCGTCGGCGAGGACGATCTTCAGGAAGGGCTACGGCTCTACGCGCGCAGCGAGCGCTTGGGAGCCTTCGACGCGGTCCTTGCGTCAGCGGCCGGACGGGCGGGCGCGGCGGCGGTCGTCTCCGCTGACGCGGCGTTTGCGGAGGCGGACGTCGCTCGCGTGATGCCCGACGCCGACGGGGTCGCCCGGCTGCTGGAGCGTTGAAGCCGTCGACGCCCGCCCCCGGTCCGGGCGCGACATCCGATCGTCCTCGGAGATTCAGGCTCAGGCGTTGCCCGCAGCGGCGGGACCGTCTCCGGACATGCGGTCGAGGATTCGCAGCAGCGCCTGACGCTGGGCACGACTCTCGCTGACGAGGTCGCGCAGTACCGAGCGCCCCTCGCGCAGCTCGGCGATCATCGCCTGGTGGACGGCCTCGTTATGGCGGCGCTGCTGGCCCAGCTCGGCGCGGAACTCCCGGCTGTCGCGACGCATGCCGCGCATCAGCTCGCGCAGCTCGACGAAGAGCTCGTTGCCGCGGGCCATGTGCTCGTTGCCACGAGCCATGTGCTCGTTGCCGCGAGCCATGTGCTCGTTCGCGGTCGCGAGGTGGCCGTCGAGGCGGCGCAGGATCTCGTCGTCGCTCATGCGCTGATTGTGACAGCGCAGCTGTGCAGTTCCAACACCTCTTCGTGGCGGTCTCGTCATCGATCTGCAACAAGCTCGCGCAGGCGCGTGTAGCGACGCCGCGCGTCGGTGCGGCCGACGGCGATCGCCAGCGCGGAGCGCTCGCCGACGACGACGCAGACCTCCTGCGCGCGCGTCACCGCGGTGTAGACGAGGTTGCGCGTGAGCATGATGTGGTGGCCGCGGAAGATCGGCACGACGATCGCCCGCGCCTGCGAGCCCTGCGCCTTGTGGACCGTCGCAGCGTAGGCGAGGCGCAGGGTGTCGAGCGCGTCGACCGGCAGCGACACGCGGCGCCCGTCCTCGCCGGCGAACAGCACGCGCTCGCGCTCGTCGTCGTGGTGCAGCAGCACGCCGCGCTCGCCGTTGAAGAGGTCGTGCTCGTAGGAGTTGCGCGTCTGCATAACCTTGTCGCCGACGCGCAGCCCGGTCCCGGCGATCGCGGCGCCCTCGGGGTTCAGCCGCGCGCGCAGCTCGGCGTTCAGCGCGTCGATCCCGAGCGGGCCCTTGCGCATCGGGGCGAGCACCTGGACGTCGGCGGCCGGATCGAGGCCGTAGTGCGCCGGCAGCCGCGCGGCGGCCAGCTCGCAGACCTCCGCGAAGATCGCCTGCGGGCCATCCCGCGCGATCAGGAAGAAGTCGCGCACGTCGTCCTCGCCGGCCGCGGCGTCGGGCAGCTCCCCGGCGTTGATCGCGTGCGCAGCGCGCACGATCAGCGAGCGTGCGGCCTGGCGGAAGACCTCGGTCAGCCGTGTCGCGGGCACCGGCACCGTCCCGCCCACCGCCTCGAGGTCGAGCAGGTCCTCGAGCACGCGCCCGGGACCGACCGGCGCGAGCTGGTCGACATCGCCGACGAGCAGTACGTGCGTGCGCGGACCGACCGCTCCCAGCAGCGCGTCGGCGAGATGGACCGACAGCATCGACGCCTCGTCGACGATCAGCACGTCGCAGCCGTCGATCGGATGGTCGGCGTCGCGCGTGAAGCCCTCCTCGGGCGCCCACTCCAGCAGGCGGTGGATCGTCGTCGCCTCGACGCCGGTCAGCTCGCCGAGGCGGCGCGCCGCCTTGCCGGTCGGCGCGCACAGTCGCGCCGACCGCTTGTGCGCCTTGAGCAGGTCGACGAGCGTGCGCATCGTCGCGCTCTTGCCGGTGCCCGGTCCGCCGGTGAGGATCGACAGGCGATGGTCGAGCGCCTGCGTGACGCCGCGCCACTGATCGTCGCTCGGCAGGAACGGACCGGCCTCCGGTCGCCGCACGGCGCCGAGCTTCAGCGCCGGCTCGCCGTCGAGCAGCCGGCGCACGATCGTCGCCAGCCGCTGCTCGACGGCGTGCAGGCGCGCTTCGGCGACGCAGTCGTCACCGTCCACGACGACGCGGCCGAGCGCGGCCAGCACGTCGATCGCCTCGTCGACGTCGAGCCCGCCGCCGAGCAGTCGCGCCGCCCGCTCGACGAGCTCGGCGCGGGGGAGATGGCAGTGCCCGTCGGTCTGCGCCTGGTCGAGCGCGTGGATGACGCCCGCTGCGAGCCGGTCGGGCGCGTCGGGCGGCGTATCGAGCGCGCGCGCAAGCGCGTCCGCGGTCTGAAAGCCGATCCCGTCGATCTGGCAGATCGCGTAGGGCTCGCGCTGCAGCCGCGCGATCGAGCCGGCGCCGAAGTGGCGCGCGATCCGGCCCGCCGACGCGGCGTCGACGCCGTGCGTGTCGAGGAACAGGCGCAGCTCGCGCTGCTCACGCTGATCGCGCCACGACTGCACGGCTGCGCCGAGCCGGCGCTTGCCGATGCCGGGGACGCCGCGCAGCACGCCCTCGGGGTCCCGGTCGATCGCCGCGAGCACCTCGCCCGCACCGTGACGGTCGACGAGCAGCGCCGCGCCGCGCGGGCCGATGTGCTTGACGGACTCCAGGTAGGCGGCGACCGCCGCGTCGCTGACGGGCTCCTCGATGCGCACGCGCTCGGCGGCGAACTGCCAGCCGTGCTTGGCATGGCAGCGCCAGCCGCCGCCGACGACGACCGACTCGCCCTCGCGCACGTGCCCGAGCGCACCGACGAGCACGACGGTCTCGCCGTCGTCGCAGACCGCGTCGAGGACCGCGAAGTCGCCATCGGGAACCGACCAGCGCACGCTCATGACCTCCGCGGTCAGCTCGCCAGCGGCGGGGTCGCGTGGCGACCCGTCCTGCGCACGGTCCGTCATCGACGCGCAGTCTGCCACGGCCGCCCGGCCGCTCCCGTGCGGATCGCGTGATCTGCCACGAAGTCTGCACGACTGTTGCAAAGATCCGCGCGCGAATCGGTCCGTGATCGCACCCGTAGTCCGTTCGGGCGCTTGACTGCACCGCTGCGCAGGTGTAACTACACGTGAGTGACCTATCTGACAGCCGCGGAACTCGACCTCTGCTCTGAGGTGCGCAGGATGTGCGCCTGCCACCAGCTGCGCCGCGCGACCCGCGGCATGACCGAGATCTACGAGACCGGGATGGCGCCCAGCGACATCAAGGCGACGCAGCTGCCGATCCTCGTCGCGCTGGGGTCGGGCGGCGACCTCCCCGTCACGACGCTTGCCGGCATGCTCGCGCTCGACCGCACGACGCTGACGCGCAATCTCAAGGTCCTCGAGGACCGCCGGCTGGTCCGCACCGCCGAGTACGAGGACGACGCGCGGGTGCGGATGGTCTCGCTCACGCTCGAGGGATCGACGGTGCTGACCGGAGCACTCGCCCAGTGGCGCGAGGTGCAGCAGGTCGTCGAGGCGCAGTTCGGACGCGATCGGCTGCGGGCGCTGCACGGCGAGCTGGCGGCGCTCGCGCAGGCCGTCGGCGGGTAGCGAGGTCGCGCACGCGACAGCCCCGGCGACGAACCGGGAGCGCTCGCGGCGCGCGTGTTCGCGCGCACGCGCGCCGTCGCGGCCGTCGCCTGTCCGGCTGCGATACTGGGGGCCGTGCCCGACCTGGGAGCCATCCTGACGGCAATCGTGACCCCGTTCGACGCGGACGGGGCGATCGACGAGCAGGCGTTCGTCGATCTCATGAGCCACCTCGCCGCGAACGGGTCGGACGGGTTCGTCGTCTGTGGCACGACCGGCGAAGCCGCGACGCTCGACGACGAGGAGCACCTGCGGGTCATCGAGCTGGCGGTGGCCGAGCGCCCCTCCGGTGCGACGATCGTCGCCGGCGTCGGCTCCAACGACACCCGCCACGCGGTCCACCTGACCGCGCGCGCCTGCGAGCTCGGCGCCGACGCGCTGCTGTCGGTCAATCCCTACTACAACCGGCCCAACCGGCGCGGGATCGTCGCGCACTACCGCGCGGTCGCGGACGCGGCCGACCGGCCGATCGTCCTCTACAACATCCCGCAGCGCACGGGCTCGGACCTGCCCAACGACCTGCTCGCGGAGCTCGCGCAGCTCGACCACATCGAGGCCGTCAAGCAGGCCAACAACGACAACCTCGCGCAGGTCGACGGGCTGCGCATCTACGCCGGCAACGACGAGATCCTCGCGCGCGTGCTCGACATGGGCGAGGCGGGCGGCATCCTCGTCGCCAGCCACGTCGTCGGGCCGCAGATGCGCCGGATGGTCGACGAGCCCGCCGAGCGGGCCGCGATCCACGAGAGCCTGCTGGGAGTCTTCGAGGCGCTGAGCGTGGCGCCCGCGGCGATCTCCGCGAAGGCCGCGCTGAACCTGCTGGGCCATCCCGTCGGCGTGCCGCGGCTGCCGTACGTCGCCGCGGACGAGCAGGAGACCGCGACGATCCGCGCGATGCTCTCGCAGCGCGGGTTGCTCGTCGGAGCCACGGCTTGAGCCTGAGCGGCGGCCCGCTGCGCGTCCTGCCGCTCGGCGGGCTGGGGGAGATCGGCAAGAACATGACCGTCGTCGAGTACGAGGACCGGATCGTGCTCGTCGACGTCGGCCTGCGCTTCCCGACGGCCGAGATGATGGGGATCGACCTCGTCCTGCCCGACTTCGCCTACCTGCGCGGCCGCGTCTCGGACATCGAGGCGATCGTCGTCACCCACGGCCACGAGGATCACCTCGGCTGCCTGCCGTTCCTCCTGCGCGAGCTCGGCGTCGACGACGCGCCGCCGGTCTACGGCGGCCCGCTGACGATGGCGATGGCGCGCTCCAAGCTCGACGAGCACAAGCTCGCGCGCGACGTCCACGTCGAGGACGTCAAGGACGGCGAGATCATCGAGTGCGGCCCGTTCGACGTCGAGCTGATCCACATGACGCACTCGATCCCCGACGCGAGCGCCGTCGCGCTGAAGAGCGAGCTCGGCACGATCCTCGTGACCGGCGACTACAAGTTCGACCAGACGCCCGTCGACGGCCGGCCGGCGGACGTCTCGCGGCTCGCCGAGCTCGGCCGCGAGGGGCTGCTGCTGCTGTGCGGCGACTCGACGAACGGCGACCGGCCGGGCTTCGCGCCCAGCGAGAAGGTCGCGGGACCCAACCTGCGCGACGTCTTCAGCCGCTGCAAGGGGCGCATCGTCGTGACGTCGTTCGCCTCGAACATCCATCGCGTCCAGCAGGTCGTCGACGCCGCCGCGGCGCTCGATCGCAAGATCGTCCTCGTCGGGCGCTCGATGCGCAAGAACACGAACATCGGGCGCACGCTGGGCCACATCGAGCTCCCCGAGGGGATCGTCATCGGGCCGCGCGAGATGTCCGACTACCCCGACCACAGGCTCGTCGTCATCTCGACCGGCTCGCAGGGCGAGCCGCTCAGCGCGCTGCGCCGGATGGCCCATCGCGACCATCCGCAGGTCGAGCTGCACTCCGGCGACACGGTCGTCTTCAGCGCGACGCCGATCCCCGGCAACGAGCGCGCCGTCAACGAGACGATCGACCGCCTGTACCACATCGGCTGCGACGTGATCACGACGAAGGACGCCCCGATCCACGCCTCCGGCCACGGCTACCAGGAGGAGATCAAGCTGATGCTCAACCTGACCCGCCCGCGCTACCTGATGCCGGTCCACGGCGACCACAAGCGGATCCGCCTGCATGCGGAGATGGCCGAAGCGCTCGGGATCGCCGCCGAGGACATCTTCCGCGGCGACAACGGCCTGCCGCTGGAGATCGACTCAGACGGCGCCCGCTTCGGCGAGCGGCAGCGCTCGGGCATGTTCTTCGTCGACGGGATCGAGCTCGGCGATCCGACCGAGAGCGCGATGCGCGACCGCCGTGCCCTTTCGGCCGACGGGATCATGTTCGTCGTGGCGACTGTCTCCGCCGACGAGGGCAACACCGTCGCCGATCACGAGATCGTCCTGCGCGGCGTGCCGATCGCCGCGGAGGAAGGCGCCTTCCTCGCCGAGGTCCGCGAGGCGATCGAGGACTCGCTCGATCGCGCCGCCGACGACGACGTCCACGCCGTCGAGCTGATCGAGAAGATCCTCCACGACGACCTCGCCGAGTTCGTCTACAAGCGCCTGCGGCGGCGGCCGATGATCCTCCCGGTCGTCGTCGAGGTCTGAGTCGGTCGCCAGCACCGATCGCGACACCGACAGCTAAACGTCAACGGCCAGATCCAGGGGCCGTTCGGCAGCTCCAGTAGCTGCGCCCGAGGCGAGCCCCCCCGGACGGAGGACACCCCGCACCGGCTAAGAGGCCGTGGGAGACCCGGGTCGG
>JAUYGN010000099.1 GCA_030690545.1 Solirubrobacteraceae bacterium
GTCGCGGGCGTCCGCGCCGGCACCCCGACGCGCCTGGCCGACGTCAGCACCGAGCGCGTCCCGCGCCTGCTGACGGGGATCGGCGAGCTCGACCGCGTGCTCGGCGGCGGCCTCGTGCCGGGCTCGCTCGTCCTGCTCGGCGGATCGCCGGGGATCGGCAAGTCGACGCTGACGAACATGGCGCTCGGCAACCTCGCCGCCGCCGGCCGGCGCACGCTGTACGTCTCCGGCGAGGAGTCGGCGGCGCAGATCCGCCTGCGCGCCGAGCGGCTGATCGCGGCGACGACGGGAGCGCTCGACGTGCCCGTGCTCGCCGAGACCGACCTCGACACGATCCTCGCGACGCTGCGCGCCGAGCGGCCCGAGGTCGTCGTGATCGACTCGGTGCAGACGCTGCACGCCACCGACCTGAGCGGCGCGCCGGGGTCCGTCGGCCAGGTGCGCGAGGTCGCCGCGCGGATCATGCAGGTCGCCAAGGCCGACGCGATCGCGGTCCTGCTCGTCGGTCACGTCACGAAGGAGGGGGCGCTCGCCGGCCCGCGCGTGCTCGAGCACCTCGTCGACTGCGTGCTGCAGTTCGAAGGCGAGCGCGAGCGCACCTACCGCACGCTGCGTGCGCTGAAGAACCGCTTCGGATCGACGAACGAGGCCGGCGTCTTCGAGATGCGCTCCGCCGGGCTCGTCGAGGTGCTCGACGCGAGCGCCCGCTTCGTGGCGGAGGCGACCGGCAAGCCGGGCTCCGTCGTGCTGGCCGCGATGGAGGGCTCGCGGCCGCTGCTCGTCGAGGTCCAGGCGCTCGTGTCGCCCTCCGAGCTCGTCCCGCCGCGGCGCGTCGTCAACGGCCTCGATCGCAACCGCCTCGCGCTCGTGCTCGCCGTCCTCGGCCGCCACGCGGGCGTCGGTGCCGGCAGCGCCGACGTGTTCGTCAACGTCGTCGGCGGCGTGCGCGTCGACGAGCCCGGCGCCGACCTCGCGATCGCGCTCGCCGTCGCCAGCGCGGCGCGCGGCGTGCCGCTGCAGGCCCTCGATGGCGGTCGGCCGGTCGCCTGCTTCGGCGAGCTCGGCCTGACCGGGGAGCTGCGGACCGTCGGCCATGCCGACCGGCGCGCGGCGGAGGCCGCGAAGTTCGGCCTGCGCGAGGTCGTCTGCCCGCAGAGCGCGCCGACGCTGCGCCAGGCGCTGCATGCCGTGCTGCCCGCGCGTGCGCCGCAGGCCGCGTGACGGGACGAGATCCAGACGAACAGACGAACTTCGCCGCGACAAACCGGATTCCCTAAGCACGCGCTAAAATCGCCTGGATGGTTCAGCGAGTCGGGGATGAGTCAGGAGAGCTTGAGTCACGTCAAGAGCCCCGTCTGGTCAAGGCGTTGGAGATGGTCGCACCCGGCACGACGCTGCGGGAGGGACTCGACAACATCCTCCACGCCCGCACCGGTGGCCTGATCATCGTCGGCGAGGTCGACGACCTCAGCTTCCTCTTCTCGGGGGGCATCAAGCTCGACATCGACTACTCCCCGGCGCTGCTCTACCAGGTCGCGAAGATGGACGGCGCGATCGTGCTGAACGTCAACGCGACGAGGATCGCGATGGCCAACGTCCAGCTGATGCCCGACCCGACGATCCTGTCGGTCGAGACGGGCACGCGCCACCGCACCGCCGAGCGCGTCTCCAAGCAGACCGACGCGCTCGTGATCGCGATCTCCCAGCGCCGCGAGGTCGTCTCGCTCTACGTCGATGGTGGCAAGTACATCCTCGAGGACATCCCGGTCGTGCTCGCGAAGGCCAACCAGGCGCTCGCGACGCTCGACAAGTACCGCACCCGCCTGGACCAGGTCTCGACGCGGCTGACGGCACTCGAGTTCGAAGGCGGCGCGACGCTGCACGATGTGCTGACCGTCCTGCAGCGCTCTGAGCTCGTCACGCGGATGGCCGTCGAGATCGAGCGCTACATCGTCGAGCTCGGCAACGAGGGCCGCCTGATCGAGATGCAGCTCGAGGAGACGATGGTCGGCACCGCCGCCGACAAGGCCGCGCTCGTGCACGACTACCTCGCCGAGAACACCGACGAGGAGTTCGCCGGCGCGCTCGACCAGATCGGCCGCCTGGCGCATCACGACCTGCTCGACTTCGGCCGCCTCGCCGAGCTGCTCGGCTACGACCGCAAGCTCAACACGCTCGACTACCCCGTCTCGCCGCGCGGCTTTCGCATCCTCGGGCGCATCCCGCGCCTGCCGAAGCTCGTGGTGGCGCAGATCGTCGCCGACTTCGGCGGGCTCGACGAGCTGCTGGCCGCGACCGACGCGGAGCTCGAGACCGTCGATGGCGTGGGCGAGATCCGGGCGAAGGACATCCGCGAGGGCCTTCGCCGGCTGCAGGAGATCAATCTCGTGGACCGCTATCTGCAGACCTGAGCACGACCGTCCGGCCGCCGCCGGCATCAATCCGCAAGGAGGGCATCATTTCCGAAGCCGAAGAGCAGCTGCTGGAGGATCTGGACCGTACGCTCGAGAACATCGAGTTCGAGCTCGGCGACAACGTCGTGTATCCGCATCACGGGGCTGGTCAGGTCCTCAAGAAGGAGCGGCGCAAGATGTTCGGTGAGGAGCGCGAGTACCTCACGATCAAGATCCTGCACAACGACATGACCGTGATGGTCCCGTGCGAGAACGCCGCGCTGGCCGGACTGCGCCGCGTGATCGACGAGGAGACCGTCAAGAAGGTGCTCGACGTCCTGGCCGACGACGTCTCCGAGATGCCCAAGAACTGGAATCGCCGGTTCAAGCACAACCGCGACAAGATCAAGACGGGGGACATCTACGAGCTGGCCGAGGTCGTGCGCAACCTCGCGATCCGCGAGCACGAGAAGGGTCTGTCGACAGGCGAGAAGCAGATGTTCACACGCGCGAAGAAGATCCTCGCGTCCGAGCTGATGTACGCGCTCGACAAGGACGAGGAAGAGGCCGAGCAGCACCTCGACGACCTGCTCGCCGACAGCGCCGGCGTGACGGTGACGAAGTAGCGATCGCGCTCGTCGTCGCGGCTGGAAGCGGACAGCGCCTTGGGCTCGGGGAGCCCAAGGCGTTCGTTGCGCTCGCCGGACGTCCGATGCTCGAGTGGAGCATCGACGCGTTGCGTGACGTCGCCGCCGTCGAGGCGATCGTCGTCGCGCTGCCCGCGGGCCGCAGCGCGCCCGCGGGCACGATCGGGGTGCCGGGCGGCGCGCATCGCTCGCAGTCGGTGCTGGCGGCGCTGCACGCCGCCGCCGGCGACCCCGTCATCGTGCATGACGCGGCGCGCCCGCTCGTCACGGCGCAGGCCTTCCAGACGGCACTCGACGAGCTCGAGCGACACGGCTGCGATGCGGTGATCGCCGCCGCCGCGGTGACGGACACGATCAAGGAGGTGTCCGGCGACGGTGCCGTGCTGCGCACGCTGCAGCGCTCCGCGCTGTGGGCGGTTCAGACGCCGCAGGTCTTTCGCCGCGCCGCGCTGGAGCAGGCGCTGAGCGCGCCCGAGGACGTGCTCGCCGCCGCGACCGACGACGCCTGGCTGATCGAGCGGGCGGGCGGGTCCGTGCGCGTCGTCGCGTCGGCGCCCGAGAACCTCAAGATCACGACCCGCGGCGACCTGCAGGTCGCCGAGCTGGCGCTGCGCGAGCGCGCCAGTGGCTAGCATCGGCGCGCATGACTGCGATTCGCTTCCGGCTTCGATCCCGACGCGCGCTCGGGCTGGCCCTCGTTCTCGCCGCCGTGACCGGTGGCGTCGCCCTCGCTCAGACCGACGCGACGCCGCCGCCCGTCGGCAACTACGGCGGCGGCGCGATCGCCGTGCCGGTCAGCGAGCGGACGGTGGCCCGGGACATGCTGCTCTCGGTCCGTGCGCAGGCCGGCGGCAGGGTCGGCGTCAACGGCACGATGTTCGCCTCCTGTGGCCTGGGACTGATCAAGGGCGACACGCGGCTGGCGGCCGACGGCAGCTTCACGCTGCGCGGTTCGACGACGCGCCGGCCGCTCGTCGGCGTCGCGGAGACCGCGACGTTCACCGTGCGCGGTCGCCTGACCGCGGACGGCGGCGAGGGAACGGCGAGCCTGCGGCTGCGCGTGCGCGCGAGCGGCAACCCGACGCGGACGTGCGCGAGCCGCACCGTGAACTGGACGGTGCGCCGGCCGATCGCCACCGGGGCGGCGCCGGCACCCGCTCGCGCCGGTACGACATTGCTGGGACTGACGTCGCAGAGCGCGCCGCGCAGCAGGCACGCGATCGCCCTGCGGGTCTCCGCCAGCGGGCGCACGATCGAGCGTGCGACGCTCGGCTTCCGCGCGCCGTGCGCTGACGGACGCCTCGTCGCGCCGCACGACGTCAACGTGTCGCCCGAGTTCGACATCGCGGAGGACGGCTCGTTTCGCTTCGTGGAGCGCTTCAGGACGACCTTCCCCGACGTGATCCAGCGGACGACCGTGGTCGTCCGCGGCCAGTTCGACGAGGCCGGTGGGGCGACGGGCGCGTCAGCGGTCACGCAGCGCTACCAGAACCGCCGCACGGGCAAGCGCGTCGACATCTGCGCCAGCGGCACGCGGACGTGGTCGGCGCGGCCCTAGCCGCGCCGCCCTGGCCGCGCTGCCCGTGCTGACCGACTATCACCTGCACCTGCGCCCCGACGAGCCCGGCACCGCCGCGGCCGAGTACTTCACCGCCGCCAACGCCGAGCGCTACCGCGCCGTCGCGCAGGAGCGCGGGATCGGCGAGCTCGGCTGCTCGGAGCACGTGTACCGCTTCGCCCGGGCGCTCGAGGTCTGGCGGCATCCGCTGTGGCGCGCGAGCGCGACGGACGACCTCGACGGCTACGCCGGCTTCGTGCGCGAGCAGACCGACCTCAAGCTCGGCATCGAGGCGGACTTCATCGCCGGCCGCGAGGACCGGATGGCGAACCTGCTCGACGCGTACGACTGGGACTACGTCGTCGGCTCGGTGCACTTCGTCGGCGAGCACGCGGTCGATCACGACGGCTACGAGGTCTTCGACCACCGCTCGCAGCGTCCCGACGAGCTCTGGCGGCGCTACTTCGTCGCGCTCGGCGAGGCCGCGCGCAGCGGGCTCTTCGACATCCTCGCGCACCCCGATCTCGTGAAGATCTGGGGATCGCGGCGGCCGGTTCCCGAGGGCGACCTGCGCCGCTTCTACGAGCTTGCGATCGACGGGATCGCGGAGTCGGGCATCGCCGTCGAGGTCTCGACGGCGGGGCTGCGCAAACCGGTCGGCGAGCTGTACCCGGCACGCACGTTTCTCGAGATGTGCGTCGACGCGGGCTGCCCGGTCGCGCTGTCCAGCGACGCCCACGTGCCGGGCGACGTCGGCCGCGACTACGAGCAGGCGCGCGAGCTGCTGGAAGCGGTCGGCGTGACCGAGCTCGCGGTCTTCGAGCGTCGCGAGCGGCGGATGGAGGCGATCGGGTGAGCCCGGGCGCCGGCGGTGGCGTGACGCGGACCGGCCTGGGCTGGGATTCGCATCGCTTCAAGGCGGGCCGTCCGCTGATCCTCGGCGGCGTCGAGCTCGAGGGCGCCGAGCTCGGCCTCGACGGCCATTCCGACGCCGATGTCCTGACGCATGCCGTGATCGACGCGCTGCTCGGCGCGGCGGGCCTGGACGACATCGGCGCCCACTTTCCCGACACCGACGACGCCTACGAGGACGCCGACTCGATCTCGCTCCTGCGCGAGGTCGTCGCGATGCTCGCGGCGCGCGGGCTGGCGGTGGGACACGTCGATACGACGGTCCTGATGGAGCGGCCGAAGCTCGGTCGCCACCGCGTCGCGATACGCGAGCGGCTGGCGGACGCGCTCGGGCTCGACGCGGCAAGCGTCAACGTGAAGGCGTCGACGGGGGAGGGGATGGGGTTCGTCGGTCGGCTCGAAGGCGTCGCGGCGCTGGCGGTGGCGACGGTGCGCCAGAGCGCGGCCTGACCGGCCGCTGTCGCCGCCCGCGGCGCGACCCGCGGTCAGGCGTCCGTCAGGCGTCCGTCGTCACCGGACCGCTGGCGCGGAGCGTGGCGTGAGGAGCGTCGACGTCGGCCGACGTCTCGGTCTCGTCCTCGGTCAGGGTGTCGTCTCCCGTGTCCGGGGTGAGCGCCGCCAGCTTGCGTGCGTCCTTGCGGGCCTGCTTGTCCATCCGGCGCTCTCGCATCCGGCGCTCGCGGTCGAGCTTTGCCATCGTGGTCTTCTTCTTGCCGCTGGAGGCCATGCGTGCTCCCTCTGGTGGATTGCGGGGCGGCGGTGACGCGGGCGGAGGCGTTGGCTCGCATCGGCTGCAGATTCCTGCAGGTTCCCGCCGGGCGGGGCTGGTGCTGCGCGAAGGTGTTGAGAGACCTGCCGCGTCCGGACCACGCGTGGCGCTCGCAGCCCTGTTCGGGGTCGAGCGCCGCGCGCGCTGTGCGACGAGTCTACCCCGACGCGCCCGGCGGACCGCGCCGGGGCCTAGTTCCGCGCTGCCGCGCGGCGCGTCGCAGCTGCTGCGCGGGCTTGCTCGTGCTCGACCTGGCGGCGCAGCTCCTGCAGCGAGCGGCGCAGGTTCTTGCGCACCGCGGGCGCGGCGACCTGCTCGGCGATCCAGCCGAGGATGCCCGCTCCGGCGACGCCGTACTGCAGGCGCAGCTCGACGCGGGTCCGCTCGCCCAGGTGGCCGGGCCCGATCTCGCGCAGGCGCCAGCGGCCGCGCTGGTCGATGCCCGAGATCGAGGTCCAGGCGAGGTCGCGCGGCGCGTCGCACTCGACGATCTCGACGAGGCCGCCGATCTCGGCCGAGCCGACGCGCATCAGCGTGCGGTAGCGCGCACCGAGGCCGCGCGCGTGCTCGCCCGCGATCTCCCAGCGGGTGATGCCGCTCATGAAGTGCAGGTAGCGAGCCGGGTCGCTGACGAGCTCCCAGATCGTCTCGGGCGGCGCTGCGACCTCGATCGCGGCCTGGACTCTCATCCGACGATCGGCAGTCGCCGCTCGGCGGCGAGCGCGTCGAGCGTCTCCTGCATCGTCGCGGTGACGTGGGCGTAGACCTCGTCGACGTCGGGCTGCGCGCCGAACTGCTCGCGCAGGTGGATCGCCGGCAGCACCTCGATCGTGATCTTCGCCGGCAGCGGGATGTGGCCGAGCCCGTCGCCGACGTTCAGGCCCCACGGCGCGGCGATCGAGATCGGCAGCACCTTGACGCGCAGCAGCCGGTCGAGCATCAGCCTGCGCGCGAGACCCTCGCCGCGGCTGAGGAAGAGCGCCGTCTCCTGTCCGCCGATCGCGACGACCGGGACGATCGGCACGTCATGCTCGAGCGCGAGCCGCACGAAGCCGCGGCGGCCGTCGAAGCTCACCCTGTTGCGCTCCCAGCTCGGCCGGTGAACCTCGTGGTCGCCGCCGGGGTAGACGAGCACGGCGGCGCCCGACGACAGCGCGCGCTCGGCGTTGTCAGGTGAGGCCGCGACGATGCCGTACTTGCGCAGGAAGCCGAGCCCGGGCCAGGACAGCACGAGGTTGTGCGCGAGTTGGTAGAAGCGCCGCTCGACGCCGAAGTACGTGCTGAAGGCGAGCGTGAAGACGAGCGTGTCCGGGGTCATGTTGCCGCCGGAGTGGTTGCCGACGAGCAGGACCGGGCCGTGCTCGGGAACATGCCCCAGACCGCGCACCTCGCCGCGAAACCACAGGCTCGCGAGCAGCCACTGCGCGGGCAGGCTCTCGCGGATGAAGTCCGGGTCGCGCTCGTCGAGGTCCGCAGCCGGCACGCGGCCGCGGATGACGGTGGCGGCGGCGTCGACGAGCCGCTCGAGCGGCCCGCGGCGCGGTTGCGCGGGGGGCCGTTCGCCGGCCTCGTGCTCATCGAAGTCGCGGGCGAACGGGTCACCGTCGGCGGCGTGGCCATCGCCCGACGAGGCCCTCGCGGTCTGCGCCTGCATCGCCTCGAGTCTACGCGGCCCTCGGCGCGTCGACGGCGGGCGGCCCGAGCGCGTCCACGTCGGCGAAGAAGCGCACGAGCAGGTCGCTCGTCTGCTCGGCGCACTCGACCTGCGGCACGTGGCCGCAGCCGTCGAGCACGATCTGCTCCGCCGACGGCAGCCAGCGCGTGACATGGCGCGCGAATGCCGCCGGGATCACGCGGTCGTGCGATCCCCAGACGAACAGCGCCGGCGCCTGCAGCTGCGACAGGCGACCGTAGAAGCCGGTCCGCCCGTAGGGTGCCTCGAGGTAGATGTTGCGCGCCGACGAGAGGAACGCGATCCGCCCGCCGGCACTCGCGTAGATGCGCTGGAACTCGTCGACGACGAGATCGGCCACAGCCGGGTCGATCATGTCGGGGTCGGCGAACAGCGACGAGAGATGCTCGGCGACCTTGGCGCGCACGAGGCGGTGTGGCAGCAGCCCGAGCTCGGGCCGCATGAGCCGGACGGCCGGGTGGTACGTGCGCTTCAGGAAGGCGACCGCGGGACACAGCAGCGCGAGGCCGGCGACGCGCTCGGGATGGCGCAGGCCGAGCTCGATCGCGACGCGGCCGCCCATCGAGTTGCCTGCGACGTGCGCGCGCTCGATGCCGAGCTCGTCCATCGCGCCGCGGACGGTCTCGGCGAACCAGCGCGCCGTGTAGGGCGCGACGGCCGGCTTCGAAGACGCGCCGAAGCCGGGCAGGTCGAGCGCGTGGACGCGGTAGTGGCGCGCGAGCGCGGCCGCCGCGGCGAAGAACGAGCTCTTCGCGCCGCCGAGCCCGTGCAGCAGCACGACGTCGGGGCCCGCGCCCATCGTCAGCGCGGAGAGATCGAGGCCCGGCAATCCGATCGCGTGGAAGCGCAGCAGGGGATCGCGCCCGTCCTCGAGCGCGAAGAACCCCGCGAAGGCGATCGCCAGGTCGAGGTTGCCGCGGACGTCGAGCAGCCGCTGGCCGAACGCGTCGATCGCTGACAGCTCGCCACGGCGCAGCGCGATCCAGGTCGCGGCGTCGGTTCCGACGACGGCGTCCGGATCGCGGCTCGTGGCGCCCTTGCGCACGCGTGCGCGATCCGCGGTGACGCGCACCTCCCAGCTGTGGCCGACATCGCCGAGGACGATCCGCCAGCTCGCGTCGAAGCCCGGATCAGCGCCGAGGAAGCGCTCCGCAAGCGAGCGAAAGCTCGCTTCGACGGTGGCCAGTCGCGCGACGTGCGGGGCAGGAGCGGCCATCCTGTGGCCAACCTACCCGGCGCGTCTGATTGTGGCACTTCTCACATGAACGCCATCGGACAGGCACCGAGAACCTTGAGCTCGCGGCGACCGACGAGTGTCGTGAGTCAGAAGTTCGCACGCATCTCGCGGCGCAGGATCGCCACGTGCCGAAGGCGGCCGTGCCGCTGGCACCGTCCACCTTCGGCCCGTGGCGGGCGGGCGGGTCCGCATCCGCGATCTGCGCACATCTGACGGCACCGGCCGCGGAATCAACCATCTAGGGTGAACTCGATGCCCACGATTCGCCTGCACGACACGCGCTCCGGCGAGCTGCGCGAGCTCGTCCCGGGCGCTGACGGACACGTCGGCATCTACGCCTGTGGGCCGACCGTCTACGGGCGCATCCACGTCGGCAACGCGCGGCCGTTCGTCGTCAACGCGCTGCTCAAGCGCTTCCTCGAGCACGAGGGTCACGACGTCACGCTCGTCATCAACATCACCGACGTCAACGACAAGATCTACGACGCCGCGAACGCGCTGGGCGTCGCCAGCGCCGATCTCGCCGCGGAGATGACGGCGCACTACATCGCCGACACCGACGGCTTCGGCCTCGGTCGCCCCGACCGTGAGCCGCTGGCCTCCGAGACGATCGAGCCGATCGTCGCGCTGATCGCCGAGCTGATCGAGCGCGGCCACGCCTACGCCGTCGGCGGCGACGTCTACTTCCGGGTGCGCGCCGACGCCGACTACGGCTCGCTGAGCCGCCGGGCGATCGACGACATGAACCAGGGCGAGGACGACGGATCGTCGCCGGTGGGCGCCAGTCTCAAGGAGGATCCGCTGGACTTCGCGCTCTGGAAGGCGCACAAGGACGGCGAGGACACCGTCTGGTTCGCGCCCTGGGGACGTGGCCGACCGGGCTGGCACATCGAATGCTCGGCGATGGCCGAGGAGCATCTCGGCGTCGGCTTTCAGATCCACGGCGGCGGCAACGACCTCGTCTTCCCGCACCACGAGAACGAGGCCGCGCAGACGCGGATGGCGCGCGGCACCGAGCTTGCGCAGATCTGGATGCACAACGGGATGCTGCAGTTCGGCGAGGAGAAGATGGCCAAGAGCGTCGGCAACGTGGTGACGCTGCAGGAGGTGCTCGACGACGTCGGGCGCAACGCGCTGATCATGCTGTTCGCCGGCGCCCACTACCGCCAGCCGATGGCGTTCGACGACATGCGCCTGATGGAGGCGCTGGCGCGGGTTGCGCGCGTGCGCGACGCTGCCCGCGGGCTCGTCGACGGCGAGTCACCGGCGGCGATGGGTCACCTGCGCGACGCGTTCTTCGAGGCGCTCGCCCAGGACTTCAACACGCCGGCGGCGCTGGCCGCGCTATTCGAGTGGATCAGCGAGCGTCACCGGCGCTGCGACGAGCCGGTCGGTCGCGCCGACCTCGTCGAGATGCTGTCCGTGCTCGGACTGGGGAACCTCGCCGAGCACGGCAGCGAGGCCGGCGCCGAGGAGCAGGAGCTGCTCGACCAGCGCGTCGCCGCGCGCGGCGCCGGCGACTACGCCGAGGCCGACCGGCTGCGCGACGAGCTGCGCGCGCGCGGCTGGGAGGTCCGCGACGGCTCCGCCGGGCCGCAGCTCGTGCGCATCGAGCAGTGATCCTCTACGGACGCAACCCGGTGCGCGAGGCGCTGCGTGCGGGGCGCCGCCAGGTCGCCCACGTCTGGGCGACGGAGCGCACGATCGCACGCGAGCCGTGGCTGCGCGATGCCGGCGCGCGGGCCGCGAGTGCCGAGGAGATCGCGCGCCGCAGCGACTCACCCGACCACCAGGGCGTCTGCGCCGACGCCGGCGGCTACCCGTACGTCTCCGGACGGGAGCTGCTGATGCCAAGCGACCCGTTCGTCGTCGCGCTCGACGAGCTGCAGGATCCCCAGAACCTCGGGGCGATCGCGCGCAGCGCCGAATGCGCGGGCGTGACGGGGCTCGTCATCTGCGAGCGCCGCGCAGCGGCCGTGACGCCGGCTGTCGCGAAGGCCTCGGCGGGCGCGGTCGAGCACCTGCGGATCGCGCGGGTGCGCAACATGGCCGACTTCCTTGCCGAGGCCAAGCAGGCCGGCGCGTGGTGCTACGGCGCCGATGGCGACGCTGGCATCGCCTACGACGCGCCGGACTACCGCGGCTCCGTCGTGCTCGTGATGGGGGCCGAAGGGGCGGGTCTGCGGCCCCGCGTGGCGAAGTCCTGCGACGCGCTCGTCGCGCTGCCGCTGCGGGGGCGCATCGAGTCGCTCAACGCCGGCGCGGCGGCGGCGGTGCTCATGTACGAGATCTTGCAGCGTCGCGGCTCGGCTTGACAGGACTTCATAACTCGGAGTACTGTGCCCGCAAGTCAGGGTTAACCTGAGGTAGAGGATCGACAACCGCAAGACGCAGTTGGCGCCCTGGGAGGGGACCGCCACTGAGCACATCCGGTCATCGCTGGCCGGGAAAGGACTGCTCGTGGCAAGAATCTCGCAGAAGGCTCATTCTCAGGCTCAGGTTGATGACTACTTCCTCATCGCCTTGGCGAAGACCGGCGACCGCACGGCCTATGACCGCATCGTGCGGCGCTACTACGGCTTCGTGCGCCTCAAGGCCTCGTCGTACTTCCTCGCCGGGGGCGACGCCGACGACCTCGTCCAGGAGGGTCTCGTCGGCCTCTACAAGGCGGTCCGCGACTATCGCTCCGACCGCGAGTCGTCGTTTCGCAACTTCGCCGAGCTGTGCATCACGCGCCAGATCATCACCGCCGTCAAGACGGCGACGCGCAACAAGCACACGCCGCTGAACCAGTACGTGTCGTTCTCGGCCACGCCCGCGGGGTCGAGCGGCGACAGCGAGCCGACGCTCGAGGACGTCATCCCGGGATCGACGGTGCACGACCCGGTCAACCAGGTGATCTCCTCCGAGGAGCTGCACTCGCTCGTCGGCTGCCTGTCGACCGCGCTGTCCGATCTCGAGGGGCGCGTGCTGGCGTTGTACCTCGACGGTCGTCCCTACGAGGAGGTCGCGCAGCGTCTGGGCTGTGACGCCAAGACCGTCGACAACGCGCTGCAGCGCGTCAAGCGCAAGGTCGGCTCGCACCTGACGCAGCGCGCGGTCCTCAACTGAGACCTGGCTGCCCGCCGTTTGCGCGGGCGATAGCATCGCCGTCGTGACCCTGATCGCCATCTCCACACTCGGCATCGTCCTCGCCGTCGTCCTCGTCCTGGTCGTCGCGCTCGCCTGCGGCGGCTACGTCGCGATGACCAAGCGCGCCCGCAGCGACGAAGGCGCGCTGCAGCGCGAGCTTGCCGAGGTCGAGGACGCGCTCGCTCAGGCGCACGCGCTCGACAAGGGCTGGGAGCGCAGCACGCTCGAGGCGGCCGCGCGCGCCGTCGCCGCGGAGCGCTTCGGCGACGCGGTGAGCGACCTCCGGCTCGTGCAGGTGATCGATCGGCCGGGCGTCGACGAGGACCAGGCGGTCTTCCGCTGCGAGGACGCCGACGGGCAGGAGCACCGCATCACGCTCGGGCGCGCCGGCGGCGTCTGGGGCGCCGCCTAGCACCAGATGCGGTGCCGGCCGAGTCGCCGGCCGTGGCCTGGTTCGTCGTCGTGAGCGCTCAGCCCGACGCGGGCGTCGCGTTGAGCAGGTCGACGACGAAGACGAGCGTCGCGCCCGGCGGGATCGAGCCCTGGCCCTGATCGCCGTAGGCGAGGTCGGGCGGAATCGTGAGCTGACGCCGGCCGCCGACCTTCATGCCCTCAAGGCCCTGATCCCAGCCGGGGATGACGTTGCCCTGGCCGAGCGTGAACGGGAACGTCTGGCCACTGTCCCACGAAGCGTCGAACTGCTCGCCCGTCTCGAACAGGACGCCGACGTAGTTGACGACGAGCTGATCGCCTGCCTGCACGGCACGACCCTCGCCGGCGACGATGTCCTCGGCCTCGAGCTCCGTCGGCGGATCGCCGGACGGCTCCGGGATCTCCGGCTTCGTCGACGTGTCCGTCGAGACGGACCCTGAGGCAGAGCTTGAGGTCGAGGTCCCGGTGGTCGGAGTGGTCGGGGTGGTCGCCGGCGCCGCCGGGATCGCCGACTCCATCGGTGCGTCGTCCTCGTCGTCGCCGCATGCGCCGACGCCGACTGCCGCTGCCGCGACCAGCGCGATCACACGTCCGCGCATACGGCTTATCCGACCTTGAGGAGATCGACGACGAAGACGAGCGTCTCGTTGGGCCCGATCGGGCCGACACCGCGCTCGCCGTAGGCCATCGACGGCGGGATCACGAGCGTGCGGCGGCCGCCCTCGCGCATCCCCGTGACGCCCATGTCCCAGCCCTGGATGACGCGCCCCGCGCCGAGCGGGAAGTCGAACGCCTGGCCGCGATCCCAGGAGGAGTCGAACTGCTTGCCGGAGTGAAACGACACGCCGACGTAGTGCACGGTGACGTGGACGCCGGGCTTGGCGGCGGCGCCCGCGCCGACGACGACGTCGTCGGTCGTCAGCTCCGTCGGCGGCACGCCGCTGGGCGCGGGGACCTCGGGCTTGGCGCCGAGGTCGTCTGAGATGTCGAGCTTGGTCATGCCGTGAAGCCTAGGGGTGGTGCGCCGACCGTGACCCCGACCCCGGGGCCGCCTCGCCGGCCGCGGCCCGGAACCTGGGCGAGCTCTTCATCCCCGACATGAACAACGCGACCCGCTGTCGGGTCGACTCGGCCGCTGTCGGGTCGGGCCGTCAGCCGAGCCCGTCCAGCGGCACGGCCCCGACGAGGCCCGGCCGACCGACGTCCCGGCTCGGCGCTCAATGCCCGTTTGGCCGGAAGTCGCCGAACGTCCAATGGACGTTGTAGCCGCCGAACGTGCCTGCCGGTCCGGAGCGCAGGGGCGCCAGCACCTCGTCGAGCATCAGCTCCTCGATCAGCGCCGAGCGCAGGTCGAAGTCCTCGATCTCGGGCAGGTACTCCTCCTGGTTGGAGGGGACGAGCAGCGTGTCGAGCGTCTCGCGCACGACGATCTCGTGCGTCTGGGTCGTCACGTCGCCGAAGAAGTGGCTGCGCAGCGCGTTGCCGACCTCCTCGCCGGTGTGCGGGCGCGGCAGGATGCGGCGGTTGGCGCGCTCGTCGTCGATCAGCGGCACGTCGCCCGTTGCGCGCAGGCGCGCGGCGGCAAGCGCGTCGCGCTGCAGCTGGCTGGCCGGCTGCAGCTCGCCGAGCAGCAGCTTCTTCCAGTGCGCGCGCACCATCCGGTTGGGATAGTGAAACGGCACCGCGTAGGGTCCGGGCACGCCGAGGTCCGGCGCGTTCCACAGCAGCCGGCCGCCGGGCGCCGTGATGCCGGCCAGCGACGCGGCGACCCGCTCGAGCGCGCGCGGCGGGATCAGGTGAAAGACCATGCTCGACATGACGACGTCCATCTGGACGCCGCCGGTCACCTCGTGCAGCGGGCGAAAGCGCCCGTCGGCGCCGATCAGCGAGTGGCACTGCGTCCACGAGGACTCCTGCACGAGCGCGTGGCCCTGCGCGAACCAGCTCGACGGGATGTCGATCAGGTGCAGCTCGAAGTCGACGCCGCGGCGCGCCAGGCGCTGCTCGAAGCCGCGTTCGCGAAACGCCTTGAGCAGCTCGATCGCGGCCAGCGCGGTGCCGGTGCCGTAGTCGAGCACGCGCAGCGCGTCGCCCGGTCCGAGCGCCTCGACGCGCTCTTCGAGGGTGTCCATCGTCTGCGTGATCAGCAGGCTCGTCGAGGCCGACGCCCACAGCCGCGGGTGACGGACGTCGCCCTGCTCGAAGACGAGCTCGTGCAGACCGCGCCCGTCGCGCAGGTCCGTGCCGGGGTCGGGACGCCAGGTGTCGCGCCGCGCAGCGTCGGGATCGCCGCGCGCGATCAGCCCGCCCGCGTCGCTGAGCATGTGGTTGAGGCTGACGGCGACGAACGGGCGCGTCGTCGGGTAGCGCCGCTCGCCGGTCGCCGCTTGGCGCAGGCCGGCGCGGCGGCAGGCCGCGATGAACGCCGGCCGCTCGACCGGGTACTGGCCCGCGTAGCCGTTGTAGGCGTCGAACGCGAGGCTGTGCAACGCGCCGAGGTGGCGGGCCGTGACCTGCGACGCGACGCAGTGCGCTTCGAGCACGAGCAGCCCGTGACGCGCCACGTACGGCGTCCAGCGCGCCAGGTGCGCGGTCAGCTCGGCTTCGATCTCGGCGCCGGTCAGCGGCGCGCCGTCCGCGGCGATGTACGCGCCGCTCGACATGATCGTGCCGCCGTCCGGCGCGCGGGCGCCGTCGTGGCGCCGGTCGTGGTCGACGAACGCGTGCACGTGCAGCCCGTCCTCGATCGCGAGGCCGTGCGCGGCGAGCGTCTCGCGCAGCGCGTCGGGATCGGCGGTGTCGCCATGCAGGACGAGCCCGTCGACGCCGGCATCGGCGAGCGTCCGACGCGCGCTGCGGACCGCCACCTCGCTGCGGTCGAGGCCGATCATCCGCAGCGGATGCTCGTCGAGGTGGCGTCCGCGGCGCGTGGCCGCTCGCACGCATGCGTCGATGCGGACGAGCCAGCGCCCGTCGTCGCAGCCGCTGACGACGACGAAGCGCGGCTGCTCGGCGAGCGGCTCACGGTCGAAGATGCTCGCGACAATCGGATCGGCGTCGGCGAAGTAGCGCCCGTGCGCGACCGAGCGGGCGCGCAGATCGACCTCGTCGTCGATGTGCCAGCCGCCGGCGTCGTCGCGCTCGTCGGACGCCGCGGTCAGCTCGCCGCGATACAGCTCGGGCAGGCGGGCGAACATCGGCAGGTAGGAGCCGACGAGGCCGAGATGCGCGACGAAGTCCAGCCCGTGTCGTCCGGCGTCCGTCCAGCCGCCTGCCTCGTCGGTCCAGCCGAGCGCTGCCAGCAGGCGGGCGGCGTGCTGCCCGACGTCATCGTCGGGCAGCAGCGGGCCGTCGCCGTGCAGGGCACCGGTCGCGTCGAGCCAGAGCAGCAGCGGCAGGGCGAGCGCGCCGTCGAGCTGGGTCCCGAGCTGGTCGCGCAGCTCGGGCGCCAGATCGTCGAGCCGCCAGCGCGCGACCGCCGGCTCGACGAGGGCCGCGAACCGCGCGGCGCGCTCGCCCGTCCAGGGCTCGGTCCAGCCGGCGGACGCGTTGTCGGTGAAGGTCGCGAGGAAGTCGCCGAGCTCGATCAGGCGTGCGTGATGGCGGGCAGCGGCGCGACCGGCCTCCGTCCAGACCGGCGTCGTGAGCTCTGGCGCCAGCGCCGGGCCGTCGCGCAGCCAGCCGGCCTGGGCGAGCGAACGCAGGCCGACGCGCAGGTGGCCGAAGCCGGTCGGCGTCAGGTCCGGGCACAGCTGTGCCACGGTCGCGTCGCGCTCCAGCGAGGGCGCGAGCAGGTCGATCGCGTCGATGCCGCGCACGGTCGCGCACAGCACGATCCCGTCCTGAAACAGAAAGCTCGACCGGCGCAAGGCGTCCCTGCCGACAGCTCGATCGGTGATCGCCACGGCCGCATCTTCGCCGATCGCCGTGACGGACGCGCGGGTGACGAGCTCGTCCATCAGCGCCGCTCGGCGGGGCGCGCGCCGAGGTCCGGCGCGAGCGGGCGGATCTCGCGCGCGGGGGAGCCGGCGTAGAGAACGCCGCCGGGGTACTCGCCGCCGCGCACGAGCGACGAGCCGCCGAGCATGCCGTTGGGTCCCATCCGGACGCCGCGCAGCAGCAGCGAGTTCGCGCCGAGGAACGTGTTCGCGCCGATCACCACGGGCGCAATCGCGACGGGCTGCTCGTAGTTCGTCGTGCTGCTGCCGTCGTGGCGATGGTCGGAGTCGAAGATGCTGACGCGCTCGCCCGCGGCCGCGTCGTCGCCCAGCTGCACGCGCTGCAGCGCGTGCAGCGCCACCTGGGCGCCGAACTGGACGCGCGCGCCGAGCACGATCTCGCCGCCGTCCATCGCGTCGAGCAGGCAGTAGTCGCGGATCGTCGAGTCCTCGCCGATGCGCACGCTGCCGCCGCGCAGCTGGATCCGCGTGCCGGCGCGAAACGTGACGCGGTCGCCGAGCGCCAGCGTGTTGTCGGCCGCCGCCCAGACGTCGAGGATCTGGCCGCGGCCGAGCTGGACGTGCTCGCCGAGGCGGATCGTGAGCGTGCCGGCCTTGCCGCCGTAGGGATGGACCTCGACGGCGGGCAGCTCGTAGAAGTGCGCGCCGTGCGGAGCGTCGAGCTTCAGCCGCCCGCCGGCGCGGCGCAGGCGGGCGTCCAGGCGCCGCGCCCACAGCTCGAAGCGGGCGCGCTCGCCACGCAGGCGCAGCGCGCGCGCGGTCGATCGCAGTCCGGAGGCGCTCATGCGAGCCCCATCATGGCAACGAGCGTTCGGTCGGCGGCTCGACGGCGACGATCTCGCTGGCGCCCGGATCGCTCCCGGCGGGCGGACCGGACGTCGTGTGACCGGCCGGTCCGGCTGTGGCGATCGCGGTGGCCGCGGCCGCCGGTGCCGGAGCGGGCGCGCCGGGGCCCGGCCGCCGCTCGCCGAGCGCCCAGCGCACGCGGCGCTCGAGGAACGGCCGCTCGACGAAGCGCCAGGAGAGCGCCGCCAGCGCGAGCGTGGCCGGCAGGCCGAGCGCGATCATCGCGATCACGAGCGTCGTCGTGCCCGCGTCGGCGCCGACGAGGTCGATGACCTCGAAGATGATCCAGACGTGCAGCAGGTAGAAGGCGTAGGAGCGTGCTCCGAGGTAGCGGATCGGGCGGTTGGTCAGCCAGCGCGGCGCGCGCTCGGTGCCGAGCTGCCAGACGATCACCGCGGCGAGCGCGGCGCCGGCGCAGATCACGGCCATCAGCGCGCGCCGGCCGAGCGCCCCGTGCAGCGCCGTCGTCTGGACCGCGTAGTCCCAGCTGGCGTAGGCCGCCCAGGAGAGCGCGACGAGCGCGACGAGCGCCCACGCCAGGCGACGGGCGCGGCGCGGGTTGCCGCGCAGCAGCGGCGCGGCGAGCGGCTCGGCGGCGGCGAGCATGATCCCCGGCACGAAGGCGTAGAAGATCAGCGGCGGGCTCGTCAGCGCGGCGAACGAGCCGCCGCCCTGACGCAGGTAGATGCTGACCAGCCCGGCGCCGCCGATCACGGCGAGCGCCGCGTACGCGCGGGCGCGCGTGGTGCGGACGCGCCCGCCGAGCCGGTGGCCGAGCAGCGCGGCGAGCGGCAGCAGCGCGTAGAAGGCCATCTCGGCGTTCAGCGACCAGGCCTGGCCGTAGGGCAGCGTCGCCGAGCCGCCGGTGTAGCTCTGCGTGAACGTGAAGATCGAGACGACCTGCCACCACTCCGACGGCGGCGCGGTGCCGGACGGGTTGTCGGGCGTCGGGCCGATCGCGCCGTCGAGGCCGAAGCGCAGCAGGACGAGCGCGGCGATGACGTAGAAGGCGGGCACGATCCGCAGCGCGCGGTTGCGCGCGAAGCGCGGCACGGACGGGCGCTGCGTGCCGAGGATGTACGAGCGCACGAACGGGCGCGCGATGAAGTAGCCCGACAGCGCGAAGAACAGTCCCAGCCCGAGGTCGAGGCGGCCGACGACCTCCTTCGCCCAGCCGTAGCTCTCGAACGCCTCGCCGGGATCGGCGTTGACGAAGACGTGGCCGAGGAAGACCATCAGCGCCGCGATCGCCCGCAGGCCGTCGCCGCCGTCGAGCGTGCCGATCAGCCCGTCGCCGACGGCGGGCTGCGCGCCCGCGCGCTCGTCCGTGGCCGTGGCGTCCGTCATGCGCGTGCAAGCCTGCCACATCCTGTACTAGCCTCAGCCGCGACGGCGCGCGCGCCCGCCCGCCTAGCTCAATTGGCAGAGCACTTGATTTGTAATCAAGAGGTTGCCGGTTCGATTCCGGCGGCGGGCTTGAAGGAATAGCCTGCATTTATGGGGTTTCTGGTCGGGACGGCAAGCGAGGGGGGCGTAGGGAGTAGCGCTAGGGAGTAGCAATTAGCGTCGAGGGGCGCTACTCTCGGCGCTACGCCCTGCCGATAGGACGGGCGACAACCCAATACAAAAGCGCCCCCGCGCTGCTGACACAGCCGGGGGCATGGCACAAGGGAGAAGCCCCCTCATGCTCGACCATCGTACGTTCCCGCTTGCGCTCACGCTCGCCGGAATGGTCCTCATCGTCGCCGGCCTTATGGGGCTGGCGGCATGACCCCAGTCGAGGCGATGCTGCTCGACGCGATCGAGCGAATGGAAACGATGGCCGCGGCCTTCGAGGTCCGCGGCCGGACCGACATCGCCGAAGAGCTGACGGCAGGCGCGCAGGTGCTCGCCAACCAGCTCGACGGCCGGGCCGGCGCTGACGTGATCGCCAGCGCCGCGCTCGCGCAGGTCCAAGCGTTGGAGCGAATCTCCAGGAGCCTTGCATGACGACCGGCGTCGAGATCTATGACCGCCTGCTCGATCGCGTCGAGGCTGGCCTGCGCGTTGTCGTCTGCCCGATGCGGGCGCCGGATGGGCGCTGCACGGTCGTCGGCGATGTACAGGCCGTGCCGCAGACCGTCGAAGGGCTACTGGTCTGTATGCGGCCCGACCTCGCCGCACTCAGTCATGCCGCCAGCGTGCAGCGCCTCGCGCTCCGTCGCGGGTACCGGTCATGAGCCTCGTCGAGGTCGTCGTGGCCGCGGCACTCATGCTCATCGTCAGCTTCGGGCTGCTTCGGACGCTCGACGCGACGACGGCGCAGGGAGCGCAGAACGCCGCACGCGCTGAGGCCGTAGCTGTCGCTCGCGAGGCGACGGAGCGGCTGCGCGGGCTGCCAGACACGACGCTGGCGAGTTCGACCGGCATCGCGGCGGCTCTCGCTGCGCCGATGGGCGGCGCAGCAGCGCAAGATGCCGGCTTCGTGATCGACAGGACCGGCCGCGTCTTCGCACTCGCGTTCGAGACGTGCGGAGCGAACATCGACGGGGCGGGTACATCGACGAGCTGCACGCCGGAAGCTGTCGGCCACGTGCAGCAGGTCGACGTGATCGTGAGCTGGGATCGGCCGCGAGCGGGGAGCTTCCAGCTCCGAAGCGTGCGCCTCGTAGGCGCGACGCCGGCAGTGCAGGCAGTTCAGGGGCAGGGGGAGGCTGTCGATACTTAGTCGAGGGCGAAACGCGACCCTCGACGGGTCGCGTCCGCGACTGGAACGGTCGCGCTGACGAGCTCCCTAACGAAAGGCAAACCCGTGGCCCCACTGACGCTGACTGACGCCGACCTGCACTCGCTCGCGCGAGTGCGCGAGGCGCTGGTAGAGGCAGCTCGCGAGAGCGGGACTCTAGGAAGCCTGTACTGGCGCATCCATGGCAGCCTGCGCGAACTCGAAGAGCAGAGCGCCTAGCAAGGCGATGCCTGCCGCAACCCCAGCCGGCGCCCTCGTTGTCGTACCCGCGAAGGACGGCTCCGGCCGCCTGTACTTCGAGGCGACTTGGAGGCACGCGGGCCGCGCGATGAAGCGCCGGCTGGGGCCGGCTTGGGTCCGTCCGCGAGCGGCCCCGGCCGACGTGAAGGGCTGGCAGCGTAGCTACGAGAAGCGCCCCGGCAACCCTCGCAGTGGCGAGCTGACGCCCCAGCAGGCCACCGCGGCCATGCGCGACCTCATCGAGCAGGTCGCGACGTCGGCGCCCGTTAGCGGCGCCCCCAGGACGTTCAGAGAGGCCGCCCGTGCGTGGCTTGACGATCCGCACGAGCGTGCGCACACGTGGACGCCCGAGACGTACGCCTTCAACCGGGGACTGCTCCGCGAGCCCGACGAGCGCGACGAGCGTCGCGGCCGGATCATGGCGGCATTCGGCGACAAGCGTGTCGACCGGATCACCGTCGAGGACATCCGCAAATACCTGCGAAGGCTCGACGGCAAGGTATCGGCACGGACCGTCAACGCCCATCGACAAGTCATGAGTAGCGTCTTCGCCGACGCAGCAGCCCGCGGTTGGCGCACGGGGAACCCTGCCGCGGCCGTCGCCAAGCGTCGCCAGCCCGCCGCGCCCGAGCTGAGCATGTTCACGGTCGAGCAGGTCGAGGCGATAGCCGCGCAGGCCGGCGGCGAACCGGGCGCGCTCATCATCGTCGCTGCGATGACCGGTCTACGGCGCGGCGAGCTCGTCGCGCTGCGCTGGCGCGACATCCACTTCCGGCAGGCCGCGATCCACGTCGGGCGCGCCGTGTCGGCTGGCGAGGTCAAGCGGCCGAAGTCCGGCAAGGGGCGCGTCGTGCCGCTCGCCGAGCGCCCCGCTGAGGTTCTGCGCGAGCTGTCCCGTCGCGAGCGCTGGACCGGCCCGGATGATCTCGTCTTCCCGCGCGCCGACGGTGGTCGTCGCGATCCCGACGCCGTGAGCCACGCGTACGTCGAGGCTCGCAACCGTGCGACGTCCCCAGCGATTCCGCTGGCCGACGCGGCCGGAGTCCCGCCGCTGCGCTTTCACGACCTGCGCCACACGTTCGGGACGCTCTGCGCCCGTGGCGGCGTGTCGGGCTTCGACATCCAGGCGTGGATGGGCCACTCCTCATACGCGACAACCCAACGCTACCTTCACCACGCGCCGCGCGCCGATGACGCGGCGCGCTTGTCTGCGGTCCTTCGCTAGCCGGACCGGGCCTGCGTCACGCCGCCCGGAAGAAGATGCCGGAGAGGGCGAGGTAGCCGACAGGGTTCGACGCGCCGCCGACCTGTAGGAAGAGCTGGCCGTTGGTCTGCATGTCGACACGGGTAGCAGCGTTGGCGGGGTTGGTGCCCACGTGGAATAGCCGGTCTGATGGCGGGCGGTAGCCGACGGGCAGGGTGAGGATGACGCCGGTAACCCAGTTGCCGCCCGCTCGGTCGAGCAGACCCTCTAGGTAGACGATGCCGTTGTGCTTGTAGTACCCGGCGTGACCCCAAGGCGGGGTGCCCGTGCCGCCTCCAAACACGCGCCAACTGTTACTGAACGTGAAGGCGATCCGCGACTCCAGCGGCGGCGAGGCACCGGGCGGTCCAGTCGGACCCATCGGCCCGGTCAGCCCAGTCGGGCCAGCGGGGCCGGTCGCCCCCGTCGTTCCGGTCGCCCCCGTTGGTCCAGTCGGGCCGGTTGGTCCGGCGGGGCCCGTTGGCCCAGTCGGCCCCGGGGGTCCCGCCGAGCCGCCGCCGGGGACTGCGCGCTCCAACGTGCTTACCCGTCGGCCGAGAGCGCCGAACTCACTGGCCACGGTCGGGGCTTGCTCGTAGCTGCTCATGCCGCGATCTCCGCTGAGACGGTGCCGGTCAGCGACGCGTCTTCGTCCGTGCTGTCTGGAGCTTGGAAGCGTTCGCGGCCGTCCTCGTCAAGGACGATCGTGATGGCGTTGATTCGCACGTTGACATCCTCCTCGATGGCGGCTCTGCGCACGAGGACACGCACGGTGTCGCCGAGCCAGTAGTCGTCAAACGGCTTCGGGGCAAGGGACGCGTCAGGTAGAAACTCGACAACGCGGACCGGAGCGGGGCGTAGTGCTGCGGTTGCGAGTACGTCGAGCCGCGGTTGCTCTTCCACGTCGGCGTGTCCAGCCAGCGTCGCCCACCGGCCGTGCGCGGCGATGGCCGTCTGTGTGCTGACGAGCGCGTCCTTGCCGATCGCGTGGCTGACGCTGATCGGCGGGCTGATCGTGCGCGTGAACTCGGTGACGTTCGCACGTGTCTGTTCGCCATGCTCGAACCGGACCGTTGCGGTCCGGTTGATGCCCTGCGCGGCCACGATGTGCAGCTCGGCGAGTGCTGTTCCGGTGTCGATTGGGCGCTCGAAGAAGTCGAAGCCGCCGGACAGTTCGGAGAGGTCCACGATCGCGCGCCCGATGTTCGTTCCGGCCGCGTAGGTGATGTCGCGGGCGACGGTGGCTTCCGTCGCGCCCGTTGTCGTGAGCCCGGTTGCGCCGAGCGCGTTCTCTGTGTCTACGAGCTGCTTAGCGATCTGCGCGGCCTGCACCCCGACGAACGGCGCGGGCGCAGGGAACATGAACCGTCCCGTGCGTGAGCCGTCGCCCAGCAGGCGCCAGAACGGGGACCGGAACGTTGCCGTGATGGTGGCGTCGTGCTCGGCGTGATCTCGGACGAGCGCCAGGTGGCCGCGGAACCGTAGGGTGCCGTTTGCTGCGCTGTCGGCGTGTCGGTGAGCGCGAAGCTCCGGGACGCCGCGCTTGAGTGCGTGGTGCAGCAGTCCGGCGGCGGGGTCTTCGGCGCTGAGCGTCAAAGTGACTTCGGCGTAGTGGTTGCGTCGCCATGACAGCGACACATCGCGAGCGGTCGTGAGCTGCGCGAGAGGGGCGCCGCCAGGTTGGCAGAGCTGTAGGGACCAGTCAGCCATCAGTACGCGTCCCTATGGATGACGGTGAGTCGCGGGTTCTGGGAGGAGTGCGCCGACGCGAGGCGAAGCTGTGTCGTCCCGGTGGGCAGATCGGTCCAGCGGGAGTTCGCAGAGTCGATCATGTGCCGCAGTGAGATGCGTTGGCCGGGCCGGACGAGATCTACCGTCCTCGTCCGCACGTCAATCTCAATCCACCCTGTCGCCGCTTCGCTGGACAGCTGTCCACGAAGGGAAACGATGCAGCCGTCAGGCGAGAAGACGGCCGGGTTGAAGACGCCCCATGTCGCCGCGCCACCGATCCGCAGTATGGCCGGTGTCTCTCGCTCGCCTGCGTTCGTGACGTTCACGAGGCCGCCCGCGGCGTCTCCGGTGGATGAGAGTGAGTTGTGCACGGTACCCTGCCATCGACAGCCCGGCGAGTCCCCGTCGAAGTACGGCGCATCGGCGGGGGCGCTGGGCGTGATCTTTGCGGCATCGACGTAGACCGGTCCGGTCGAGCCGGTCAACGCGCTACGCACGGCCAGCGACACAATGCTCGACGAGCCCAGTGTGAAGGCGACCGACAGCCGCCGGAACTCCGGGAACTGGTCGAACGTGTGGGCAGCGACAATAGGGCTACCGGACGGGCCGGCCGCAAGCTGGACTTGGTAGCCGAGCGGACCTGCTACCCACACGTCGGCGCGGTATGTGCCGGCGGCTAGGGTTATCGTGGAGGTCACGATCCCCTGCCCCGCCGGGCTGGTCGTATGCGTGAAGCTCCCGACGTACTGGCCGGACGGTGCAGTGAGGCCGCCCGGAAGTTCCGAGTCATGAGCGCGGGTGAGTGTCGCTGCGCCGCTGAGATGCGTTCCCGACGTCGACCAGCCGGTCGTATTGATCTCGAAGCTCGGATTCAGCACGCGGTTTACCATGCTCGCTGATGTCGTCGCGGCTGCACCGACGACAGTCGTTTCGGTTTGACGGTAGGCACGCGGATCGGACGCGGCGAGGATTGCTTGGTAGCGCAGTAGCGCTTGCGCTTCCTTCAGCGTCGGCGAAATGCCGCTGGCGAGCTTGACGAGCCGCTGAAGCTGAAGGCCTGATGCGCCTTCAGTCCACTTCAGCATCGCGGGCTGGCCGTCGAGTGTGGCGACCAGCGGTGATGTGATCGCGCGCAGCTCGGCGTACGCGGCTTCCGGCGTGCCGCCGAACACGTCGCCGACGATCTCGATTAGCTGCTCGTCGGTGTAGCGCGTCTCGTCAATCGTGCCATGCCCGGTCGGGCGCGGACGGACGCTGCGACGCACGGGCGAGCTGCCCTGCAAGCCCTTGACCTCCACGACCTCGCGGCCAGCGGTGTTCATGAGCGCGACGGGGGACCCCGCTTGGTTGTCGATGGTCAATGCAGAGAGCATCCAGTTTCCCCTTATCCGAACCGAAGGCTGTAGGCGAGTTCGCTTGCGGCGATCCGGGCCGCGCGCTGCGAACCGACCGGTGCGTTGAAGTTGACTACCGTGTCGCCGCCGACTGGCACGTCGTGCGAGCGCTGGCCCGACGACAGCAGACCGCGTGTCTTGGATGCCGTATGCACGAACGATCCCGCCTGTAGTTCGACAAGCTCGGGACCCTCTTCACCGACGAGGGTGAGTCCGCCGCGTGACAGCCCGCCGCGGGCTTTGCGGTCGATCGCTCCGACAGCGCCGCCGATGATGGTCTTGCGCGTGATCTCGTGCACGTCGATCGTGACGCTCTTGTGCGCCGGGATGCCGTTGATCTGATCCTTCCAGCCACGCGTCGCCTCGCGTGCCCTGTCGATGCGCTCAGACGCGTCAGACGCCCAGCCGAAGCCGGGGACCTTCCCGAGCCCACCGAACAGCGTGCTGACGCCGCCAGCGAGCTTGTCGAACGCGCCGATCACGAGGTTGAGCGCTGCGAGTCCGGCGCCCTTGAGCAGGTTGAACAGCCCATCGACGGCGCTGCGGAACGTCTCGGAGTTCTTGTAAGCGACAACAATGGCACCGGCCAGGAGCGCCAGCGCGGTCACGACAATGCCGATCGGGTTGGCTCGCATCGCCGCGTTGAGCCCCCAGAACGCTGCCGTCCAACCGCCCGTCACGAATGTCACAGTCGCCACGGTCGCGCCGTACGTGATCGCCGTAGCCTTTGCCGTGAGCAGGGCTCCGACGACGACCATGATCGCGGTCTTGTTCTCGTCAAGAATCCTGACTGCCGTCAGCAGCACCGGGATCAGATCGACGCCAACGCCGATCGCGAAGGCGTTGACCTTCTGCTTGAGCTTCTCCCATTGAAGGGCAACGCTCTTTGACTGCTCAAGAAAGACCGTGTTCGTGGCACCGGACACGTCGCCGAACGCCTTCAGGTCGGCTGCCGCCGCCTTCGTGTTGTTGCCCGTCAGCGACAGCACGCCGCCGAGCGCACGCACGTTCGGAAACAGCGTCGCGAGCGCTTCCTTGGTACCGTCAGACGTTCCGGCGACGGCTTCCATCGCGCCTTGCAGGCCGCGGGACTTGATCAGCGCCTCGCCGGACTCAAATCCAGTCGCCCGGATCGCCTCGCTCATGTCCGTCGACGGCTTGATGAACGCCGACATCACGGCCTTCAGCCGTGTAGTCGACTCGGCCCCCGAAAGTCCCTGCTTGGTCATCGTGGCGATCGCCGCGCCGACCTGCGTGATGTCGATTCCAAGCGAACTGGCGTATGGCAGGACATCACCGATCGAACCGGCCAATTCCTCGAAGCTGACGACGCCGAGATCGACGGTCTTGAAGAGTGCGTCGGTGACGTGAGCGGCCCGCGTGGCTGGCAGTCGGTAGGCATTCAGCGTGGCCGCGATCGCCTTCGTACTCACGTCGGTCGTGGTCAGGCCGGCTGTCGCTGCCTTTGCGCTAGACGCCAAGATCACCATTGAGTCCTTGGCGTTGAAGCCGGAACCGACGAGATCGTTGAGGCCCATCGCCAAAGTCTTGGGCGCTTGCCCGACGTCGCCCGCGAGGCTTAGGACCTCCTTCTGGAGCGCCTTGAAGCTGTCCTCGGACAGGCCGGCTAGCGAGTTGACGCTGCGCATTTCACGGTCAAACTCGATCGTGTTGCGAGCCACGGTCGTGAGGGCACGACCGACGCCGACGATGCCGACAGCGCCCGCCGCGAACTTCGCGAAGGACTTGACCGCGCCGCCGATTGATGCCTTCGTCTTCACGCCGAACCGCTCGGTCGCCGAACCGGCCGCGCCCATTGACCGCTGAAAAGAGGCAGCATCACCGATGAGCTGTACTTCGATCACTCTCTTAGCCACGATTCAGCTCCTTCAGATCATCGGCGACTGCATTCATCTCGGAAAGCGTCATCGCGGCCAGCTCCCACGGCCGGATGCCGTAGACCCGCGCAAGCGTCGGCGTCCAGAGATCGCGCGGGTCATCACCTAACCTCCAGCGGGAACGGCGTTTGGGTCGGCGCTCACTTCGTCTGCCGGCTCGAACGCGTCGAGCGCCAGGTCGTCGACGTAATTCATGACGCGCATGTGCTCCCAGTCAAGGTTCGCTCGGGCGACGCAAAGGTATGCCAGGCCGGCGATGACGTTCGGGTCGCCCGGCTGCATATCCGAGAGGTCCCGGATGTCGAAGTGCTCGCGGAGAAGGCGCGCTTGCCCCAGCGTGAGCTGGGGCAGCTCGTGAAGCTCACCGTGGATCTTGATTCGGTATGCGGGCTCGCTCATATTCATGCTCCTGTCGTCGTGATGGTTGAGTCGATGCGGTCAAGGACGTCGTTGAGCTTGCGGGTCATCTGCACGTCGACGCCAGCAACCGCCCGCGAGAGGTAGCCACTGGCGCGGGCGCGAGTGATGATCGCCCCGCGACCGACGCGCCCGCCACGATCTTGCACGTAGGCGTGAGCGGCGTTGGAGTACACGCTGACACCCTTGTCTGTGACGCTGACACGCAGACTGCCGGCCAGCGGCGGCGTGGCAGAGCGCTTCGGTCGTGGCCCGACCGGCGCGTTGGACCTTGCGCCATCGCGCACAGAGTTGCCCAGCTCGCGCAAGTCACGCCGAAGGTCGCGCAAGGCGTCCCGATCCGCTCGGCGCATCGAGGCTTGCAGCGGACGCAGGCCGCGCACGACCAGCGTATTTTCGCTGACGAGCTTCACTACGCCGTCGTGTCGGTGTTCACGATCGTCACGACGATCGGGCCATCCGTGTCCTCGTCATCGACGACCTTGAACGGAACTTCGACGGGGATCAGGCCGACGCCATCGACAGCCGGTGTCGTGCCGTCAAACCGCGCCGCCGGAATGTCGATCGTCAGGCTGTAGGGAATCGCCGACTCGATGACACTGCCGGTCATCGCGATCTGAATAGACGCCTGCGTGTCTGAGACGAACCGCTCATAGGCGACCAGTGAAGGGAACGCCAGCGTCAGCTTGCCGGTGATCTCGCGCAGCTCGTTACCTTCCAACTGCTGGCGCTTGATATTCGAACCAACGTAGTAGCGCTCGGTGTTCAAGCCATTCGAGCCGCTGATCTCCCACTCGGAGCACTCGACTTCTGCGCCCGCGATGCTGACGACGGTCTGCGTCGAGAAGTAGTCCTCGGTCGCCGGGTAGCTGGCGGCTGCGAGCGCCGTGCCGGTCGTCGCAGTCATGCCGTCCAGCGTGAGAGCGAACACCGGGTGCTCGTTCTCCTTGCCGCTGAGCTTCCAGCTCGCGACCTTGACGCCGGCAACGGTCTTGGCACGGCTAGTACCGGTGTCGTCGGCCATGCCGACCTGCACAGTCAACGCCTTGCCGTCGAGATCGCCAACCGTGCACTTGTGCTCACGTGCGTCGGTCGCGCCGCCAGGCGTAGTCGTCGCGACAGCGCCCAGCGCATGCTTGAACCAGACTGCCTGCCCTTCGTTTTGCAAGACCAGCTCTACATCACCGTTCGCAGAAACGCGGCCGATGGCATAGTTGGCTGCGCCCAGCAGCCTGCGGCCGGGGCGAAGACCGGAGTGCTCGACGCGCTCCAGGTCGTGCGTCAGTGATTCCTTCTCGAACTCGACAAAGCGGTTCGGCGTTACAGGGGTGCCAGGCGTCGACTCTTCGGCGAAGCCGAGCTGTGCGTTGATTCCGCCGGCTGCGGGCATGCTCACACTTTCCTATCTGCGGGCTTCGCCGCGTTGTGGTTGGCGGGCGCAGGGCGCGCCCAGAACTGCTGCTGGAGAACCGCGTTAGCGGTCGCTGCCGGGAAGACGACGGGCTCGCCGCGCTTGCAGACGACACCGGCCAGCGTGACGCTGCGATGCGGCCCGCTGTAGATGATCTCGGGCATGTCAGACCTTGCTTTCGACGGTGACTTCAACGACGATCGAGACGGCGCGAGCGGCATCGGCAATGTGTCCTTCCGGCGTCTTGCCAGTGACGTAGGCAGCCGTGACACCCTGCGCACCGTTCAGCGACGGATGAGCTAGGACGGCGGCCTCGACGGCCGCGACGAGCTGCCAGGCGCGCTCTTCGGCGCTCTGGTGGTCGTCGCCCTGCGCGTGCACCATCACGACAACCGGGATCGTGAACTTCTCCCGATGGCTGACTTGCCCGATGCTCGGACGCTCCGTACCGACCGCATCGTCAAGCCACAAGCACTCCGACTCGATCAGTTGGCCGGGGTAGCCCCAAGTGACCTGCACGTCGGGCAATGCCTCTACGCAGATCGCAAGAAGGTTCGCCTTAGCGTATGGAACGGCGCTGCTCATGCGATTGCCAGTCCGTCACGGACGCCGTACACGGCAACGCACGCGTTGACTTCGGGCACGTCGAACAGCGCCTCGCGGCCGTGATTCAGGCGAGTTACGCCAGCCGTGACGAACCGCTCGGTGTTCCCGTCGACCGTCGTCAGCGATGTTGTGCGGTCATTGATCGGCGAGTCCACGAGCATCCGCTTGGTCAGCAAGATCGCGGCGCGCTTGACGCGCTCGGGCGGTACCGGGTAGCCGTGCATGCCGGTGAACGTCAGCAGTCCAGTCGGCCATCCGCGCGGCAGATGCGCGGTGCCGTAGTCGCCCGGCTCAAGGCCGGTCAAGTCGATCTCCTCGCCATCGCCACGGGTTGCCGACTCGACGGTCAGCAGCCGTGACGTGACCCAAATCGACGGAGCCCCGTGGCTGACGACGCGGACCGTGAACGGTGACGGCGTGAAGCTCACGCCGCACGCATCCTCGATCGACGACTGTGCGACCTCGCGCGCTGCCTCGATCATTTCAGACGGGTACTTCGTCGCGTTGCCGAGCGGACTGACAGCACGGGCGTCCTCGACGGTGAACCACTTTGCGGGGCCAGCCGCAAAGCCCGTCGGATTGACGATGAGCGGCTCAGTTACAGACTCGTCCCATACGGGGTCGTACCAGACAAGCACGTATGTCGTCGCCTCCGCGACAACGGGCGCCACGCGGGTGGCGGTGTACGACCCGGGGGCGGACTCCACAATTCCGTCCGTGGAGAAGGCCTCGACGGACGTGTCGTCGGGAAGCTCCAACCCAAGCCCGATCTCACCAACCGCACCGGGACGGGCGCCAGAGACGAGCGCCCAGTACGGCTTTCCACTGGTCGCTTTCACGGCTAGACCTCCAGGCCCTCGAAGTCGAGCGGCCGTTCCGGGCCAAACGCCGCAGGGTTGCGCTTGACGAGCGGGTGATCGGCACGCAGGCGATGACCGGGACGCAGCACAACGGCCTGCCCGCCGGCCACCATGCAATGCATGACAGCCAGCGGGGTGACGACCTTCGGCCGACCGACAGACCGTGGCATCTCTACGCCGCGGTGACGGCCAGCTTGCGGAACGCCTGCGCGTCCACGACACCGGCACCGACGCGCCAGTGACACATGAGCCCGCGCTGCCCCGTCGGTCGGCCATTCGCACCGAACAGGTTCGGGACGACCTCGACGGTCGAGCCGATCCGGTCAACGATGACGTAGCGGCTGAAATCGCCGTGGACGGCGATCACCGCATCGTCAACCAGCGTGCCGGCGATGTCCGGCGACTGGTAAACCGGGTAGCCGAGCAAGTGGTAAGCGAGCTGCTTGTTGGTGCCGGTTGCCGGGCTGAGCTGAGCGTCCGGGCCGAAGGCCCGGTCGGTGCCGGCGAGCACGCGGATGCGATTGGCCGTGACGCGGTTTAGCACGATGCTGGCATTCGCCTGATGGCGCGCCGGCAGAGCGTTGTCCAGCGAGTAGACATCCGCGAGTGCCAGCGCGTTCGCGGCGGCCGTCGGGATCGCCGCGACCGAAGCGCCGACGAGGATGCCCTGCGGCTCGGTGGTGCCGTCGCCGTGCGTCATCTCGGTCGCTTCGAGCTGATCCTTCGCCTCAGCGATCAGACCGCCGAGATCGCTCAGCAGGTTCGGGTAGTCCTCGCCCAGCTCGTAGCTGAACGGCACGAAGGCCCGGGCGGTGAAGCACGTAATGCTCGGCTGCGCGTAGGTCGGCGAGTCGTCGCTGACCTGCGAGCCCTCGGTATCGAACGATGCCGTGACCGCACCGGATGCCACGCCACGCCAGGAGTTCGTACCGGAGACGGTGACCGTGCGCGCGATGTCACGGTACGGGTTGATCGCCAGCGCGCCGGTCTTGATGATCGTCGGATCGAGCTGGAACGGGAGCGTCGCGAATCCGCCGCTAGCCCCCGTGAGGCTCATCGCCCGGATCTCGTCGCCCGTGAGCGGCTGACCCATGATCGTCTTACGGAAGGCCGAGCGATAGTTCGGCGATCCGGTCGTCAGCAGATGCCGCGCGACGGCCGGGTTGTCCTCGATCAGCGCCTCGACGCCGGAGCGCACGCGGTCCTCGTCGCCGGCCGTGGCGGCGAAGCTCGCGGACTCGATCGAGCGCATCGCGCGGTCCCGGAGCTCGCCGGCCATCCGCGAGTCATCGAGCGCAGAACCGCGGATCGTTGAGAGGTCGTAAATGTCGTCGCCTCGGACCGATGTGCTGCGCCTGATCTGCGGGGCGCTGCGCTCGTGCTCGACAGCCTCGGGCTCAGCAGCGATGCTGGCGAGCCGGTCCTGCCGCGCGCGAAGCTCATCGACGAGCCCGGTCTTCTCCTGAATCGCCGCGTAGGAGTCATCCCATTCGGTCTGCGCCTCGGGCGACATCGAACGGCCCTCGTACTCACTGTCGATCTCGCTCATCCGCGAGCGCAGCCCGCGGATCTCCGCGAGCAGGTCCTCAATGGTCTGCATGCAGTTATGCCCTTCCGTGGACGCCGGCTCACGCGCGGCGGTTGTCTCGTCTGCGCATCGCACAGACGCCGTTGAACCCGCGTAGGCGGGAAATGTGGTGGGCCCTATCTCCAGCACGTCAGCGCGGGTCACTGTGACCTCGGGCAGCCCGTCCGGGTTGTGCTCGCTGCGGCCGGGCCGGCGGCTGATCGTCGCGCCGCCCTTCGGTACCCGGAAGCGGAAGCTCGATCCAAGCTGCCCGGCGCGCAGCGCGGGCAGCAGGTCCAGCGCGTACGGCGCGTCGAGCAACTCGGCCTCATAGAAGGCGCCCCGCCCGTCGTCGGTGAGGCTGCGCAGCGCCGCGATCGGCTTCATGCCGACGCTGGCGTCGCGGCCGTGATCGTAGACGACCTTCACACGCCCGGCGGTGATCGAGTCATCGAAGCTGCCGGGGGCGAAACGCTCCAGGTACTCGCCGCCGATCTGCGTCCACTCATTCCAGCGGACGGCATAGCCGGACAGGGTGCGCCCGTCGGCTGGCGAGGCAACGTCGAGCACCAGCGCTCGCTCGCGGACTCGATCGTCAATCGTCAGTTCACGCATCGTTCTCCTCATCTGATGGGCCGCTCTCGTCGTCTACCGTTTCGGGCAGAACCTGCGCGGATAGGACGCCCGTGTGGACGAGACGCGAGAGGTCGCCGCTCGTGATGGCCTCTACTGCACTCTCGGGCGTGAAGCCCGCCATGAACAGGGAACCGAGAGTCGCCGCCTCGGCGTGCTGGATATCCGCCTGATCCTTCGTGTCTTCCTGAAAGTGCGAGATCTCGCGCGGGTCGTACGTCAAGAACGCGTCCGCGTCGGGCTTGTCAAGCAACGTCTCCAGCGCTTCGGCGAGTGATCCGAGCAACGGACGGAGCGTGTAATCAGCAAACCGACGACGGCTCGCGTCGTACGCGGCATAACTCGTAGAGCTGAGCCCCTCGGAGAATCCTGCGATGACGGGCGGCACGCCACCCGCGGCGGCGATGCGCGTCTCACTCCCACCCTGCAAGACCTTCATTTCGGTGCTCTGCGGGTCGGCCCCGATCGTCTTCATATCGGCGCCATATCGCAGGAAGAGCGGCTTGTGCGCGTTCTCGGGCGAGCCGTGCGCGGCCTGGAACTTGGCAACCGCTACGTCAAACGCCTCGCCCACGACGCCATCGGGCATGGTGAGGACCGTCGAGACCGTGGCGCCATTGCGGAAGAATCGCCCCTTGTACTCGCTGATCTCGCCGTCGGCGACGACCTCGACGAGCACGCTTCGCAGCCACGACATCCCACGAAACCGTGCGCCAGGATCGGGCGTCGGCATCCAGTGGGCGACCTCTTCGGGGAGGAGGTTCACGATCTCGTCGGTACTAGAGCCGACACCGTTAGGGTGATACTGGTAGCCGACCACAGACGCGTCGATCGCATTCGGATCACCGCCGTCAGCAGCCACGACGACAACCACCCGATCCGGCCGCAGTCGACGCAGCCCGGCGCCGGAACGCACCACGTACGCGTTCCCCGCGAGGTCGACGTCCTGCACGAGTCGGTGAATCAGGTCGCGCGTATGCGCGCCCCGCCAGGGGCTCTGAAGCCGCGCCAGCTCGCCCGTGTCGAAGAACTTACCCGGCCGGCCGTCGACCATCGAACGCCACTGGAACCGCGCCTCACCGAGCGCCTTCGAGCGCACATCGCAGACCGCGAAAACCGCGGGGTTCGTCTGGAGTGCGTAGGCCAGATCACCGTAGGCGGCGGGGCGCTCGACCGGGCCGGTCGACGCGAGGGACGGCTGAAGCATGTACTCGTGCCCGCCGTAGCCGAAGTACGCCGAGCGCTCAGCGGCGGGCGCAGGCTCGCGCCGCCGACTGAATCCTAGATTCCACTTGCGCGCCACCGGCGCACCTCCTTTGGGGTCCTATCCGAATGCGAATTGAAAATCCGGCGGCGGGGTGTCGCTCCCGTAAGCGGCCAGGGTGCAGGCGACGAGCGGCGTGATGTCGACCGACGACGCCTTGCGAGCCCAAGCCCACGCGTCGCCCAGCGAGCGGGTCGCGGCCCCCGCCATCGCGGCGTCCAGCTCCGGTGAACCCGGATGACGCAAGCGGTGCTGAGTGGCGGCGTCGAAGAACTCGCCGCAAGCGCTCGCGTATTCGCGGGCGCTGATCGGAACGACGACCACGGCGCGTGAGGCGAGCGCGGCGAAGAGGCTTGCGGCCGGGCCGATGGCGTCGGCCCGCACTGCCCCGATGTCGTGATCTTTGACGAGCTGTGCGACGCGCTCGACTACCCAACCTGTCCCGTCGCGCGCGTCGACGATCTCGACATGCCGCAATCCGTCGCCTCGTCGGCCATGGACCGCTATCGACGCGCGACCGCGGTTTGGGGCGACGTCGAACGCGAGCGTCAGGCGCCCCACCGGCTGCGAACCTGGATCGAGCATCGCCGCACGAAGACCGGGCGGCAGCAGGCTCGTCACTTCGGGGGCCGTCAGCGGCCAGTCGCCAACGCCTAGCCGCTCGACGGCGAACGTCCGCGGAGCCAGCGCTAGCCGCTCGCGCTCTACGAAGCCTCGCGAGATACGGACGTCAAGCGCTGGATTCGCCTGCCTCCAGAGCTCGGGATCGGCCATCCGTTCGACGTCGCTCAGCAGCTCGTGCAGCTCAGCGTCGGCGGCGAACTCGACGAACGCCAGCGAGGCATCGTGGGCTTGCCCGCGCTCGCGCACTCGGGCCAGTACGACCCCGTGCTCGTGCACGTTCTGGTCGACTGCCGACCCCGTGTAAATCACCTGCGCGTTCGGCCGCGCCGAGAGCGTCGGGAGCAGCGCGCCCAAGGCCGCTTCCGACAGGATCATCGCCTCGTCAAGAATGAGCAGGTCCGCCGAGAGGCCCCGGCCGCCGCTCTTGGTCCTCGTCTTGAAGACGATGCGTGAGCAGTCGTGGAGAGTGACTCCTTCCTGACCGTGGCTCCACTTGACGCTCTCGACCTGCTCGGCGAGCTCGGGGACGGCCTCGATCAGGTCGAGCAATCGGCGAAACGCCTCAAGCGACGTGGCGAACTCGTGCGCGGAGTGGACGATCAGTCGGCAATCCGGGTCCAGGTACAGTCCCGCCAGCGCGCGAGCTTCCAGTAAAGTGCCCTTGCCGTTCTGCCGCGGCACGATCGCCGCGACCTCGAAATGGCTCCAGCGCCCGTCCTCGCGGCGATCAAGCGACTGGCGAAGTAGGTCGGCCTGCCATGGATCAAGCCGTAGGCCGGCGCGCGCGGCGAGTTCTACGGCCTCGTCGGCGATCACCACCGACGGCTACCGGGCTGGCGCCGGCCGGAAGTCGCGCGGTTACAGCGGCGATGCTCGGCGCCAGCGTAGGCCGCCTTGCCGGACCCGTCAACGTGGCCTAGATCCCAAGCGTCGCCGGCCTCGATGCGCTCGCCGCACCGGGCGCATACGACGAGGCCGGCCGTCACTAGCGGAGCCATCTGCTCGCGCAGCCGACGATGCCCGGCGCCGTAGCCGCGTGCTGTAGCGGACGGTCGACGCGCGTCTCGCGCCGCCTCGCGAGCGGCCCGACGGCGGTCCTTACAACCGTCACACACTCGACGGCGAGGGTCGGGCAGCACGACTCCGCACTTGTTGCATCTGCGCATCGCCCCTCCAAGGGCCGTAGGACCCCGCTCGCAGCCGCTCTACGGCGCTGCGGCGGGCTGGACGACGAATCCCTCGCGGGGATCTCAAAGGGGCCTCAGAGCGCGCCTGAGGAGTTGTTACACCGGGGAGAGAAACGGGGACGGGCGGGTGCTCTGGCCTCACTCATCGCCTGAAATCTGGAGCGGCCCCCGGCCCACCGGCACCACGGCTCGCGAGAAGCGAGCGAGCAGACGCGAACGCGGCATCGCAACCAGTCGACGGCGACGGCGGTGGCGACCTCCAGGAGCGGGCTTGCCACGCGTCGCGGGGTGCGGCCCATCCGGCATTCCCGCAAGCGACGGAACGCTGCAAGGCCAGATGCTCCGCCGGCCCCTTTGGAGGCCCGGGCGAAGGCACGTGCTCGTAGGTCGGTCGCGGGGGCGGCAGCTCTCGCTCACCTTCCATGCGCCGTGTCGTCCTACGGTCGCGGGGGCGGCACCCGACAGGGGTCGTGGGGGCGGCCCCGCCGGAATGCGTGCCGCCGTAGGCTGCCCCGCTTTCAGCAGCCCCCGTCCATTCTCTCGACCGGGGCGAGTTCAGCGGCCCCCGTTCAAATAGCGGAAGGTGAGGGCGCAAGGCATCCCTGCTCTCGCAGCCCTCACCTTCCCGTGTTCCGCGTCCGCCCCCAACTACAACGGCACGGAACTTCGAGCGCCACGGGTGACCCAGGTCCGTACGCGCCCTGCTCAGCGGGACTAGCTAGTTAGCTAGTGGGAGTGGGCTTCCCCGGCTCCCGGCGCTGAGCCCTCGGGGCAAGGACGGACTAGGAGAACATCCTCGCCCCGAAGCTCTGAGGGGTGACCCTCCTAGGGGTCACCCCAATCTCGAAAATCTCAAGTGCTGCAACGACATGAGCCACGCGAGCGAGCGAGCGTGGCACGGGGACTGCGACTCCATTCCCGTGCGGTCCCGTGTGGCTCGCAGTTCGATGCGACCACGCTTGCCGCGAGCCGGCCTCTAAAGCCGGCTCGCCCTGTTCTGGAACTTAGCTCCATACAAGCCTCGCCTAGAGCCTTCGGCTCGGCTCGGCTTGGCTTGGCTTGTACGCGGTACGTGACCGGTAACGTGACCGGTAACGTGACCGATCACGCGAGCTAGAAGGGGACCTCGCCCGCAGACGGCGATGCCTGCTGCCGCTGTCGCCAGCGCGCCACGTTCTCGGCCTTCCGCCGCGCTTCCGCTTCCCGCTTCTCTCGGGTCGGGTTGTGAGCAAGGAACTCGGGCACAACCCATTCCTCACCTTCGAGCTCGACGAGGCCAGCCTCGACGAGCGCCCGCAACGGCGAGTCGTCATCATCGAGCCATCGCCGCCCGACGGCGCCCGGTATCTCGCCGTCGGTCATATGCCGAGCGGAATAGCTGAAGCACGCCGCATACAGACCGAGCGCCGCCAGGCCCGCCCGGACGATCCGCGGGTCGTCATAGAGCTCATCGGGCAGCAGCGCGTACGGCATCATTCGCCGCCTGCGCGCTCTGCGGCCTCCTCGCAGACGATCGTCAGAAGCTCGCGGAGCTGCTGCGCCTGCTCGGCGTCGAAGTGCAGGCGCAGCGTTGGGCCGAATTGGTCCTCGGGCGGAACGGTCACGTGGACGTGCCCCGGTACCTGCGGACAGGCCCGGAGCAAGACCACGTGCCCGTCATCGTCGTGGAGGTCGTACGTCCTGCGCCTCACTGCCGGGCCTTGCTCTCTATGTAGTCGAGCACTTCCCGCCGCCGGAAGCGGCGAATGCGCCCATCTCCCAGAAAAATGCTCGGGAGGTCGCCTCGACGTGCCAGCGAATCGACCGTACCCGGGCGGACCCGAAGGATCGCCGCTACGTCGACGGCGGTTAGTAGCTCATCGCCATCCATGCCGATTCCTTTCCTGCGTTGCTCTATCTATAGGCGGTCCCGTCTGCTTTGACTTCGCCGGCCTAGATCGTCCTTCGGATTTCTTCGTTCGACCCCTCACTACCTAGTGGAACTGAGGTGTTATGGCTGAATCCCCCTGCAAATAGCGCTCTTTTGCCTAGCTGGACTTTGAAGGTTTCTCACCCGGCGCCTTGCCCGCCCGGTGAGCGCGCGCCATGCGCTCCCCCGGGGTCTCCCGCATGAGGCCGTAGACGGCCGTCGGCGAGCAGCGGAGAGCGTCGGCGATCGTGGCGCAGGGAACGTCGCCCCATAGGGGGCGCAGCGCGTCGCGGAGCGCGCGCCGCTTCGCGACGCGCTCGATCGTTGGGCGCCCGGAAGCGAATGCCCCGGCCAAGGACGGGACGCGAGCTGTATGTCGAGCGCGATTCAGGGCGCGCGTCACGCGGCGTCGGTCCTGCTGCCGCTGCCTATCCCTGTCGTCGCCGGTCGGCTGGCGCGGCGCGGTCGAGCTACTAGCCGGCCGGTCTCGCTGCCGCTGCTCCCGTATGTCGAGCTTCCGGCGTGCGTTCTTCTGCTCCCGTCTGCCGCCGACCCTCCCGTCTGCGAGCGCCCGTAGGCGGGCCTCGCCGGTTGGCCGCTTCGCGAAGTTCGCGGCGGGCGCTGTCGGCGTCGTCGGCGTCGGTCGCTCGTCGGGCTCGCGGGGAGGGTCCGGCGGCGAGTCCCAGTGATAGACGTCGGTATCCGCGGCGCCTATCACTACGCGCCGCCTTGTTCGAGAGTGCCCGGGCATCCGGCACTAATGATCGCCCCAAGAGCGGCGGCTGGATATGGGATACAAGGAGCGAAGTGCTACGAAACCCCAGCAAACGATCGGGTTTCTCGGACGTTCGTCCAAGAGCACTAGCCACCTGCCCCCGCCGCCGTGATGGCCGCCGTTGGCGGCACGCTAGGCGCGGCTGCGGGAGTAGCAAAAGGAGTAGCAATTGCTACTCCCGAAGGCGCACGAAGACGCACCCTAACGTCAGTAAACATCGGGGTTTGTGGGCTGCTGGACCCCCCAGATAGCGATTTGTAATCAAGAGGTTGCCGGTTCGATTCCGGCGGCGGGCTCTGGGATCGTCCTGCTGACGCGGGGCTTCTCGCCGTTCTAGTCTCATTCGGAGCATCTCTGTAGGAAGGCAGGACCCTAACCTCAGCAAACATTGGGTTCTGTAGGATGCTGCACCCTCGAAGATCGACTTGTAAATCAAGAGGTTGCCGGTTCGATTCCGGCAGCGGGCTTGGGCTGAAAGACCGCAGATTCAGGCTACGAGTCGGCTGAGCATGAGGCGCGGGTACGATGAGCCGTTGCGCTTGTGCCGCAGCTCAGCGGCACTGGCGAGCAGAACGCGGTTGACGGCTGTGCTGGCTGTCAAATCGCAGAGGGGCGTGGCCATTGAGGTGGGTCGCCCTGGCCGGCGCAGACATGACAGATCAGGACCGCTGAGGACATGAGCAGCGATCCTCCCTCGCGGGTCATCTCAGTCGGGTCGCTCGGTCGCGGTCGTTCTCACCACGGACACCTATCGCCGCTGTCAATCGCGAGATCGAACCTGCTGGCGAAGCTCTTCCGAGGCGACGTACTTCGTGCTGCGGGTGCGGCCGTGCCGGGCGATCAGTCCGGCGTCCACGAGCCGCCGCAGGTCGGTGGTCGCAGTGGCAGGCGAGACGTCAGCCTCAACGGCGTACGCCTTGCGTTCGATGCCTTCGAAGAGGCTCTGCTCGAGGGCGATCACGAGGCGGTCGGGCCAGCCGCGCGGTTCGACGAGCTTCTCGAGCGCGGCCCAGCGCGTCGTGGCGATGGCGATCTGGTCCAGACGGGCGCGAGCCTGGTGGATGTGCGCGGTGACGCAGAAGTGGACCCACGGGGCGGCGTCGCGGTCGGGTTGGTAGCTGCCACCCTGGACTTGCTGGAGCACTCGGTAGTAGTCGCCGGTGTTGCGGCCCAGGTACTCCTCGATCGAGCTGAACTCAGGTGCGAGCAACCCGGCGCGGGCAAGCACGAGCGACTGTGCGATCCGCGCGACCCGCCCGTTGCCGTCGGCGAACGGGTGGACGGACACGACGTGCAGATGGGTCATCGCGGCTCGAACCACGACGTGGGCGTCGCGGTCGCCGTCCTGCAACCAGTCGACGACCTCGCCCATGAGCTCAGGGACGTCGTCGGCATCCGGGCCGGTATAGGCCGGCGGGCCGCCGCTCGGGCTCGTGACGTAGATCGGGCCGGTGCGCCAGAGGCCCGGGGAGCGGTCGCGCTGAAAGGCGCACGTGTCGAAGTGCAGGTCGAGAATCACGCGGTCCGACCAGCGGAAGTGCGGGTCGACGGCCATCGTGCCGACGTGGTCCATCGCGCGCGCATAGCTGGCCAGCGCCATGGGGCCCGTGTCTGCTGTGTCCGGAACGGTCGTGCCGGAGACGATTCCCGGACCCTCGCCAGCAGGCACATGGAAGCCCTCGATGGAGACGGAGCCCTCCATCGTGCTCGCCCGCACCTGCCGGCGCAGCTCGCCCAGCGACGGTCCGGCGACCCCGGTCGCATCGCCGAGACGCGCCCGCAGGGCATCGAGCTCGCGCAGCTGCGGGGCAAGCGCGTCGCTGGGAGTCGGAGTCGTGAACAACACTCCAGCCAGATTAGTCGAGTATTCGCCTAATCGCCAAGTCCGCACAGGTGGACGACAGCGAAGCTGACCCTGGCCGCTCGCGCTTCGAATATCCGTCCAGCCGCCGGGCCGCCCGCCCGTACGATCTTCCACGTGGTTCCCGGTTCGCCGTGGCGGTTCCTTGCGCTCGCTGCGTCCCTTGTCGCCCTGCTCGCCGTCCCGGCATCGGCGCGAGCGCAGACACCGCTGCCGACCTCGGGCTGCGACGTCGGCCCGGCGACGAACTTCCTCGCCGCCGACGCGACGCAGGCGGGCGTCGTCAGCCTCGTCTTCTTCGGTGCGCGGGGCGCGGTCGTCGAGTTCTTCGAGTGCGTCGATGGCAGGCTCGTCGCGCTCGGCCGGTTGGCCGGAGATCCGGACGCCGGCACCCTCATGCAGGATGCGACGACGTGGGACTGCGCGCGGCCGACACGCAGCTTCGTGGCGCGCGCGACGCTGCCCGACGGACGTCGCGTGGCGGGCGCCTACAGCGTGCGGACCGGGTCCTGCGCGAGCCGCTTCGAGGTCCGCGTCCCGCAGCGCGTCGCGCGCGGCAAGGTCGGTCGCGTGCAGATCGTCGATTCGTGGGGCGTCGGCGACATCAAGCCGGTGCTCTGCGTCTCACCGCCGCGCGGCGACCGGATCTGCTCGACCGTCGGCTTCAGGAAGGCGGTCTCGACGAGGACGCGTCGCTTCCGGGCGACGACGACCGGCCGCTGGCGCGTCGAGCTGCGGGTCGGATCGCATCGCATCCGCCGCACGGCGACGGTCGGCGGCGGGAAGGCCCCGAAGGCACCTCCGCTCGTGCTCACGACCGGCGACTCGACGATGCAGGGCGTCGACAGCTTCCTCGCCGACGAGCTCGGCAACGCCGCCACGGTGCGCAGCGACATCCGCGTCGGCACCGGGATCAGCAAGTCCGACTGGCTGGCGATCGCGCGAGCTCAGGTCAGGCGTCACAAGCAGAAGGTCACGGTGATGTCCGTCGGCGTCAACGAGGGCTTTGCGATGACGACGCCCGCCGGCGCGAAGCTCGAGTGCTGCGACGGGGCCTGGCTGACGGAGTACGTGCGCCGGCTGGGCGCGATGATCGACAGCTACCGGCGCGGCGGCGACGGTCGCGTCATCTGGCTGACGCTGCCGCTGCCGCGCGGCGGCCCGCTGATGCCGATCGTCAGCGCCGTCAACGCTGCGATCGTCCGTGCCGGCCGGGGTCGGCGCGGCGTCGCCGTCCTGCGCATGGACCAGCTCTTCAGCCCCGACGGGTTCACGGAGGTGATCCGCTACCGCGGTCGCTACGTGCGCGTGCGCGCCGCCGACGGCATCCACCTCAGCGTGTCGGGCACCGCGATCGCCGCCCGGGTGATCGCGGCGGAGCTGCGCAAGCGGTAGGACGCGGCCGGGCGGCCGACCATGAGCCGGTGGCCGTCCGCGCAGCGCTTGGCGGGGCCGCGGAGCTCGACGACCGCGGTCTGTCGGCCGCCGCACGAAGCGACGGTCGGCTCGTCGAGCTGTGGCTCCTCCGGACGCCAGCCGCTGTCGGGGGTACGCCCCACTCAGCGGACCCGGCGGGTGACCACGCGCCCCGCGCGCGGTCCGAGGTCGCGGTTGCCGTTGAAGGTGGCCGACACGCGCACGAGCGTGTCACGGCCGGCGGGCACGTGGAGCGCGGTGGCAGCGCGGCACGGATCGGTCCTCAGCGTGGCGTTGCGGACGTGCGGCCGGCGCGACGTCCGCACCACGAAGGTGACGGTGCCCGCACACGGCCGCGAGCTCATGCGGGCGCTGAGCGCGAGCCGTACCCCGCTGCCCGCCCGGCGCATGCTCACCCCGATCGGCGGGCGCGGCGGCGTGCGCGCCCGCGCACCATGCCCGGAGCGTCGCGCGTCGACGAGCGGGAGCGAGCCGAAGGCGCCGTAGACGCTGACGCGACCCCTCGAGCGCTGCAGCTCGTAAGTCGCCGCGCCGGGCGAGATCTGCAGGCGATAGGACGAGCTGCGGCCACCGCGCAAGGCGACCGACTCCAGCGAGCGCTCGACCGTGCGCAGCCGGCCGTCGAGGGTGACCGGGATCGGCGTCGCCTGCCCGCCGGCGACGCGCTTGGCGTCGGCGTCGAGCACCTGTGCGTAGAGGTGGGTGCGAGCGGGCGTCGCGCGCCCGCGGTAGTGCAGTCGCACGCGCGGCGCGCCGAGCACGTCGGCGCCACCGCGCGGGGCGGGGAAGCGCGCCTCGACGGCGTTGCTCGCGGGCACGGACGTGCGCGCGAGGCCGCGCTGCGGCGTGTCGCGCGCCGCGATCGTCAGCGAGCCCGATCCGACGGCGTCCAGCGTGCCGGCCGTGGCGAGCGGGAAGTCGGGACCCGCGCGCCACCTCGTGTCGTCGGCCTGCCACTCGAAGGCGGGACCCGTGTCGACCGACGAATCGGCTCGCAGCCAGCGATTCAGCCAGGTCAGCCCGGCGCGCGCGAGGTGGCGCGGATCACCGGCGTTCGTCGGGCAGGCGACGTGGCCGCCGCAGTACCAGATCATCTTGGCCGGAACGCCGTTGCTCCGCAGCGCGGCGAAGTTCGCGGCCGCCTCGTCGAGCGAGAAGAGCGTGTCCGACGTGCCCTGCGTGATCAGCGTCGGCGCGCGGATCTGCTTGATCAGGCCGCCCGGGCCGTGGTCGGCGAGCCAGGTCCTGCTGGCCGGCGACAGCGACCCGGCCACGCCCTCGACGCACGCCGTCTTCAGCGCCGGGCCCGTCGTCGGCGGGCGCACGTCGCCGATGCCCGCCTTGCCGTCGACGGCGCCGGCGACGCCGTCCAGGCCGCACAGCGGCGCCAGCCAGCCCGTCTTCACGGCGCCGTCGCGCGCGAGCGCCGTGACGAGCGAGTGCCAGCCCATGTCGGGGACGATCGCGTCGATCCGCTGGTCCAGCGCGGCAGCGAGGTACTGGATTCCCGCGCCGTAGCTCGTCCCGGACATCCCGATCCGCGGATCGCCGGGCGCGTCGAGCAGCGCCTCCGGCTGGGCGGCGACGAAGTCGACGATCGAGCGCATGTCGCGACCCTCGAAGGCCGGCGAGTCGAACATCACGCTGCCGCCCGAGCCGCCCAGCCCGCGCGGGTCGAACGTCAGCACGTTGTAGCCCGCGCGGCGCAGCGTCGCCAGGCCGATGCGGTCGCTGCCGTCGGCGTCGGGCCGGGTGTCGCCCGGGCTCGGATACGTCGAGCCGACGACGACCGTCGGCGCGCGGCCGCCCGGGGGCGCGGCCAGCGGGCCGTAGAAGTGCACGACGATCGGCGTGCCGTCGAACGAGGTCACGACGGCGTCGCGCGCCTGGGCGCCCGCGGCCGGCAGGCAGGTCAGCGCGGCGACGCTCGCAAGGACGGCGATCAGCGCCCGTCGCATCGGCATCGCGCGATCGCCGCTTCCGTCAGCCCGGCGTGACGGCGTGCTCGAGCCGGCCGTGCCCGTTGCTGGAGACGACGTGCTCGTAGGACGGCAGCTCGGGATCGGGCGGTGCGTTCAGGCGCCGCTCGAGCTCGCCGAGGACGACGCCGAAGAGCAGGTGGCGCCAGGTCCCCTGCGCGAACGCGCGCGGGCTGGCTGCCAGCCGCGGCAGCTCGTCGCGCGCCGGATGGAGACGATCGACGGCGACCGTCAGGGGCCATGTCGCGAGGTGCTCGGCAAGGCCCGCGAGCGGTCCGCGACTCCACGACGGCAGCGCCATCCGCGGCGCGACGTTGGCGTAGACGGCACCGAACAGCGCGCCGTTGCCGAGATGCGCGACCGCTCCGACGACCGGCCACGCGGGCCCGCGCGTGAACGCCTTGCCGAGCAGCTCGCTGTCGTCGTAGTCGACGCCGAAGATCGGCTTGTCGAGCGGCTGCTGCGCAAGCCACACCCCTGCGGCGACCGCCCCGGCGACTGCTCCGCGGACCGTCTTGGCACGATCGATCAGCATGACCTGCCTCGCACTGTAACGCCCGTCGCGACGGCGGGTATCCGATGGCATGGATCGAAGCCGACTGCTGGAGCGTGCCCGGGGCCGTGGCGTCAACCACGTCGTCTACTGGCTCGCGCGCGCCGTCCTGCAGCCGTTCTTCCTCCTGTACTTCCGCATGAAGCGGGTCGGCATGGAGCATGTCCCGGCCGACGGGCCGCTGATCATCGCCAGCAACCACCGCTCGTTCATGGATCCCTTCGTGATCGGCATGCTGCTGCGGCGCCCGACGTACTTCGTCGCCAAGACCGAGCTGTTTCACAACCGCTTCGTCGCCTGGCTGCTCAGCTCGCTCGGCGCCTTCCCGGTCGAGCGCGGCCACGGCGACCGCGACGCGATGATCACCGCCCGCGCGATCCTCGAGCGCGGCGACGTCGTCGTGATCTTCCCCGAGGGCACGCGCACCCGCCCGGGAGCGCTCGGCGCGCCCAAGCGCGGCGTCGGCCGGCTCGCGCTGGAGACCGGCGCCCCGGTGCTCCCGGTCGCGCTGATCGGCACCGGGGCGATCCGCAGGGGCTGGCGGATCCGCCCGCACAAGGTCCGCATCCGCGCCGGCCGGCCACTGCGCTTCCCGCATGTCGAGGAGCCCTCGCCGGCGCTCGCGCGCGCGGTCACCGCGCGCATCTGGCCGTGCATCGAGCTGCAGTGGGAGTGGCTCGGCGGAACGCCCGCGCTGCGTCGCGCCGCGATCATCGGCGCCGGCTCCTGGGGGACCGGCCTGGCGGTCGCGTTCGCGCGCGCCGGACTGGAGGTCGAGCTCGGCTGCCGGACCGAGAGCCAGGCCTCGCAGCTGCAGCGCACACGCGTCAACCACCACTACCTGCCGGGCGTCCGGCTGCCCGAGGCGGTCCGCGTCGCGAAGGCCGGCCGGCTCGCGCTGGAGCGCGCCGACATCGTCTGCTTCGCCGTTCCCGCGGCCGCGCTGCCGGCCGCCGTCGGCGCCCACGCCGAGGCGCTGCACGACGGCAGCGGCGTGCTCGTGCTCTCCAAGGGCTTGATCGCGCCCAACGGCATGCTGCCCAGCGAGTACGTCGCCGAGCGGACCAACGTGCGCGCGGTCGCCTGCGTCGGCGGGCCCGGCCACGCGGCCGACGCGCTGGCCTGCGGCGCCTCGCTCGTCGTCGGCTGCGCCGACGCGGTGTTCGCGACGCAGGTCGCGCGCGTGCTCAAGACGGCCGGCTTCGACGCCGACACGACGACGGACGTCGCCGGCGTCGAGCTCGCCGGCACGGCGAAGAACGCCGCCGCGCTGGCAGCTGCGGTGGCGGGCGTCAGCGGACCCAACGCCGCCGGCGCCGCGGCAGGCAAGGTGTTCGCCGAGGTCGACGCGTTCGCGCGCAGCCGCGGCGGCCACGAGGAGACGTTCGCCGGACTCGCCGGCGCCGGCGATCTCGTCGCGACCGTCGTCGCCGCGGGGAGCCGCAACCGCCGCGCCGGCGAGCTGCTCGGCCAGGGCGTGCCGGCGGCGAGCATCGGCGACGAGCTCGGACAGTCCAGCGAGGCGCTCGACGGCGTCGGGCTGCTGGCCGCGACGATGCGCCGCGAGGGCGTTCCGGCACCGACGCTCGACCGGCTCGCGGCGCTCGTCGACGGCCGGATCGACGCCGACGCCTTCACCGCTGCCGTGACGGCGCCCGGCGGGCGCTTCCGGCGCCGTGCTGCCGGCGCGCCGCCACTCGTGTCGGCCGCCTCCGGCGGCGCCGACCGGAGCGCGGGACCGGGGTAGTCTGATGCGCTGTGGACCCAGCGGACAAGGCGCGCCTCGACGGGGCGTTCTCCGACCTCTATCGCGCCCATCTGCGCGACGTCTACAGCTATGCGTACTACCGCGTCGGCAACCACCACGACGCCGAGGACCTGACCGAGCAGACCTTCCTGCAGGCCTACCGGCACTTCGAGCGCGCACAGGCGGAGTCCGACGGACGGCCGCTGCGACCCTGGCTGATCCGCATCGCCCACAACCTCGCCGCGAACCTCTACCGCGACCGCACGCGGCGGCCGCAGACGCCGCTCGACGACACGACGATGCTCAGCGCGATGCACACGACCGAGGATCTCGTCGAGGGCCGCGATGAGCTGGCGCGCATCATCGCGGGGATCCAGCAGCTGCCCGACGAGCGTCGCGAGGCCCTCATCATGCGCTTCGCGCTCGGCATGGACAACCGCGAGATCGCGCGCTCGATGGGCAAGACCGACGGCGCGACCAAGGTCCTGCTGCACCGTGCGATCAAGCAGCTGCAGGGAATCGTGACGCCGGCATGAGCTCCGACGCCACATCGGCCGACCTCGAGCGGATGCTGCGCCTCGCGCTCGCCCCGATCGAGCCGCCCGAGACGCTCAAGACGCGCGTCGAGACGACGCTGCTCAAGCTCACCGACGCCGCCGCCGACGAGCTCGAGGGCTGGGAGCTGTCGGCGATGCGCGATCCGCGCAACTGGGTGCGCCCAGCTGCCGCGGTCGTCGTCGGCGCGTCGGCCGGCACGGCGCTCGTGGTCCTGCGCGTGCGTCAGCAGCAGCGCCGCCGCGCGGCGCAGTCGCGCAACCCCCTGGACCTCGCGCAGCGCACGCTGCGCGCGGCCGCAGGCGAGGCGCGCAAGCTCGCGCGCCGCGACTGATCCGCTCGAGCGACGCGACCGTACCCCCGGCACATGTCACGCTTGCGCAAGAACGCCGATCACAGCCCGAGCGAGCTGCGCGATCTCGCCGACGAGGACCTCATGCAGCTCGTGCGCCGCGCGGATGCCCAGGCCTTCGAGGTCGTCTACGAGCGCCACTGCAGCGCGGCCTTCTCGCTCGCCTACCGGATGTGCGGCACCCGCGCCGCCGCCGAGGACGTCGTGCAGGAGGCCTTCCTGTCGCTGTGGCGCAGCGGCGCGCGCTACGACCGCGCCCGCGGCTCGGTGCGCACGTGGGTGCTGGGGATCGTCCACAACCGCGCGATCGACTCGCTGCGACGCTCGGTCGTGCACGACCGCCGGCGCGCGAGCGACGAGGGGATCGAGGAGCGCTTCGAGGCACGCGAGCGCACCGACGTCGAGGTCGCGCGGCTCGACGAGGCCGAGGAGATCCGCCAGGCGCTGCTGACGCTGCCGGCCGAGCAGAGCCGCGTCATCGAGCTCGCCTACTTCGGCGGCTTCACGCAGAGCGAGATCGCCAGCATGATCGACACGCCCATCGGTACCGTGAAAGGCAGGATGCGGCTGGGGTTGGAGAAGATGCGCGCCCAACTCGGGGGCCTGCGCGAGGTCATGCCATGAGCTACGACACCTGTCCGCGGATCGACGACGCGGCGAGCTACGTGCTGCGCGCGATGCCCGACGAGGAGTGGGAGCAGTACGCCGCGCACGTCGGCGACTGCGGCGTCTGCGCCGCGAAGATCGCCGAGCTGGGGTTCGTCTCCGACGCGCTGCTCAACGCGGTGCCGCAGCTCAGCGCGCCGCCGGAGATCCGCTCCCGCGTGATGGCGGCCGTCAACGCCGAGGCCGAGCTGCTGCAGGCGGCCGGCCCGATGGCCGACCGGCCGATCGAGCGTGAGTCGCGGCGCTTGCGCCTGCTGCGGTTGCGTCCGTGGCCTGCCGCGGTGCTCGCGACGTCGCTGCTCGCGCTCGGGGTCGGCAGCGGCGTGCTGCTCGTCGGCACGACCGACGAGGGGAGCGCGCCGCAGTCGATCGCCTGCGCGCAGGTGCCCGCCGGAGCGTCGTGCCGGATGCAGGTTGCCGACGGAAGCGCAAAGCTCGTCGTGGCCGGGCTGCAGTCCCCGCCGGAGGGGCGCATCTACCAGGTCTGGCTGGATCGCGACAACGGCACGGCGCCCGAGGCGACCGAGGCGCTCTTCTCGGTGCGCAAGGGGCGCGCGACCGTCACCGTGCCCGGCGACCTCGAGGACGTCAAGCAGGTGCTCGTCACGCACGAGCCGCTCGGCGGCAGCGAGGTCCCGACGCGCCAGCCGATCATCGCCGCGCAGATGGCGTAACGCCGGGGGCCGCGTCGCGGCCTGCGGCTGGTAGCGTCACCCGCCCCGTGGAGGCCTCGACCGCAACGACCTGCTACCGGCACCCCGATCGCGAGACCGGGGTGTCGTGCTCGTCCTGCGGCCGGCCGATCTGCCCGGACTGCATGACGGCGACGCCGGTCGGGATGCGCTGCCCGGAGTGCTCGCGCCAGAAGACGAAGGTGCACACCGCCGCGTCGATCCACGGCGATCCGCGGCTGAGCTACACGCTGATCGCGATCAACGTGATCGCGTTCCTGGCGATGTCCGCCGGCGGCGGCGGACTGGACGGCCGCGGCGGCTCGGTCTGGGTCAACGGCGCGCTGTTCGGCCCGAGCGTCGCGGACGGTGACTGGTGGCGGATCATCAGCGCGGGCTTCCTGCACGCGGGTCTGCTGCACCTCGCGTTCAACATGTACTTCCTCTACTTCCTCGGGACGATGCTCGAGCCCGTGATCGGCAAGCTGCGCTTCGCGGCGATCTACTTCGTGTCGATGCTCGGCGGCTCGCTCGGAGCGCTCGTCGTGTCGCCGGGCGCCGTGACGGTCGGTGCGTCCGGCGCGGTCTTCGGGATGATGGGCGCCGCGATCCTCGCGCTGCGCGCGCGCGGCATCGACCCGTGGCAGTCGGGCCTGGGCATCACGCTCGTCCTGAACCTCGGCATCACGTTCCTGATCCCGGGCATCTCGATCGGCGGTCACATCGGCGGTCTGATGGCCGGCGGGGTCGTCGGCTACCTGATGTTCGAGGTCGCCGATCGGCGGCGTCTGGCGATCCAGCCGATTCTCGCTGCCTGCGTCGTGCTCGGCATCCTGCTGGCGATCAGCTGCGTCGTGGTGGCGGGCACGACCCGCATCTGACCCGAAACCGTGACGTGGTCGCCTGACGGCGTCACACGCTCGCGCTGGTCGCGGTCAGCCCGACGCCTGGGTCAGCGAGGAGCGAGTTGCCGCAGGGCGTCGCCCACCGGGTCGCTGGCTCCGCTTGCAACGCCCTCCACGAGCGCTCGGATCGTCGCGGGCGAGTGGTCGAGCGCAGCGTTCGCCTCGTAGAGCGCGCCGCCGACGGCGTCGTCAAGGTCGGGTTCCAGGGCGGCAGCCAGCGCCTCGCACGCGCGCGCCCGGGCGAACGCGCGCTCATACCGAGCGGTGAGCGCGAGTTGACGATCTCGTGTGCCCCCGGTCTCGAGGATGTCGTCGAGCTCGATCTGAGCTGCCGCGGCTTCGTCGTCGAGCTCGTCGACCAGTACCTGGAGATGATCGCTGATCGCCGGATCGACTGGCGTGGTGCCGAGCGCCGCCCACGCTCGACCCAGCCGCGGATCGTCGACCGGGATGACTCGCAGAGCCAGCTGCGCCGCCGCGCGCGAGAGTACCCGCTGCTGGCCGCGGTCCATGGCGTGCACGCGTGCGGTGAGCCCCGGAACGTCCTGCTCGAGGACCGCGAGGATCATCTCAGCAGCTCATCGTAGAGCGCGTGCGTCTGCGCGAGCAGGCGCGCGGGATCAAAGCGCGCCTGCGTCGTCGTCGCGGCGGCCGCGCCAAGCCGCTCGCGCGCGGCGGGGTCGGCGCGCAGCCCGGCGAGC